>CAZVUU010000021.1:0-26506 GCA_964630465.1 uncultured Christensenella sp.
GAAAGCTCGGGGTGGAGGAAGGCGGCTACCGCCTGGTATCCAACTGCGGGGAGCATGCCTGCCAGACAGTGCCGCATTTGCACTTCCACGTCATCGGCGGAAGGCAGCTGAGGGGGGAGATGGGCTGAGCACAGCCGGGGAAATGTGAAAAACTTATCCCTTCGGCTTGTTCGGGCCACTTTATTTAGGTATAATGGCGATGGATATTTTTGGCGTGAGGTTCGCGCCTGTAAAGAAGAGGAGACAGCCATGAGCAAGAAGACAGTCCGGGATATCGATCTGAAGGGGAAGCGGGTGATCGTCCGCGTTGACTTCAATGTGCCGCAGGACAAGGGAGGCAAGATCACCGACAACAACCGCATCGTGGGCGCGCTGCCTACGATTCAATATCTGATCGATCAGAGTGCCAGGGTCGTGCTGATGAGCCACCTGGGCCGTCCCAAGGGCGAGTTCAACATGAAGTACTCCCTGGCCCCCGCGGCGGAGCGCCTGAGCGAACTGCTTGGCCGGCCCGTCAGGATGGCCAAGGACGTCATCGGCGAGGACGCTGACCGCGTGGTCGCCTCCCTGAAGGAGGGCGAAGTCTGCCTGCTTGAAAACCTGCGCTTCCACAAGGAAGAGGAAAAGAACGACCCCGAGTTCGCCAGGAAGCTGGCGAGCTACGGCGATGTCTATGTCAACGACGCCTTCGGCACCGCCCACCGCGCCCATGCCTCTACCGAGGGTGTGGCGCACTACCTGCCCGCGGTGTCGGGCTTCCTGATCGAAAAGGAGCTGAAGTTCCTGGGCAGCGCGGTGGAAGAGCCCGAGCGCCCCTTTGTGGCCATCCTGGGCGGGGCGAAGGTGGCCGACAAGATCGGCGTGATCAACAACCTGCTTGAAAAGGTGGACGCGCTGATCATCGGCGGCGGCATGGCCTATACCTTTGTAAAGGCCCAAGGCGGCGAGATCGGCACCTCCCTGCTGGATGCCGAGCGGCTGGACTACGCGCTTGAGATGATCGCCAAGGCGAAGGAAAAGGGCGTCAAGCTGCTGCTGCCCGAGGACAGCGTGGCGGCCGATGCCTACAGCAACGACGCCAACATTCAGGTGGTGGACAGCTACCATATCCCCGAGGGCTACATGGCCCTGGACATTGGCCCCAAGGCGCAGAAGGCCTTTGCCGAGGCCATCCGCGGTGCCAAGACCGTGGTGTGGAACGGGCCGATGGGCGTATCCGAGATGTCGAACTTCGCCTCGGGCACCGTGGCGGTGGCCGAGGCGATGGCCCAGAGCGATGCCGTGACCATCATCGGCGGCGGTGACAGCGCAGCGGCCGTGGTGCAGCTGGGCTTTGCCGACAAGATGAGCCACATCTCCACCGGCGGCGGCGCTTCCCTTGAGTTCCTCGAGGGGCTGGAACTGCCCGGCGTGGCCGCCCTCAACGATCTGTAATCATTATCATAAAGGAGACTATATTTGACATGAGAAAACCCATCATTGCCGGCAACTGGAAGATGAACAAAACCCCGCAGGAAGCGGCGGAGTTGATCGCGGAATTGAAACCTCTGGTGAAGGAAGCGGCGGCGCAGGTCGTGGTCTGCGTGCCCGCTGTGGATATCCCCGCCGCCGTGCAGGCCGTGCGCGGCAGCAAGATCAAAGTCGGCGCGCAGAACGTGCACTTTATGGAGAGCGGCGCCTATACCGGCGAGCTGAGCGCGGGGATGCTCAAGGCCTGCAAGGTAGACTATGTGCTCATCGGCCACAGCGAGCGCAGGCAGTACTTCGGCGAGACCGATGAGACGGTCAACCTGCGCACCCTGGCCGCCGTGAAGGCAGGGCTGACCCCCATCATCTGCGTGGGCGAAAAGAAGGAGCAGCGCGAGGCCGGCTACACCGACGACCTGGTGGCCTACCAGACCCTGACGGCGCTGACGGGCCTGACGAAGGAAGAAGTGGCCAAGGTGGTCATCGCCTACGAGCCCGTGTGGGCCATCGGCACCGGCCTGACCGCCACCGATGAGCAGGCCAACGAGACCATCGGGGTGATCCGCAAGGCGGTTGCCGGCAAATATGGCAAGAGCACCGCGGGCAAGGTGCGCATCCAGTACGGCGGCAGCATGAACCCCAAGAACGTCAAGGGCCTGATGGCCCAGCCGGAGATCGACGGCGGCCTGATCGGCGGCGCGTCGCTGAAGGCGGAAGATTTCAGCAAGGTGGTCAATTTCGACATTTGACTCTATCTAAATACATTGGGCGCTGTCTGAGCGATCGGCAGCGCCCAATGTTTTGATGAGAAGACTTGGGAAGAATGAGAAACCGCGAAAGACGCGAAGGGAGAAAAAATAAAATTTGTCCGCTGCAACCGTTTACTTTCGCTCATTTTGAATATTTCTCGATTGATTTATCTTCTAATTCAGAAATACATGCTGATCTTTCGGTAAAACCAGGCGTGAAGCATGATACATCATCAGGTTTTTACGGTGACCCGCCGCCCTGATGGCAAGAATCTGGGTATAATGAAACAGGAGTCAGCGCCCCTCATCTGAGGGGCGATTGCCGGGCCGCGGGTTCAAGGAAAACCTTTCGGCCCATTAAAGGAGTATTGAAATGTCAAAGAAAATGACGGCGCTGATCATTATGGATGGCTTTGGGATCAACCCCAACCCCGTAGGGAACGCGGTGGTCGCGGCGGGCACGCCCAATGTGGACCGTCTGATGGCCGCCTACCCGCACACGCAGCTGGGCGCCAGCGGCATGTCGGTGGGCCTGCCCGACGGGCAGATGGGCAACAGCGAGGTGGGGCACCTCAACCTGGGCGCGGGGCGCATCGTGTACCAGGAGCTCACCCGCATCACCAAGGACATCCAGGACGGCGATTTTTTCAAGAAGGAGCCGCTGATCTGGGCCATGGACGAGGCCAAGGCGCAGGGGAAGGCCCTGCACCTGATCGGCCTTTTGTCTGACGGCGGCGTACACAGCCACAACACCCACCTCTATGCCCTGCTGGAGATGGCCAGGGACAGGGGGCTTAAAAAAGTCTATGTCCACGCCATGCTGGACGGGCGCGATGTGCCCCCGACCAGCGGGCTTGAGTTTGTGAAGGAGCTGGAAGCAAAGATCAAGGAGATCGGCGTGGGTGAGATCGCCTCCATCCAGGGCCGTTACTACGGCATGGACAGGGATAACCTCTGGCCCCGCGTGCAGCTGGGCTATGACGCCATCGTGCTGGGCCTGGGTGTCACGGCGGACAGCGCCGAGCAGGCCGTGCAGCAAAGCTATGACAAGGGCGTCAACGACGAATTTGTCCTGCCCACCGCGATTTTGAAGGACGGCCGGCCCGTGGCCACCGTGGAGCCGCAGGACAGCGTGATCTTCTTCAACTTCCGCCCCGACCGCGCAAGGCAATTGACCCGCGCCTTTGTGGATGAGGGCTTCAAAGGCTTTGAGCGCGCCAAGGGCTTCATCCCCCTGCAGTATGTCACGATGACCCAGTACGACGAGACCTTCACGGGCCTGAAGATCGTCAACCCGCCGAGCAACCTGGATATGACCCTGGCCGAGTACCTTTCTAAGCTTGGGAAGACACAGCTGCACATCGCGGAGACGCAGAAGTACGCGCACGTCACCTTCTTCTTCAACGGCGGCATCGAGCCGCCCTATAAGGGGGAGGACAGGATCCTGGTGCCGTCCAGCAAGGTGGCCACCTTCGACCTGCTGCCCGAGATGTCAGCCCCCGAGGTCACCCGCCAGGCGCTGGAGGCCATCAGGAGCGAGAAGTACGATGTGATGATCCTTAACTTCGCCAACTGCGACATGGTGGGGCACTCCGGCATCATGGCCGCCGCCGAGGCCGCCGTGAAGGAAGTGGACAAGGATGTGGGCATCCTGGTGGATGAGATCCTCCGCCACGGCGGCGTCGCCTTTGTGACGGCCGACCACGGCAACGCCGACCAGATGATCGACTACGAAACGGGCGAACCTTTCACCGCGCACACCACCTATCCCGTGCCCTTCATCGCCTGCGGCGAGAAGTTTGTGGGCGGCAAGCTGCGCGAGGGCGGCAAGCTCTGCGACATCGCCCCCACGATGCTGAAGTCCATGGGCCTGGAGATCCCCGAACAGATGACGGGCGTACCGCTGTTCTGACCCTTTGACCTGTGGATTCATGTGCCGCCGCGTGTTTCGCGGCGGCACTTTTCAATCCGGTACCCGAGGACCACGATACATAATGGATGGCAGAGTTCATAATAATGCGGTGCGGAGTACATAGCCTGTGCATCCGGGCGGCGCAGCTTGATTGACAATAATTGGCCCCGCTGATACGATGGTCCGTATATTATGCAGCGGCGCGGAACGGAGAGATGAGATGAAAACCATTGTGGCGAAATTCGGCGGAACCTCCCTGGCGGACGCGGAGGGCTTCCGGCACGCGGCGGAGATCCTGTCGGCGGAGGCCGGCAGGCGCTATGCGGTGGTGTCGGCGCCGGGCAAGCGCGGCGGCCGCGATCACAAGATCACCGATATGCTGCTGATGTGCTATCAGCTGGCCAGCCACCAGCTGCAGTTTGACGATGTGTTCAATATCATCCGCAGCCGCTTTGAAGAGATCCGCCAAGGGCTCGGGCTCAGCTTTCCTTTAAGTGAAAAGCTTGAGCAGATCCGGGATGATATCGCGGGTGGCGCCAGCCGCGATTATTGTGCCAGCCGGGGGGAATATATCAGCGCCCTGTTGCTTGCCGAGCACATGGGCCGGCCCTTTATTGACAGCGCGAAGATGATCCTCTTTGGCGATGAGGGGCGGCTGGACGCGGCGCAGACCGACCGCCTGATCAAGAAGAAGCTGGCGGGGGTGGAGAGCGCCGTGATACCCGGATTTTACGGCTGCGATGAAGAGGGAGAGATCGTCACCTTTTCCCGCGGCGGCAGCGACATCACGGGCGCCCTGATCGCCCGGGGGGTAGAGGCAGGGCTCTATGAGAACTGGACGGATGTATCGGGCTTTCTGATGGCTGACCCCGGCATCGTGAAGGGGGCGCGCCCCATCCGCAGCATCACCTACAAGGAGCTGCGGGAGTTGTCCTATATGGGGGCGCAGGTGCTGCACGAGGACGCCGTGTTCCCCGTGCGGCAGGCCGGCATCCCCATCCACATTAAAAACACACTGCGCCCCGAGGACCCGGGCACCCTGATCACGCCCCGGGCGCTTGAAAAGAAGAAGACCATCCTGACGGGTATCGCGGGGCGGAAGGATTTCTGCGTCATATCGGTTGAAAAGGACAGGCTGCGCGAGGAGGGGGATTTCCTCCGCAAGCTGATCAGCGTGTTCGAGAGCAACGACATCCCCATTGAGAACATGCCCGCGGGTATCGACAGCATCTCGGTGATCGTGTCCCAGGCGCATATCCACAACAAGGAAAAGAAGATCCTGGAAGAGATCGGTATCTACTGCCAGCCGGACAACCTGGCAAGCGCGCCTTCGATGGCGCTGGTGGCCGTGGTGGGGCACGGGATGAGCCATGAAAAGGGCGTGGCGGCGCGAATCTTCGGGGCCCTGGCAGCGGAAGGCGTCAACATCCGTATGATCTCCCAGGGGGCCAGCGAGCTCAATATACTGGTCGGCGTTGAAAACCGGGACTTTGAAAGGGCCGTACAGGCCATTTACGATGCCTTTGTGCAAGGAGAAGAAGGATGAGTAAACAGTATACCATAGCGGTCGTCGGGGCCACGGGCCTGGTGGGCGGCACCATGATCGGGGCCCTGGAGAGCATGAATTTTCCCGTGCAGAAGCTGGTGCCGCTGGCCTCCGCCCGCTCCGCCGGGAAGACGGTCAGCTTTCGGGGGCAGCCGCATACCATAGAGGAAGTCAGCGAAGAGGCCTTCCGGGGCGTCGACCTCGCGCTGTTCGCGGCGGGCGGCTCGGTCAGCCTGCAGTGGGCGCCCGTCGCGGCCTCCCTGGGCGTCACGGTGGTGGATAACAGCAGCGCGTTCCGCATGCGGGAGGATGTGCCCCTGGTGGTGCCCGAGGTCAACCCGGAGGACCTGAAGGCCTCAAGCATCATCGCCAACCCCAACTGCTCCACCATCCAGTGCGTGGTGGCGCTTCATCCGCTCAAGCGCTTCGGCCTCAAGAGGGTGATCTACAGCAGCTACCAGGCGGTCTCAGGCTCCGGCCAGGGCGGACTGAACGATCTGAGGGAGGGAAGGCAGGCCTTTTACCCCCACCCGATCGTCGACAACGTCCTGCCCCACATCGACAGCTTCCTGAAGGATGGCTATACCAAGGAAGAGCACAAGATGATCGATGAAACGCGCAAGATCCTGCACCTGCCGGATCTGCCCCTGACGGCCACGACCGTGCGCGTGCCCGTATCCTTCGGCCACGGGGTCAGCGTCAATATCGAGTTTGACCGCCCCATAGACATGGAGGAGATCCGCCAAAGCCTGGCCGCGCAGGAGGGCCTGGTGGTACAGGATGACCCTCAGAACAACCTCTACCCCATGCCGCTTGAGGCCGCTGGGCGCGATGAAGTGTTCGTGGGCCGGATCCGAAGGGACTATAGCGTAGAAAACGGTATCAACCTGTGGGTGGTAGCCGATAACCTCAGGAAGGGCGCTGCGGTCAACGCCGTGCAGATCGCCGCGCGCGTGCTGGGGGCAGCGCTGTGAAGCACATTGCGCTGGCAGGTCTGGGCACGGTCGGCGGCGGGGTGTGGCAGATCCTCAATGAGCAGCGGGCGCGCATAGCTTCCGCCCTCGGCGAGGAGGCCCGGATAGCGGCGGTGCTGGTGCGCGATATTAACAAGCCCAGGCCCCATGATGTGTCGGAAGACATCCTGTGCGATGACCCGGAGCGCCTGTTTTCATCAGGTGATATCGACGTGCTGATCGAGGCGACGGGCGATACGGAGCTGGGCTATCGGCTTTCAAAAAGCGCCATGGAGCGGGGCATTCATGTCATCACGGCAGGCAAGGCGTTGGTCAGCCGGCACATGGAGGAGCTGCACAGCCTGGCACACAAGAGGCAGCTGTACTTCTTGTATGAGGCGAGCGTCTGCGGTGGCATCCCGCTGCTGAAGACGGCGGCCGACCTGCCTCTGACGGGCGAGGTAAGGGCGCTGCGGGGCATCGTGAACGGTTCCAGCAACTATATCCTCAGCGGCATGACGCGCACGGGCGGCGAATACGGCGACCTGGTCCGGGAGGCGCGTGAGAAGGGCTACCTGGAAGCCGACGCCGATGACGACTTGCTGGGCTATGACGCGCGGCGCAAGCTGCGTATCCTGACGGCGCTGGCCCTTGGGGCAGATCTGCCGGAGGACGGGATCCCCTGCGAGGGCATCAGCCGCGTGACAGACCGGGATGTTGCGGCGCTGGGGCAGAGCGGCCATGTGATCAAGCTGATCGCCTCCGCCGCGAGGACAAAGGAGGGCGTCACCGCATCGGTCTTCCCCCGGGCTCTGCCCAAGGAAAGCACCCTGGCCGGCGTCGAGGGGGCGGGCAACTGCGTGGAGATCGAAAAGGAATACCTGGGCCGCGCCGCCTTTTCAGGCCCCGGGGCGGGCGCACTGCCCACGGCGCACGCCATCATCAGCGACCTCGTGGACATCCTGGCCGGCAGAAGGCCCCTCACCGGCGCGCTGAATGCTGAGAGGGAAGCAATAGCTGAGGAACATGCCCGCTTTTATTTGCGGGGTATCCCGGTGGATGAAGCGCGCATAGAAAAAGCCTTGGGGTCGGGCATTCTGACGAAGGCGATGCCCCTGGGCGAAGTCATGGCTCTGTTGAAACAATACCCCGAAGGCGCGGCCATAGCGGTGGAAGAAGCCTGAATAAAAAACAAAAATGTATAATGACACAAAGAAACCCTGAAGCTTATTCATTCAGGGCTTTTTTGATATTTCACTCACTCAAAATTCAGCATTCAGAATTCCGCATTCCCTTTCAGCCCCCTCTTCTTTGCCCCCAGCAGCGCCAGCGCCAGGAAGGCGGCGGCAAAGCCCAGCTGGATCAGCAGGCCTTCGCGGCTGTAACGCAGGGCCGAGGTCCCGGGGGCCATGTTGAAGCTGAGCGCGTCCACCGTGCGGATGTACCAGTAGGTGGGCAGGAAGGCGGAGAAGCGCTGCACGGCCTGGCCCAGCAGCTCCTGCGGCACGAACACGCCCGACAGGAAGCTGACGCTCAGCGTGACCACATTGGCGACGGCGCTTTGGGCCATATGGCTTTTGATCAGCATGGACAGCGTGAAGCTCAGGCTCAGGCAGACCAGGGTGTGAACAAGGGAATTGATGAGCAGCAGGCGCACCGCCTGCGGATCAGCGCCGCGGCCAAACAGGCGCAGGCCAAGCGCCATCAGGAAGGCCCACAGGGCCAGCGCCAGGACCAGGCTGCCCCCTATCAGTTCAAGCGCCTGGCGCGTGCCCGGCACGGGGGAGGCCGCGTTGCGCTGCCTGATCTCAGGCTTGCCCACCGCCAGCATCACCGAGCTGACGCACAGGACGAGGATGGACAGCACAGAATAGCTGTAATAGCGGAAGTAGAACTGCAGCGCGTTGCCGGAACTGCCGACGGAAGACAGCAGTTCAGCGGAAGCCGTTTTTTCCAGGCCTTCACGCACACGCAGAGCAAGCTCCTCCTCACTGATATCATCCAGCCCTTCCCGGTAGAGGGACACCAGGTTCACATAGCGGCTGATCAGCAGTTCCACCTGTACCTGGGCCATGCCGTTCAAGCCCAGCCGGCGCTCAAGCCCGGGATCGCTTTCGCCAGCCATCATCCGCTGTGAAAAATCTTCCGGGATGCTTAGGATATATTGCGCTTTCTGAAAGTAGAGGGCATCTGTGCGCGCCTCCTCGCTGTCGGGCAGGATGAGGGGACTGGTCATGCGGCTGAGGTAGTCCGCAAGACCTTGGCCGATGGGCCCCTGATCCCTGTTGATGAGGACGAGGGATACCCTGGTGCTTTCAAACCCGTCCTCCGGCTGGGGCGCTGTGCTGCTGACGAAGATCATGGTGATGCCGATGAAGACGCCCAGATAGATCAGGAAGGTGGTTTTGTTTTTGGCGACAATCCGGAAAAACAGTTTAAAGGCTTGCATACTTGGGCCTCCTCATCAACAGGGATACCGCGCCGAGAAAGACGAGGATGAAAGCGCCGATCAGGCTGAGGTTTAGCAGGAAACGGTCCAGCGTCGGGTACAGGTAGAGCGCGTAGAACGCGTCGGCGATCAGGTTGACGGGGTTGATGTAGGACAGGATCGGCGATCGGGTATGCACGATGTATTTGATATCCGACACCATCAAGCCGGCCAGGAAGCTGCCGGTCATCGATACGCCCAGAAGAACCGCGACCATCAGGCCTTCCTTCTTTTTGAACAGCGCGGCGACCAGGGCCCCCATGCCGACCCCCATGACCGTGCCCAGTGCGCAGGTCAGCAGGATCAGGCCGCCGCGCGGGCCGAAATCCACCCCGATGACAAGCGATATATACAGGTACAGCGCCAGAACAGACACAAACTGGACCAGCGCCGCCGCCAGGAAGGAAGCTGAAAACACCGTGACCCGCCTGAGGGGGGCCAGGGAGTTGCGGACGGCGACCGCGCTTTGGTTGGCCATCGTCGCCGTGACGGACAGTATGCCCTGAAAGCCGCCGTACATGCAGGCCATCGCGATCAGGGCGAAATAGTAGTTGGCCAGGGAGTCCATCCGCGCGCTGTTTGGCGCGTCATGCACCGGCGCGGGGCTGTAATCCCGGGATATCAGCTTCAGCGCGCCAAAGGGGTTGACGGCCGCGATGTCCTGATAGGCGGCCGTCATCTGCAGATAGGTATCCGCAAACTCCTTGATGATGCTCTGGCGGATGCCGGCGGAGAGGAAGCTGAGCGACAGATCCTGCCCCCGGGCGCGCAGCACGCCCTTCACTTCGCCGTCCAGCAGCAGGGCCTGCGCCTGAGCGGCATCGGCCGGCATGAGGGTGAACAGGGCGCCGTCACCCTCGGAAGCCGCTCCAAGGGCGGAACGCAGGGGCGCGTTTGATTGATAAGCCGCGTCCTCGACGACTGCCAGGGGGATGCTTGAAAAGGCCGCTTCGTTGGATATATTGCCCAGCGCCAGCCAGAACAGGGTAGCCAGTACCAGGGGGAAGGCAGAGGCCCAGAAGAAGTTGCCCCTGTCGCGCAGGCTGCATCTGAGCCGGGCGGCAAAGATATGTCCGAACATGCTTATGCCTCTCCCTCCGCGCCGTCGCGCAGCTGCTTGCCGGTGATCTCCAAAAACACATCGTTCAGGGTGGGCAGCTGCGAGAAGATGCTGCCGTAGGACAGGCCCGCCGTGTCCAGATACTTCATCACGGCGGCCAGACCCGCGTGGCCGCGGCGGGTCTTGATGTAAAGCATATTGCCTTCCAGGCTGACGCTGAGTATACCGGGCAGCGCCCGCAGGCCCCGTTCCAGCGCCTCGTCAGCAGGCTCCAGGAGCTCGGCCCTGATGCTCTCGCCGACCTGGATCATGTTTTTCAGCTCATCCTTCGTGCCGGTGGCGATCACGCGGCCCTTGTCCATGATGGCGATGCGGGTGCATATCTGTTCCACCTCTTCCATATAATGGGAAGTGTATACGATGGTGGCCCCCGCCTGATTGAGCCTGACAATGCCTTCGAGTATGTTGTTGCGCGCCTGCGGGTCGACGGCCACCGTCGGCTCGTCCATGAAGATCAGCTCCGGCTGATGGGCGATGCCGCAGGCGATGTTGAGCCGCCGCTTGAGGCCGCCGCTCAGCTTTCTGGGGTAGAAGCGGCGGAAGTCGTTCAGGCCGGCCAGGTCGATGGCCTCCTGCACCATGGCGCCTACCTTTCGCTTGTCCCGCTCATACAGGCCGCAGAAATAGCGGATGTTCTGCTCGACCGTCAGCTCATCAAACACAGCCACCTCCTGCATCACCAGGCCGATGCGGCGCTTGATATCGTAGCTGTCGGGCCGCATTTCCTGCCCGAAGACGCGGATATCGCCCTTATCGTAGCTCAGCAGCGACAGGATGGTGTTGATGGCCGTGGTCTTGCCTGAGCCGTTGGGGCCCAGCAGGCCGAAGATCTCGCCCTGCCGCACCTCCAGATTCAAATGATCCAGGGCGATCAGGTCGCCGTAGCGCTTGACCAGGTTTTCCGTTTTGATCACGGGTGTCATGGCATATCATCTCCTTGGGGAAAATCAGGCAGCCCTGCCTGTGTTCAGGATAATGGAAGGTGTCCGTTACAACAAGTGACGCGCGTCTATCCATGGCGTGACAAATGTAACATTGAAAGGAGAAGGAAAACCGAATACAATAGGTGCAGGAAGACAAGGAAGGGGTGAGGCGATGCGCTTTCAGGCCGAAAAATGGCTGCTGCTGCTTTTGTGCGCCGCGCTCAGCCTGGGCCTGGGCGGCATGGGGCTGTATGCCGTCATTCCCCTGATCGCGGCGGTGGTGGAGGCGGCACTGTCCGAGGGCTTGCGCGGCGGGCGACTGCGCCAGGCTCTGCCCTGCATAGCGGCGCTGGGGGCTTTTTTCTACCCGCCGCTGTTTTTCTATCTGCCGGTCTTTTTATACGATCTGTGGCTGCCCGAAAAATGGGCGCTGCTGCTTTGCTTCGCGCCGGGGATACCGGCGGGGGCGGAGGCGGGCGGCCTTGCCATGTCGCTGGTGCTGATCCTGATGGCGTTGGCAGCCGCGATGAAACAAGGGGCGATGACCCTCCGGGCACGCGTGGAGGAGAATCACCGCCTGCGGGATGACGCGGCGGAACTGCTGCGCAGCCTGAGGGAAAAGAACAGCATGCTGATCGAACAACAGGAAGAAGTGGCCAAGATGGCCACCCTGCGGGAGCGCGCCCGCATCGCGCGGGATATCCATGACAGCGTGGGCCATGTGCTGTCCAGCGCGCTGCTGCAGACGGGGGCCCTGATGGCCCTCAGCGACAGCCCCGCGCAGGCGGAGCGACTGAGCCTTCTCAACAGCACATTGGGTGAGGGGATGGACGAGGTGCGCGTCGCGCTCCACCGCCTGCGGGATGAGGCGGCGGACCTGCGCGAAGAAATGGAGAAGCTGGCGCGCGGCTTCACATTCTGCCCCGTGACGCTTGAATGCGACGCGGGGGATGATATGCCGGGCGAGGTCAAGCAGGCCTTCGCGGCCATCGCGCGGGAGGGCCTGAACAATATAGCGCGCCACTCAAACGCCGGCCGCGCCTGGCTCAAGGTGCAGGAACATCCGGCCTTCTATCAGCTGATCGTGCGTGACAACGGCAGGGGAAAAGCCATGCCCGGCCAGAGCGGCATGGGGCATGAAAACATCCGCGGGCGGGTGGAGCAGCTGGGCGGCCTGGCGCGCATCGGGCGGACGGACAGGGGTTTTGAGATTTTCGTATCGGTCAAAAAGGAGGAGAAGGCATGAAGCTGATCATCGTGGATGACGACAGGCTGGCGACATTGTCGCTGGAGACCATGCTGCATGCCCGCGGCTTTGAGGTGCTGGCGACAGGTCACAGCGGTCAGGAGGCCATTGACTTGTATACAGCCCTTTGCCCGGACCTCCTCCTGATGGACATCCGCATGCAGGGCATGAGCGGCCTGGACGCGGCGGCCAGGATCCTTGAAGCCAATCCGCAGGCCCGCATCCTCTTTTTGACGACCTTTTCGGATGACGATTATATCCGCCGCGCGCTCGAGCTGGGCGCAATGGGCTATGTGCTCAAACAGAATTATGAAAGCCTAGCCGATGCCATCCGGGCCGCTGCCGCCGGGCAGCGGGTATACGGCGAGGGCGTGGCCGAGAAGCTGCCCCAATTGATGCGGGGAAAGGAAAAGGAAGAAAACTGCCTCACGCAGCGGGAGGCTGAAATCATGGTGCTGGTGGCGGAAGGCCTCAACAACAGGGAGATCG
Source organism: uncultured Christensenella sp. (assembly GCA_964630465.1). Lineage (GTDB taxonomy): Bacteria > Bacillota > Clostridia > Christensenellales > Aristaeellaceae > UBA1038. The sequence goes on from CAZVUU010000021.1 coordinate 12,894, forward strand.
CGGGCCGACTCTACCTCAGCGAGGGACGCGTGCGCAACGCGCTGAGCGTCATTCTGGAGAAGCTGGACCTGCGCGACAGGACGCAGCTGGCGGTGTATTACCATACGAAGGTGAAAGAGGGCTGATACAAACGAACTTACGAATTGACGTATCCGCCGGCTAGTATATTCAGCCCGTGACCGTCTGGTTCATTAAGACCTTTGTGGAGGGCTTTACGGGCTGATCCGCGGCGCGTATATTCGAAAACAAACATTGTAGAAGGAAAATCATGCCTAAATTAGTCGAGTGTATCCCCAATTTCAGCGAAGGCTGAGATCAGGACGTCATCCGGGGGCTGGAGGAGGTCGCGAAGTCTGTCCCGGGCTGCACCCTGTTTGACGTGCTGCCGGACGAAAGCCACAACTGCTGCGTATTTACCCTGATCGGAAGCCCCGAAGCCATGGAGGAGGCTGCCTTCCTGCTATGCAAGAAGGCGATGGAGACCATTGATATGACCAAGCACGAAGGCGCGTACCCCCGCATGGGCGCGGCCGACGTGATCCCCTTTGTCCTCACGTTGAACATGACGGTTGAAGAATGCGTGGAGCTGTCCAAACGGGTCGCCAATCGCATCTGGGAAGATCTGAAGATACCCAGCTTCCTTTATGAAGACTCAGCTTCCTCGCCCGACCGCGTGAATCTGGCCGCCGTGCGCAAGGGGCAGTTTGAAGGCATGCCCGAGAAGCTCAAACAGCCAGAGTGGGCGCGGGACTTCGGCAACAGGGAGGTCCACCCCACGGCTGGCATCACCGCGATCGGCGCGCGCATGCCGCTCGTCGCCTTCAACGTTAACCTGGATACCGACAACCAGGCCATCGCCAAGGCCATCGCCAAGACCGTACGCGGCTCATCGGGCGGCTACAAGGCCTGCAAGGCGCTGGGCATCCTGTTGGAAGACCGAAATGTGGCCCAGGTATCGATGAACATGGTCAACTACGAGCAGACGCCCCTGTACAGGGTATGCGAAGCGATCAAGTTTGAGGCCAAGCGCTGGGGCGTCGGCATCATCGGCACCGAGATCGTTGGGCTGACCCCTGCCAAGGCGCTGATTGACGCGGCGGAATACTATCTGAGAATAGAGAAATTTGACTGCCACAAACAGGTGATGGAATATTATTTGATCAATGAATGAGAGGGTGCGGTTCATGAAATTATCCGAGATGAGGCTGACACAGTATATGGATGTCCTGGCGTCTGACGCGGGCGCACCGGGAGGCGGGTCCGCCTCGGCGCTGACAGGCGCCCAGGGCGCGGCGCTGACCAGCATGGTCTGTACGCTGACGGCCAGAAAAAAGAAATATGAAGAACACTGGGCGCTCAATGAAAAGACACAAGGGTGAACGGCGGAGCTATACAGGTTGCTGCTGGATGTGATGGACAGGGTTACGGAGGCTTTCCACGAGGTAAGCGCTGTGTTCGGCATGCCTCGTGATACCGATGAACAAAAGGCTGCCCGCGCCACTGCGATGCAAAAGGGCCTGAAGGCCTGTCTTTTAGGCGTCTGGTGTAATGTGCTGATCAACCTGGGCGGGATCAAGGATGAAGCCTTCGTTGCCCGGTACAGGGAGCAGGGCGAAGGGATGCTCCGGCAATCGATTCCCCTGGCGGATGACGTGTACGACAGGGTCCGGCATATGCTGTAAAGGGAAGGCGCACCGGACACCATGCCCGGTGCGCCTGTTTAGGAGGAGCTATAGCATAGATTTTGCGTATTCTGCCTGAGGATCATACCGTCAGCGAGTGGTCCGGCTGCAAGACTCGCCAGATATACATCCACCCGCCCGGCGCGCGGTACACGGACAGAGATTTTATCTTCCGCGTCAGCAGCGCCGCGGTGGAACTTGATGAGAGCGACTTCACCCCGCTGCCCGATTACAGGCGCTATCTGAGCGTGCTTGAGGGCAATGTGACGCTGCTCATCGGTGAGAACAAGCCTTTGGTACTGTTACCCTATGAGATCGCCGCCTTTGACGGCGCGGACAGGATCCGATCGCAGGGCAGATGCACCGACTTCAATCTGATGCTGCGCAAGGGAGCTTGTGACGGCAGATTGTATGCGCTGCATCTGGCGCGCAAAGCGTCTGAGCTCTTGCCTGAGAGCGGTATGATGATCATCTACTGCGCACGGGGCGCTGTCAAACTGACAGGCAGGAATGCCGATCAGTATTGCACGCAAGGGAAATCCCTTGTGGTGAAAGAGTGGGTGGAAGGCCTTAGCCTTGAGGCGCTCAAGGACGCGGCATTGCTGATCGCGGAGATTGACCCGGCCTGAGGGTCATCTCCTGATCAGCAGCACGCTCACATCGTTCACATTGGTGCCCGTGGGTCCCGTCATGATGAGGCCGCCGCAGGCCTTCAGGGCATGGTAGGCGTCGTTGTCTTCCAGTACGCGGAAGATGTCGATGCCTTCTTTTTTGAGCGCGGCGGCCGTGTCCTGGTCGGCGTAGCCGCCTGCCGCGTCGGTAGGACCATCGGTGCCGTCGCTGCCCAGGGAGAAGACGGCTGTGTCCCTGAGGCCGTCAATGCCGATCGCGGCGGAGAGCGCCAGCTCCTGGTTGCGGCCGCCTTTCCCCTTGCCGGTCAGCTTGACGACTGTTTCGCCGCCGGCGATGAAGGCAAGGGATGTTTTGCTGTCTTGATGGAACTGCGCGATGGAGGCCATGAAGCTGCCCGCTTCCCTGGCCTGGCAGGAGAGGCTGGCGGTGAGGGTGTGAGGCTCATAACCCAGTTCCATCGCCTTTTCAGCAGCGGCCTTGCACAGACCCTTCACGCTGCCGGTCACCAGGCTTTGGACATTGCCGAGCTCCTTGGGCGTCTCCGTCATCAGGCACTGCTCCGCCTCCCGGGAGAGCACAAGGCGGTATTTTCCCGCGATGTGCAGGGCATCGGCGCAGCTGCTGCTGTCGGGGTAGGCGGGGCCGGAGGCGATCATGTCCAGCGGGTCGCCGATGATGTCGGATAATACGACGGAGTATACCCGGGCAGGCTCGCAAAGCTTGGCAAAGCGTCCGCCCTTCACCCGGCTGAGGCGCTTGCGGATGGTGTTCATCTCGACTATGTCGGCGCCGGAGCGCAGCAGCTGGTCGGTGATGTCCTGCAGCTCTCTGGCAGGGATAAGGGGCTGCTCGAACAAGGCCGAGCCGCCGCCGGAAATCAGCAGCAGCACGCTGTCGTGCGGGCTGAGGCCGCTGACAAGCTCAATGGCTTCCTCGGTCGCCCGGAAGGAGTTTTCGTCGGGCACGGGGTGACCGGCTTCACGCAGACGCAGATAGCCCAGCCGGCCCTGCAGATGGTCGTATTTTGTGATGACGATGCCGTCACTGATCGTGTCTTTCAGGGCATCGTGGGCTGCCTTGGCCATCGAAAAGGCGGCCTTGCCCAGGGCGACCAGGACCACACGCCCTTCGGGATCAAAGCGGATGTCCTTCAGCGCCGCCTGTACGGCCGTATCGGGCAGGGCGGATGCGATGGCAGACCGGATGATCAGGTCGGCGTCATGTCTTAAGCTCATAGGAAACTCCTTTAGTTGTTTTAAAAGGGGCCGAGCCGCGCTTTGCGCATGCCCGGCCCCGGCGATGAAAGCTGCTTAAACGAAAAGTGAGATCAGGACAACGTTCAGGATACCGGCGATGCCCAGGAACAGTGTGCCCAGGGTCTGCGTGCGGTAGCCGTCCTTTACCTCCATCTCACCGAAGTTGGTGACGACCCAGAAGTAGCTGTCGTTGGCGTGGCTCACGGTCATGGCGCCCGATCCGATGGCGATGACGGTCAGCGCCACCTGTACGGGGCTGGTGAAGCCGATGGTCATCATCAGCGGGGCCAGGATGCCCGCGGTGGTGGTGATGGCCACGGTGGAGCTGCCTTGCGCGGTCTTGAGGATGGCGGCCAGCAGGAAGGGGAAGAAGTAGCCCAGGGTGGACAGGGCGGTGGAGTTGGCGGAAATGAAATTGACGATGTCTGTCTCGGCGATCACTTTGCCCAGAACGCCGCCCGCTGCGGTCACAAAGAGGATGGGGCCGGTGACGCGCAGGGTGTCATCGGTGATGGCGTAGAAATCCTTCATCTTGCCGGAGTCGGCCAGAACGATGATGCCCAGCACAACGCCCACGGCCAGAGCGATGATCGGGGTGCCCAGGAAGGTGATGAGGGACACGCTGACCTTGGCCATCGTAAAGGCGGAGCTGAGGCCCATCAGGATGATCGGTACAATGATCGGGGCGAAGGACATGAAGGCGCCGGGCAGCTTGCCGTAGCCGGCCACCAGCTCTTCGTAGCTCTGGACGACCGCGCTGTCATCCGTGGCCTGCTCGTCCTTGCTTTTGACCTTTTTGCCGATGAGCTTGGCGAAGACATAGCTGACGATCAGAGGCAGGATGGAGCCCGCGAAGCCGATCGCCATGATCAGCAGCAGGTTGACCGGCTGCCCCAGGCCCTCGAACAGGGTGTTGGCCGCGGCAATCGGGCCGGGCGTCGGGGGGATGAAGCAGTGGGAGATGTACAGGCCCATCGACAGCGCCACGGTGGCCGCCACCGAAGAGGAGCCCGTGCGCTTGACCAGCGCCTTGCGGATGGGGTTGAGGATGACAAAGCCCGAGTCGCAGAACACGGGGATGGAGACGATCCAGCCCATGATCAGCATGGCGAGCTCCGGCCGCTTTTTGCCCACCAGCTTGACGACCACATCGGCCATCTTCAGCGCGGCGCCCGTCTTTTCAAGCAGGCTGCCGACCAGCGCGCCCAGGATGATAACGATGCCGATGCTGGTGAAGGTGCTGGAGAAGCCCTGGCCGATGATGGTTGGGATCTGCACCAGCTTGATGCCGGCCACGATGGCAAGCAACAGCGAAACCAGCATGAGGCTGAGGAAGGCATGTACTTTGAACTTGGAAATCAAGAGGATCATGAGGACGATGGCGATCACAAAGGCGATCAGCAGAGGTATACCGGTCATTTTAATCCCTCCTAAATTATGAGAACGGCTTTGACAGACCCGGTGCCGCTCATGTAATGCCTTGTATTATAAACGAAAACGGTATATGATGCCTACTGTCCGAAGGACAAAAACATATGTTCCGCGGAACAAAAAAACCTCTGATTTTATGCCTTTTCATAGTTTGGGTAATATACCGCTTTGGTATGGAGGAACAGATGGACATTTCAAGGGATATGGCGCAGGAGATCATCGATGAGCTGGGGGGGATTTTAGGCCAGCAGCTCAATTTTTTTGACGCGCGGGGCTATATCCTGGCCAGCGCCAACCCCCGGCGGGTGGGCAGCTTTCACGCGGGCGCGGACCGGCTGATCCGCGAAGGGCTGGAGGAGCTGATCGTCTACCGGGACGACGAATACGAGGGCGCGCTCAAAGGATGCAACCTGCCCCTGGTGATCGATACCGCGGTGGTCGGGGCCATCGGCATCACGGGCGGGCATGAACAGGTGCGGAAATACGGCCAGATCATCAAGAAGATGACCGAGATCTTGCTGCGCGAGCACGATGACCAGCAGCGCAGAAAGATCGAAAGCCGGATCCGCACCCGCTTTTTGGACGACTGGATCATAAGCGACCGCTATCTGAGCGACCCCATGTTTTTGCAGCGCGCCCGGGCGCAGGAAATCGATATCACGCTGTCCCGCCGGGTGGTGGCCCTGCGCATCGCCGACCTGACCCGCTACGCGGACAGCCCGGACGGGCAGGAGACCATCGACAGCATCAACCGCTGGGTGCGCCGGGAACTGGTGCGGGTGCCGGGGGCGATCTTCTCAAAGACCGCATCGGAGATGATCTGCCTTCTGCCCGCGCAGGACGACGAGCGGACCCTGGGCTTCGTCAGAGAGCTGATGCAGGGTGTGATGGACCAGTTCAAGGTGCCCCTGCTGGCCGGCATCGACAGCGGAGCCGATATCGGCCGCGTCAGCATGCACCAGGCCTGGAAAAAGGCCGTGAAGGCCCTTCAGGCCTGCGCGGCATCGCGGGAGAGCCGGGTGCTGTTGTATGACGACATCACCTACGAGCTCTTTTTGGATGACATCGACAGCGCGGCCAGGGCCCTGTTTGTGCAGCGGATCTTCCGTGACCTCTCCGAGGAGGAGATCGAAGAATATGCTGCCCTGATCACAACACTCTATCAGATGAACGGATCGATCAACCAAACCGCCGCGGCGCACTTCATCCATAAGAACACCCTGCAGTATAAGCTCAACAAACTGACCCGGATCACCGGCAGGGATCCGAGAAATTATGAGAATGTGCCGCTGTATACCCTGGCGATCCTCTTTCGGGGGGAATAAATAGCCGCATAGCGCTGATCAACGAAGCATGACAGCCGCGCAAAACAGGGGAAAAGAGGCCGTTATATGAGCTAAAAAGGGCTTTCAGATACGCTTCCCAAAAGCCCTTTTGCTTTTTTTGCGGCCGATGGCCGCACCGGATAGCCGGCTATCCGGATCGGGGCCGGTTTACTCCATATTCAGGATCGGTTTATCCGTCAGGACGCTCACCCACTCGGCCTGCTTGGTCAGCACCAGCACGGCCGTGGCGAAGCCGTTTTTGTATTCGCGGGGCAGCTTTTGCTTCTTTTCGCCCGGATGGAGGAAGCGTTCGCGGTCCCGCGAGATATCAATGGGCAGGCCGCCCGGCCTTGGCTTGCCGTATTGGGCGGGGTAGTAGGTATCGGGCCTGCCTTCGATACGGCCGAGCACGCGGTACTCCTTGTCGCCGAATATGTTGGTAAAGTAGCATACGCCCGTTTTGCCGGTCTGCCTGTAGCCTTCGGGCAGGGTGGCGGCGTTGAGCTTGACGCCCCTGGGACGGCCGAGTTTGGCGTCCGTTGTTTTATGCGGCTCGTCGCCGATGATATGAAGCGACAGCAGGAGCTCATCAGCCTTCGGGCTGCTGTTCAGTTCGGCTTCATACATCCCCTTTTTTTTCTCCAGCCGGCCATATACCAGGTAGATCACCCCGCCCGAGCGGTCGAGGTAGGCGTATACCGCAGGCTCAAAGCCAGGGATGCGGATGGCGGTATGGTGCTTGCTGATGCTGTTTTTGGGAGCATCGAGGAACTCAAAACCCTCGGGCGCCGTATGCCGGGGCGGGGTCTGTTCTTCCTCGTTCGTCAGGGCAAGGGCGCCCGGCATGAGCAGGGTGAGCAATAATATCAGGCTGATGCAGCGGGTCACAGGCTTCATAAATCATCATCCCCTTTTCAGTTGTGCCTGTCGGTCGCGTGCCTTTGTCGATACCCTATGATACCATAACCCGCGGGCAAAGTACCGATCTGCTTGTAACAATTGCGGAGGATAAAGGGGCAGATCAGGCAGCGGAAAACGGGCATCTCCCTCTGTGAGCAAAAGGGGCATATGCCGTGCCGAAGGAGGCTTTGGCCTCCTCTTTTTGAGCCAGATCTTCCGGATGGATTCCCTTGAAAATAGTGGTTTGAGGTTTATGAAACCACAGGATGTGGTATAGTAGGCATGTACCGCAAAGCTATGGGAGGGACGGATATGGCCTGTGAGTTTCATGTGACAGGCGGCGAGCTGCCGCAGGAAGAGCTGAACAACTACGCTGTTCGCGCCAGAGAGCAGTATGGCCGCGAGCCACGGCGCATCACCGTGAAGGTTGACGGAGACTTTGTCGACCTGCACTATGAGTTTGCCGCCGTACCCTTTGAGCGCATCCGCCGCATCACCGGCTATCTGGTCGGTACAATGGACCGCTTCAACAACGGCAAACGCGCCGAAGAAAGCGATCGCGTGAAGCATACAGCCTGACATAAGAGGTAATGATAGATGAAACCAGTTAAATTATTCCATTTTGAAGCTTGTCCTTATTGCCGTGACGCTATCAGGTGGATGCACGAACTGCAGGATGAAGACCCGGACCTGGCCAAGGTAAAGGTCGAGATGATCGACGAAAGGCTGGAGCCCCAGAGGGTCGAAGCCTTTTTGAAAGAGGGCAACTCCTACTACTATGTGCCCACCTTCTACGTGGGCGGAGCCAAAGCGCATGAGGGCGCCGCCAGCAAGGACATCGTTGAACGAGTATTGCGCAGCGCGCTGGAGTAATATCCGGCCTGTACGCAAAAAGCCGTCCCCCGGGGCGGCTTTTTGAATGCTCGGAACTTGTAGCTATAGCTTAAGGAATATAACAGCTTTACAGCGCGTTTACCATGTTGAACATGCGGCGGTTGAAGCTGGGCTTGATCTGCAGGGCGCTTTCGATATCCATGTGAAAGACTTTGCCGTTGTGCACGCCGACGACGCGGTTGCTTTCGCCGCGCTTTAAGAGGTTGACGGCGACGACGCCGGCTTCAAAGGCGAAGGCCGCGTCGCGGGCGCTGGGCTGGCTGCCCCGCTGCGTATAGCCGATGACGGTCGAGCGCACCTCGGTCTTCTTGACCTTATGCTCCACCACGCGGCTGAGAAAATAGGCGTCCATGGGCGAACCAGGGAAGACGGGACGCGAACCGGAGGGGTAGTCCTTCATGTAGTCATAGACATCAAAGGGGGCCATGGTCTTGTAGGCGCCCTCCGCCACGATGATGGAGGCGCGCTTGTTGCCGCGGTCCACCAGGGCGTTGAGGCGGCTGGCGATGTCGTCCACCGACCAGTTGCGCATCTCCGGCACGATCACGATCTCGCTGCCCGTGGACAGCGCCGTGTTCAGCGCGATGTCGCCGCAGTTGCGGCCCATCACCTCGACGACGGAGGCGCGGTCGTGCGAGCGGCCGGTGGCGCGGATGGCGCGCACGGCCTCCACGCAGACGTTGACCGCGGTATCAAAGCCGAGCGACAGCTCGGTATAGCCCAGGTCATTGTCGATGGTGCCGGGGATGCCGATGGTGGAGATCCCTTTGCGGGCCAGCGCCTGCGCGCCCTGAAAGGAGCCGTCGCCCCCGATGACCACGACGCCCTCGACATCCAGCTCATGCAGCAGCCTGACGGCCTTGTCCTGGTACTCGGACTCGCGAAACTCCAGGCAGCGCGCCGTGCGCAGATAAGTGCCCGGCAGGTCGGCAATATCCAGCACCTGGTCCAGGCTGAGGCGCACGATGTCCTCATCCAGGCTGTCTGATTTGCCTATCAGGCCGTTGAACCCGCGCTTGATGCCGATGAGGTCCATCCCCATCAGGCTTGCCGCCCTGGCCACGCTCATCACCGCCGCGTTCATGCCCGGGCTGTCGCCGCCGCTGGTGAGAACCGCAATGTTTGGCATATTGCTCCTCCGCTCGATCAAGCGATGCGCTCATCCCTTGATTTGTTCAGATATAGCTGAAGCGGAAAAGCCCATACTCCAGCATCATACAGTATAGCATGTGATGAAGGGGATGACAATCGCGCTGAAGAGAGACAAGCCCGCCCGGGGATCAGATATCAAGCGTGCTCACCCGCCGGATGCCCAGGCTGTCCAGGGTGGCGCAGGCCTCTTCATAGCCGTATTCAATCAGGGCCCCCGGCCGATGCGCGTCGACGCCGATGATGGCCGTGCAGCCCTCTTCGGCCGCGATTTCCCAGAAGGCGGCATGGGGATAGCCCAGGCCCGGCACGCCCTCCGCCTGTTTTTCCAGGCCGAGCAGGTTGTATTCCAGCGGGATATCCATTGATTTGGCGCCCGCGCAGAGGTCCCGCGAAGCCTGCCTTGCCGCCGCGTCAAAGCGCGGGTAGCTGTGCAGGAACAGATCGGGGTGGACAAAGCAGGCAAACAGGCCCGTCTGCATGGCGGCGAGGGCGGTGTCCACGTAGCGGCGCAGATGCTCCGCGCGGGTGCATCTGCCGAAATACATGCCCCTGCGCTCATCCAGATCAAAGTGGTTGCCCAGGAGGATATAATCGAGCTTTCCGGAGGAGAGCAGATCGCGGTACAGCGAGAGGTATTCGGGGAAGTATTCGTACTCCATGCCCAGCCGGATGTCGATCTCGCCCTTATACCGCCGCGCCAGATCGCGGACGGAGGACAGGTAGCCCTCGACCTCCGGCATGCTCATGCGCATGGAGGAGACATAGCCGCCGTCAAAGGGAATGGCGCCATGGTCCGAAAAGCCGAGCAGCTCAAAGCCGGCCTCGACAGCTGCCCGGACGTATTCCTCATCCCGGCCTTCGGCGTGAAAGCAGCGGGCGGTGTGGGTGTGATAATTTGTTTTGCTCATAAAAAGCCCCTTCCTGCGAAGCTTGTGCCTGAGGCACTCTGTCAAGCCTACGCGGGGAAGGGGCCGATGTCAAACGGACAAGGATGCCCTGCCCTATGCTTTTTTGGCTTTACGGGCCGACTGCCCCAGATAGGCATCCCGTACGGCCTGGTCGTTCAGGAGCTCTTCGCCCGTGCCGCTGAGTATGATGCGGCCCGTCTCCATCACATAGCCCCGGTGGGCTGCCCGCAGCGCCGCGTTGGCGTTTTGCTCGATCAGCAGGATGGTCATGCCCTCCTGCGACAGCTGGCGGATGATGGCGAAGATATCGCGTACCACCAGGGGGGCTAGGCCCAGGGAGGGCTCGTCCATCATCAATAGCTTCGGTCCCGCCATCACGGCGCGGCCGACGGCCAACATCTGCTGCTCGCCGCCCGACAATGTGCCGGCGGGCTGCCAGTGGCGCTCCTTCAGCCGGGGGAAGCTCTCGTAGGCGTACTCCATCCGCTGCCTGACCTTGGCGTGGTCCTTTTCAAGGTAGGCGCCTATCCTCAGGTTTTCCTCCACGGTCAGGTTGGGGAAGACCCGGCGCCCTTCGGGCACCATGATCAGCCCGCGCGCCACCACCTGCTGGGCGTCCATGCGGGTGATGTCTTCGCCCTCAAAGATGATCTTGCCGCCTTTTGGCGGCACCAGGCCGCTGACGGCGCGCAGGGTGCTTGATTTGCCCGCGCCGTTTGCGCCGATCAGGGTGACGATCTCGTTTTTTGATACCTCCAGGCTGATGCCGCGCAGGGCCTGGATGCCGCCGTAGCTGACCTGCAAGTTGTCTATCTGTAGCATGCTCATTCTTCATCCACCCCCAGGTAAGCCGTGATGACGTCCGGGTTGTCCTGCACCTCACCGGGCGTACCGCTGGCGATCAGGCGCCCGAAGTCGATCACATAGACGCGGTCGGAGATATCCATCACCAGATCCATGTGGTGTTCGATCAGAAAGACGCTCAGATCAAACTGCTGCTTGACGCCCTGGATAAACCGGGCCAGGTCGTCGGACTCCTGCGGGTTCATGCCGGCGGCCGGCTCATCCAGCAGCAGCAGGCGCGGCCTGGTGGCCAGGGCCCTGGCGATCTCAAGCCTTCTCTGCTTGCCGTAGGGCAGGCTGACGGCCAGTTCGTCGCGCAGATCCTGCAGGCCGACCACCTCCAGCATCTCATCGGCCAGGGCGCGCAGGCGTTTTTCTTCACGGTAGTTCAGGCGCAGCGTCGCCGTCAGCAAGTTGCTGCTTCGGTGCAGGTGGGTGGAGATCAGCACGTTTTCAAACACCGTCTGCGTCTTGAACAGGCGGATATTCTGGAAGGTGCGGGCCAGGCCCAGCTTGGTGATCTTATCGGGCGTGAGTTCAACGGTTTCCTTGAACTTGCCGGCATCCTTGCCGGCGTACAGGGCCTTCATCTTGCCCTGCGGGTGATTGGAGACGATCAGCCGGTTCTCGTACCATACCTGGCCGTTGCTGGGCTTGTAGACGCCCGTGACGCAGTTGAAGGCCGTTGTCTTCCCGGCGCCGTTGGGGCCGATCAGGGCCACGATCTCGCCGCGGTCGATGTGCATGCTGAGGTCGTCGACGGCGACCACGCCGCCAAACTGCATGGTGATGTTCTTCAGCTCCAGTACATGATCAGCCACGGCCCTTGCCCCCCTTCTTCACACGCGGGGCAAACAATGCCCTCAGGTTGAACTCCTTGTCGCCCATGATGCCCCGGCGGTAGAACAGCACCATCACCATGATGACCACAGAAAACACCACCATGCGGAAGCCGCTGCGCATGAAGGGCAGGGACACCCCGCCGATGACCAGCTCGTTGTCCAGGAAGCGCAGCCACCATTCGCTGGCTGCGATGAACAGGAAGCTCGTCATCACCGAACCCGTGACCGAGCCCATGCCCCCGATCACCACGATCAGGAGGATCTCATAGGTCATCGAGGCCTTGAAGGCATTGGCCTGCACCGTCGTCTGGTACATGGCCAGCAGGGCGCCGCCGATGCCCGCGAAGAAGGAGCTGATCACGAAGCTCATCTGCTTGTGGCGGAAGAGGTTGATGCCCATGGCCTCCGCCGCGACCTCGTCATCGCGGATGGCCTTGAAGCTGCGCCCGTAGGTGGAGTGGATCAGCAGGCTGATCAGCAGGATGCACAGCCCCGCCACAATGAAGGGAAACAGTACCGAGTTGAAGCTGGTAAAGCGGCGCAGCAGGTTTGATCCGTTGGTGATGGGCCCCAGGCCGTCGTACTGGAACACCGCGCGGATGATCTCGGCAAAGCCGAGCGTGGCGATGGCCAGGTAGTCGCTCTTGAGGCGCAGCACGGGCAGGCCGATCAGAAAGGCGAAGAAGGCGGCCGCCAGGCCCGCCAGCAGCAGCGCCGGCACGACGGGCAGGGCGAAGTTGATCAGCCCGCCGTCGTAATACTGGTAGACCTGCGCGCGGCTTTCGGGCGGGATGGTGAAGATGGCGTAGGTATAGGCACCCACCAGCATGAAGCCGGCCTGGCCCAGCGAGAACAGGCCCGTGAAGCCGTTTAAGAGGTTCATCGACACCGCGATCAGCGCGTAGATGGCCCCTTTCTTGAGCACGGTCAGCAGCATCGTATCGCTGCCCACCACGTTCTCCAGGATATAGACCCCGGCGTAGACAAAGGCGATCAGCACCAGATAGACGGAGGTCATCCTGTATTTGGCCAGCTTTTCAAAGCTTGCTGCGATCACGGCCAGCGCGACGACGGCCAGGAAGAGACCGGCGGCGATCAGGGAAGGCTCGTTTTTGTAAAAGAAGAGATCCGCCGCATTTTGCCCCGAGAGATCGAGCTTATCCCCGAAGCTCTCTGTGTAGCGGTCCAGGCTGCGCAAGGTTTTGGCACGATCGCCTTCGGTCAGGGCGTCCGTCACGCGGTCGCGCGCCTTTTGCATCTTGCTGTCCGTGTCGGCCAGGCCCTGCGCGTCCATGCGCACCAGCAGTTCATCCAGGCTGCCCCGGGCGCCGGAGGAGTAGACGACCATCACGATGGCAGCGGCCAGCAGCAGGATACCGATGATCAATGGCAGTTTTTTCATGTCGCTCACCTCACACCTTTTCATTCGTCGCTTCACCGAACAGCCCGGTGGGCCGGAAGATGAGCACGATGATCAGCAGGGCGAAGGTAAAGGCATCCGAAAAGGTGGTCAGCCCCACTGCCTTGATGATGTTTTCTGCGATGCCGATGATAAAAGCGCCGATCACGGCCCCCGGAATGGAACCGATGCCGCCGAATACCGCGGCCACAAAGGCCTTCAGGCCTGGCATGGCGCCCACGGTGGGGGTGACGGCCGTGTAGTTTGAAAAATAGAGGACGGAACCGACGGCAGCCAGAAAGCTGCCGATCACAAAGGTGACGGAGATGACCTGGTCGATCTTGATGC
>CAZVUU010000022.1:0-26078 GCA_964630465.1 uncultured Christensenella sp.
ACCGATCTCTCAAAATATTATATGGCTTCAGCCTCAAAAAGGCAATGAGGCTCTCACTGCATTGCTTGTTCGTTCTTGGCAATCCATATGAAAACCTGTGTTGACTGCCGCATTTTTCATAGAAACAAGGCGCCCCCCCGCGCTTTCCGGGTGATATTAAGTTTATCTTAACCGGGTTCTGTTTAGCAGCTTATTATACTTCTTGACCCCCATGCAGATATCGGGCTTCAGTATCATTTGTCTGAAGAAGTGATTTCCCTTCAGCAGATCATTGCCATAAAAAACCACGTCTTCTTTTCTCTCTTCTTCTGAAAGAATGATATCACATCCCTGGGCCTCCTGAAGCTTGGCAGAAATGCTTGTACCGCGGGAAGCATAAATCCTGCTTTTGCCGTTCATGGAAAAACCGGACAGCTTCATAAGAAACCCCATGATTCCGGGCATATATTCAAGTTTTCCATAACTGTTGACATACACTACGGGAACCCCGAAAGCTTTGGAATATGCATTGCAAATATAGTCATTCGCTTCTTTTTCTTCCGGACCTTTATGTGGATCTGCCGGGCTGCCGTGCGGAAAGACGATAAGCGATATTCTTTCATCTTTAATGCTTTCATAGAAGTGTTTTCGCCTTGAATCATAACAAATGCCCACCGCCACCTGCCCAAATGGTGTTTTAATGAGATGATCAAACCAGCCTCTTTTAAAAACAGCCGCTTCCCCTTCACTTTTTGTAACTGTACCATATATTTGCTTTCCGTCAGCTATCAGATAGCGGTTATAGTAATCCCCATCCTCATAGTCTGTGTAACCAAGACCTATGTAACAACTGTATTTTTCGGCCGATTCCATCGCCCACCTGGATGTTCTTTTGCCCGAATCATCTGCATATTCCCATATTTTATGATTCGGTATATAGCCGGGCAGAGCCAATTCCGGCAACAACACCAGGTCAGGCATTGGCAGTTGGGAAATCAGCGATTCTATATAGGCCTTCCTTTTACTGATGCCTCTGATATCATTGTTTAATTCTAAGGCAAAAATCCTCATACACCCATCTCCAATTGTTTTAACTCTTCTTGATGCAAACAACGCGGCAACCGGAAAATCATTCGTGCCCGTCTGTGGTCCCGCCTCCTTCTGCCAGGTCTGCGTATAATCATATGTAAGATCTTCAGGTCTTCTGCACACTTAGAGAATGAATCATGCCGGTTTTCTCTTCTTAGTTATATTGATAACTTATAGCTTATCAGCTGTCAAGTATTCCTTGCTAACTGCCGCACAACATCCTCGCCATATCAGAAACCGGGATGAGCGTTTCGCCCTCCCGGTTTGAACCGGCAACTATTTGTTGACAGTTCAAAAGATCGTCCCAAACCCATATCCAGCTTAACAGCCAGGTATCAGTCGCGTAACAAATACCGGTTGTTGCAAAAAACGCAACAGCTTGAGCATCATCCGTAGTTCCATCCTCTCAAGTCCAAATAAAACAGCCTCTTCAACAAGAAGAGGCCGTATTTTTCGCTGCTCAATCTTTTCAGGTCGCCCTTGCGTCATTTGCTTTCCCGGCACTCTGATTAGTCGCCTTCTTCTTTTTTGTCAAGGGGACAATGGCAAGTGTTTTCCCAAGCGGCGCTAACACTTTCAAAAGGGTATCCAGCTGTGGGTTACCCTGCCCCTTTTCCAGCCTGGCTATCTGCGGCTGTTTGATGCCGCTCATCTCCTCTAACTGACGCTGGCTGATCCCCTGCTTTTGCCTTGCCTGGACAAGCGCGGTAATAAGAGCCACCCGCATATCGGTTTCCGCGATTTCTTCATCTGTAAAAAGTTCTTTATCCAGTTCATCGTCCCATACCCTGAATCCGTTTTCAGTAGCCATCATTCCCGCCCCTTTCTGTCAAGTCAGCGAATAGTCATATACAGGTTCCTTGCCGCTTCGGTCCTTGTAGAAAATAATATCGTACAATCAGGTCTTCCTCCTGCGATCATCATGATAACTTTTAAGTTATCAGTTTTCAAGTATTTCTTTACTATGGCCTATCAATATCCTCAGTTTCAAAAGACAATGAACAACCCATTCCTATGGTTTTCATGCTTTTCTCGCAAAATTTATATGAAAAAACGTGTTGACTCCCGCATTTTCCATACGAATGCTTTTTCTGAACTAAATTCCTCCTGTCCATAACAGCCAGAAGACCTTCACAGTTCCGCGTATTTCGCGCCTTCCGCGGTTCGTTCCCCCTGCCGCAGCACCCCGTACCGCCGAAAGAAAAAACCCAACAGCGGAATACACGGTACACACAGAAAAAACCGCCGCAGACATGCCGCGGCGGCCCCATTCAATCCATCACTCCTTCCTTTTTGTGCCCTTCGCGCCTATCGCGGTCAACGCACCCGACTCCGGCCGGCCACAACGCTTCGCGGCTGCATAGCAGCCACTTCGCCATCTTTTGCGCTTGCCTGGCAAGCATTTCGCTTCTTCCAATCAGCCTTCCGCATTCAACCTTCCTTCATCCGCTCCAGCGCCTCCATCAGCACCCCGGGCAGCGGCAGGCCCAGCAGCGCCGCGTTCTCCAAAATGCTCAGGCCCTCATTCGCCGCGTAAAAGCCGATCACGGCCAGGCGCGCCACGCCGTCCGAGCCCAGCATTCTGTCCAGCGCCGTAGCCAGCATCACCAGGGCCGCCATCATCAGCTTGCGCGTCAGCCCCAGGAAGAAGGCGCGCGAGAGGAAGCCGCCGCCCGTTGTCTTGTCGCTCTTCTGGTGAAAGGCGCACAGCAGGCCCGTCAGCAGATCCAGTCCCATCACCAGGAACAGCAAGCCCAGCGCCCCATCCCAGCCGCCCAGGGCCCGGCACAACCAGGCCAGCACCAGGGCACCGGCCCTCATCAGCCACTTGATCACATCATTCATCCGCAAATCTCCTTTAATTTCTTCTCAATATTTTCCACCATCGCCTCCAGCCTGGCCAGCCTGTCCTCCGGGCCCGGCCGCGCCTCATCCGCCTCTTCGGTCACCATCTGTGTTTGCGGGGGCGCGGCCAGGGCCTGAAGGATTTTTTCATCCGCCCCGTCGCTGCGGGGCAGGCCGTAGGCCGCCTGGGCCAGGTGCAGGGCGGCCAGGGTTTCAGGGCCGAACACGCCGTCCGCCCCGAAGCCCGGCAGGGGGAAGCCGCGCGCCATCAGCAGGGCCTGCAAGCCCCGCACGCGCTCGCCGCGGTCGCCCGGCAGGATCGCCTCCTCCTTCGGAAAGGGCGGCAGGGCAGCGTAGTGCGTCCAGGGATAGGCGCCGATATTGCCCAGCACCACGCCTAGCTCGTGACTTCTGGCGTCCATGGCCCGCCCGTCGCCCAGCGACAGGCCCACGTGCGCCATGGGCCGCTCCTTATCGCCGCTTTCGCGGAACAGCAGGCACAGCATCCCGGCAGCCTCGGGCCCCATCCGCCCCTTGTGCTCCCACAGATCCGCCTTCCACTGGCTGCTGGCCCCGCTGGGCAGCTTGAACCCCGCCTGCTCCAGCGCCCGGCGCGTAAACTGCGCGCAGTCAAAGCAGGGCCTTCCCCGGTGCCTGCAGCCCGCGCAGTCCGCCTGCCTGCCCGACAATACGGGGCAGCCCTTGCGGATATTCCCCGCCTGGGCGGGGTACTGGTCCATGCGCTCCTGCCGGTAGCGCGGGCTGCACAAAGCCCCCGTCCCCCCATAGACATAGGGCGCGCCCGCCATCTCCAGCGCCCAGGAAACCACGGCGGATTGTTTTTCGTAGTTCGTTTTCTCCATTCATTCACTCCTTTTACTCTCTTGTTACATGCCAGTCGCTATAAATGCAGCGCGCTGCGCGCTAATACACAGTTCCCGCGAAATGCGGCCCACGGCCGCGCAAAGCAGTGGCAAAGTGCCGGCCAAGCCGGCGCAAAGAGGAACCCGTCCCGTAACCCCTGCCCCACGCCGTAACGCCATTTTCGCGCCTTTCGCGCCTTTCGCGGTTCACACACCCCGTCCCCAACCGTCCACCACGCTTCGCGGCTGCAAAGCAGCCACTTCGCCATTCTTTGCGCTTGCGAAGCAAGCATTTCGCTTCCCCAAAGTCCTCTGTGTGAGCCGTAGCCCCCACCCCACCCCCGCGCCGCAGCGCCATTCCGCATTCCGCATTCCGCATTCTCCTCCCTTCCCCTACTCCCCAAACGCCTGCCTCACCAAACTGATCTCCAGCTCCTCCGCGTCGATCTCCCCCAGGCCCGCCATCCGCATCCACCCCTGGGCCACCCTGGCCCGCTCCCTCAGCCCCGCCACCAGCCAGCGCTCCTTCAGGCGCGTCTTCTGCTCCAGGCAAAACAGCTTGTAGCGGATGGCGATCCCGCTGAGCTTGCCCGTAAAACGCTCATCCGAAAAATCCGGCGTCATGGAAAACTTGTGGATGTCCTCGGCCAGGGCGCGCCGCAGCACGTCGATATCCTGCTCCATGGGGTTCTTCACCAGCCATTCGGCCTTGGCCTCGCTGTCGGGCAGGCTGAGGGTCTTATCCTGGCGCAGCCTCTTCAGCCCGCCGCGGAAGTCGTAGATATCCTCACCCGTCCCGATGCCCGCCACGCCCGTCAGCACCAGCAGGGCATCCGCGAACTGCATGCGGTCGTTCACCCGGTCGCTGCCCAGCAGGTCGTAGGCGTCGATCTGCCCGATCACCTCCTCAAAGTCGCAGCGTTCCTCCTCGTTGTTGCGGTATTCCACCATCGGCACCCGGCTGAAGGGATTGCCCGCCCGCTGCGGCTCGCCCTCGGGCAGGCCCTTCTTCATCCGCCAGCACAGCGTATGCCCCGGCAGATAGGCCGTGGCCATGCCGCCCGTCGCCCTGCCCCGCGCGTCCCGCTCCACCGACAGCAGCACGCCCATCAAAGGCCGGTGCTCCACCGTATCGTCGTACACCACAAAGGCGCTTCGCGGGTCGGGCGCGCACAGCCTCAGCCCGCCCTCCCCCTCGTAAAACAGGGTGACCCCCCGGCCAAAGCCCGCCTGCTGCGTCACCAGCTCGGTATCCGCCTGATCGGCCCCCGCCTGCCGATAGAGCGCCCGCAGGGCCTCCACCCCCTCGGGCCTTTTCTCATCCCGGTAGCTCACCGGCTCGCTCAGCAGAAAGCCCGCCGATACCTGCGTGATGTAGCGGGCAAAGCCGTGCGCCAGCCTGGTATTCACCATGCCCTCCGGCCGCTCGCGCATCAGGATATCCCCCTTGCCCTGCCGGTAGCGCCACAGGCGCTCCAGCCTGGGCAGCCCCGCCTCAAACTCCTCGATCGCCCCGCGCAGCACCTCCCGCGCGCCCTCCCCCTCCTTTCCAAGATATGCTCTGTCCCTCGTGATCAAGTGACCCCTCCTTTCCGAAGACCCGATGAGAATGTGTGTTCCCGTATCTCCTCGTGCCAAAGCATAGCACAGCCCCCCATACTGACATCAAGTGACATCGCATGACATTGACTGACATGTTTTTGGGTACCTTTCAGCAGACGGAAAATTTTCAACATCTTTTACGGCTATATAGAAGGAAGCTGCAGGATACTTGCTATAATGAAAACATACCTCTTTGGAAAAAAACATGAAGTATCCTCGAAAAATGAGTAATTATCGGTCTGCCCTTCGTTATATAGGTAAAGGGAGGTGAGCGCATGGCGGATGTTGTCAAGGGCCCTGACAACACATTGGATCAGGCATTCAGGCGAATCGTTGATATGTACCAGACACAGCTCCTGCGCCTGTGCGCCGCGCAGCTGCAGGACAGCACCCTGGCGGAAGACGCCGTACAGGAAACCTTCCTGAAGGTCTACCGCGCCCTTCCCTCCCTGAAAGAAGCGGCCGGCGAAAAAGCCTGGGTTATGAAAATAGCGGTCAACACCTGCCGGGATATACGCCGGTCGGCCTGGTTTCGCCACGTTGACAGGCGCGTGACGCCCGAAGCTTTCCCGGAGCCTCAGACATCAGCCGACGAAGCCGATGACGGGCTGGCCCGCGCGATCGCGGCCTTGTCCCCAAAGCTCAGGGAAGTGATCCTGCTGTTCTATTACCAGGATATGAAGTTAAGTGACATCGCCCGCATACTCAATATCCCGATATCAACGGTGGCAAGCCGCCTGGCCAGGGCCAGAAAAAGGCTGAAAGAGTCGCTGGAAAGGAGCGATCATGATGACTGAGCAAAGAGAGCGAGAGCTGATCCGCCGTGCCATCGATCAGCGCTTTTCCGGTATGCAGGCCAACCCTCGGCTGGCGGATAGAATTATTCAGATAGACAGAGGGGAAATAAAAGTGAAAAAAAAGTTATCTCTTGCCTTTATTGTGGTGATAATATCAATCCTGATCGCGGCAACGGCCCTTGCCGCAGCTTTGCTCTGGAAAGATCAATATGTCCCCATGAAAGAAATTGAAAAAAAAGAAGGCTATTATGATGGCTGGCCTATCCTTCAAAAGCAACACTTGGTTCAGGCATTGATCGAGTCCGGCCATATAGCTGAAAGCGAAGAAACTGGCAAACTTTTTGACAACCGGACTGGCGAAGCAGCGAAACACATGATTGCAGACCAGCTTCTGTTGTCTCTGACAAGCGAAACCGATGTGAGAGAGATTAGCATTGACACCATTACATACGCGGTCATGGGGTTTGTGGATACCTGGACGCCCGAACAGCGCGTGTGGTGGCAGCAGGTGACAAACCAGCTCTATGGTGACCTGGGCAGCCCGGACATTCTCATCGTGCCCGAAGAGGGCCTGCTCTCTGAAGCTGAAGCCATCGCTATCGCGAAAAAGGCAATTCTGGATACTTGGAAATACACTCAGGATGAGATTGACCGGGCAGTGCCTGTAGCCAATTTGTTTGTGACAAAGCAGCGCCCTGACTACCGGAGATGGGAAGTTCAACTGAAAATGTATAAGGAGGGCAGCGACACGGAAGTTGAGCTTATTCACCTTATTATAGTGGACGAAGACGGGCAGGTTATTGATGACCCTGACATGGGCATCGTTAATCCGGAGGAAAGCTATAAGAGGATGCAAAGCCTGCTTAACCGTCAAAAGACACCCTTGTTTCAGACCATTGACGGGTTCTTGCATCGCGCAGGCGAAATGCCCTTTAGAACATGGCCCTTGGAGCTGAAAGCCGAGTTCTCAATCATAGTGGCCCCGCAAGTGCGCGCAATCGTTGACAGCGGAGATTTATCACCCTTGATCAGCGGCGATAATCCCGATCTATCCCTCATCGCAAGTTCAACATTTAACTATGGAATGCCTGATGAACGCGATATAAATCAATCAGACGCATATGACCTTTCAGTTCAGGCGATCATCGAGACTTACGATCTTGATGACGACATCATTGCCTTATACGATGATGTTTCCTTCTATTATGATATCAGCGAGCCGGATGAACCTTTGTGGAAGTTTCTTTTTCTTCCCACTTTCCTCAACAAGTTTCCCGGGGGATATAGCAGCGAACAATCCCGGCTTCAATACAAAATTGAAATCAACGCTCGTACAGGAGAAGTCGTCAAAACAGAGGAATTCAAATTCCAGCTGATCAATAATAATCTTGAATATGTAATAAAGCTGTATTAGCGTCGTAAAACTACCCAATCTATGATAATTACACAAGCATTAAAAAACTTTTCCTGCGAAAACGGAAGATTTCATACCCCTCTTACGTCTATATATGTAGGGGGTGAAAACTGACCATAGAACATGCTTGTAATCCAAAACCCGTTTATCGGCATAGCGATAAGCACAGAACAGGTATTCATAAAAGGGAGGAGTAAAGATGATTAACAGGAAAAGAAGGAAGATTAGCTTCATAAGTGTTTGTCTCTTGTTAAGCCTGATCATGGCACTGCCCCCGGGTTTCGCCCCGGCGATTGCAGGAGAAGAAAGCGGTGATTCAAACCAAAAAGCTTATGTTAAGCATCCAAGGGAATCATCGGTCAGCCTACAGGAATCTCGTCACCCCGGTTCATATGGATGGGCCAAGGAACAGCTGTTCAACGGCACTGAGGTAGTAATTACTGATATTTATGCGCCTTGGGATGATCTTCCCCCCGGTACACCGCAGGATTTAAGCGGTGAATGGGCCGCCGTCACGGTTGGCTCAAACGACCTGTTTGAAGGTTCTATGGGATATGTGCCGCTGAGCTTCCTGGCGTTGGAGGATGATTATGTCATTGGAAGCGACTCCAAAATCGTGGGCGCGGTTCAAAGTGAGGCGGAGAACTCTGTTCGCCTATTGGCAGACACGGGGTTATCGGACAAAAGCATGTCTTCATACCCTGTCGGGAAACAGGTGAGGGTTCTGGGGCAAACTCTAAAATACTACCATGTGGAGGCAGACGGCATGGTCGGGTTCCTCCCCATCAGCGCGCTGGGCTTTGATGAGCATACCGCACAGATAATTGAAGCTGCTCAACCTACGCAATTCCTTGAAGTACAGCCCGGTTGGGAAGAACATTACGAAGAATACAACGCGAAACTGATGCAGATGTACGATGAATATGGCGATCCCGGTCAATGGACACTGACACAAGCAGCGGAAGGCAGCGCCTTGTCGCAGCAGTATGGATTTACATGGATAGAAGATAAGTTCTTCATCCTGCCCGACTCCTCTGACATAGATGAACTCTCTGCGGTCGAAAAAGCGCGGATCATTGCCCTCGATCAATTCGGCGTAAATGAAAGCGACATAGTAAGGGTATCCGGTTCCTTTTATTATCCGCCGCAAACGCCCGAAGCCCGTACCTGGTCCGTTCGGTTCTACGTCAAAGCGCCCGGACATGATGTCATGATCTTTCTCGATAGCAATGGAGAACTCGTTAAAACCTGGAAGGACAGCCAAGCCAACCGCCACGGCGCGCCGCCCGAAGTAAGCCTTGAGGAAATCAAAGCAGTATTTGAGAAAAAGCCCGTCATGCTGGCCGAAGATTTTATCAAGAGCATCATTGACTTGACCTGGTTTGATTTTGATATCAGCTGGTATCCCTCAATTAAGCAAACAACGATCGATGAAATTGGCAGTGACAGCGTCTGGCTTGTGACATATACTAACCAAAGCATAAGCGGTGAGATGAAGGTGGTCGTCAGCCTGGATGAGAAGATCCTCGCGTGGGCTCTCCCCGGGCAAGGCTACACAAACATCATGCCGGATGATATTGACACCTTGCTGAGCGAGGCGCAGATATTCAAACCCGCGCAGTATGGCCCGGAGGCAGATGTCATGCGGCTTGCCGGAGCCGTGCTGCAGGATCGGCTGAACCTGAGCTGCGAGCAGGCTGCTTTATACAGGCAAGAGCCATACTTGATCCGGCACCCAAAGTATGCCGATGGAAATGCGCCTGTTTGGCTGGTTATGCACTATGACGATCAAAACGAGCTTGCTTTCAAAACGCTGTATACGAATGGCGCTGAACTCATCGCTTTTGCCTTGCCGGGGATAGAGTTCACGGATACAACCCGATAGTAATTATTGCTTGCATCATTACGTTTTTACATTTACTTCTGTATGTATCAATGAAGCTGCCATCCCTGCTCCCCCCCTCGCGGAACAGGCCCCGCCATTTCAGCGCACAAAAAAAGCGCCCTTTCGGGCGCGTCTCCAAGAATTACTTCTATTTCTTTATATTATTTTTCTGTGCTGTTGTTATACCGCCATCCCCTTCCCCCCTCGGGCAAGGGGATGGGCATGGCGCGCCCATCCGGGCGGGCCGCTCGGCCTGTCAGGCCCCCGTATCCCCCGCCCGCTCGCGCCGCTCGTCCTGCCGGCCGCAGCTGATCCCGGCATCGTATGCCAGCTTTCCCGCCAGCAGCGCCTCCACCGCCTCGTCCGTATCGCCCTCGACGCCGCCGTAGAGCGTGATATCCGCCTCCGCCAGCGCCTTTTTCGCCCCCTCGCCGATGCCCCCGCAGATCAACGCGTCCACACCCAGCTTCTTCAAAATATCCGCCAGGGCCCCGTGGCTGCTGCCGTTGGTGTTGACGGTGGTGGCCACCACGACACTGTCCTTCACAATATCGTAGACCTTGAACCGCTCTGTATGCCCGAAGTGCTGAAACACCCGGCCGTTTTCATAGCTTACCGCAACCCTCATAACCTTCTCCCCTGTCTGTCGTCCCTTATCCGTCCGTTCATATCGGCTGCCCTTATTATAAGCCGTTATCGGCATATGTCAATAACTCGGATGAATGGTCGTCTAATATAGCCATTCCCCCGCCGGGTATGCTATCCTGATCCCGTAAGCATCGGGATACCGTACGCACCGCAAGGAGGAATACCGGCCATGAATGAAGGACCGGCGATCAAGCTCTACTCCCTCACCATCGACTGCATCGACCCGGCCCGGCTGGCGCGGTTCTACGCTGCCCTGATGGCCTGGGACACGCTGCCCCTGGGCGAGGACTACATGGGCGTCTACCCGCCCGGCACGGCGCAGGGCGCCTACCCCTGCCTGCTGTTTCAGCGCAACCCGGCCTATCAGCCCCCCGCCTGGCCCGAGGAACCGGGCAAACAGCAGCAGATGGCCCACATCGACTTCGCCGTCGATGACATCGAGGCGGCGGCGCGCCGCGCCGTAGCCTGCGGCGCAAAGGAAGCCGACCGGCAGTTCTCAGACAACTGGCGCGTGATGATCGACCCCGAAGGCCACCCCTTCTGCCTGTGCGGGATGAAAGAGATCATCGACAGCCCCCAGTTTGGGCTGCTGTAATACTCGGGATACCGAAACGGGGTCTGCGATAACCGCGATAAACACGGAAAGCACGAAAAAAGAGGCGGTCAAGCTTTTGACCTTCCTCTCTTTTTCAATGGATACTTCGGTTGATTGACTGAATCCGGGTGAATCACATTTCTTCACAGGACTTTTGCGATTGCCCCTTAGGAAATAGTATTCTTCTGAAGCCTCTGAGCAAACGTCCGATTTCCTCCCCGTTTGACTCTCATATGACATAGTGGCGGCAAGTTCAGGGCTGATCCAGCAAAATAGCTGACTCAACGACAACAAACGCCGGATTGCCCGGCATTTGCTGTCATTCACTTGATACATTGTCAGCCCAGCGGCAGTACCTCTACAAACTCCGCGTAGAGTGAGGGTCTGCTGGATTCACCCTGAAGTTCTTTGATCAGCTCCTCGTCCTCAACCAGCACAAAGCGGATGCGCGCGCCTGCTACAGCAAAGGGTTTGTCCCCTTCTTCATTGCCGGGCGCCTTCGCATAGACAGCGACACCGGTTTTTTCGCGGATCAGGTTTTGCAGAGTCTGGTTTTCCGCCAGGCCCATCTGCAGGTAATACTTGCCGTTCAGCTCCTTGCAGCCGAAGATAAAGTAGCCAACATTGGCAGATCCGTCGGGGTTGGTGGTGGCCAGCAGGTAGAAGCCGGAGAACGAGTTGAGGCCGTTCATCAGCTCATCGCCGGTCAGGGCGTCGTCAACATAATGGTCGGTCACGGAGGCGGAGGTAAATGTGTCTTCTGCCAAAGCGGCAGACAGGGAAAGCACGAGGCTGAGCGCCAGCATCATGGAAAAAATACGTTTCATGGATAAACCTCTCTTCATTTTATTTTTCTGCCGCAAAGTTTGCGGCGTTTTCACCGGCAATGCGGCCCCAGGTAATGCAATTGGACAATGTAAAGCCCATATAGGCGCTGTTGGCACTTGCCTCTCCGGCTACATACAGGCCGGGAATCACGCTGTTATCCGCTCGGATCACTTCCGATTCGATATTGCGGGCGACACCGCCGTAGGTGATGATCTCACAGGGGACAACCTTCACGGCGAGGTAGGGAGCGGTCAGCGCGGTCATGCTCAGGCGGCCAAACTCGGGGTCATGCCCTGCTTGCACGTAGGCATCGTAATTGGTCAGGGTTTCTTCCAGAGTATCTGCGTCCAGATTCATTGCCAGTGCCAGTTCTGCAACTGTATCCGCTTTGATAAATTCCATGTCCAGCCCCCGGCTGAAGCCAAGAGCCTCCTGGGAAGCAGCATCTGTAATCGCCCATACATAGCCCACACCATCCCGGTGCATCTGATCAAAAACCGGCCGGTTCAGTTCCTGGGTCATATAGCCGCCGCTTTTCTCATCCACAAAGCGCCTGGCATCCTGCCCGACCATCACCAGATTAGGCGCCGCAATAAAGCGGGACACGTTGGCTGTATCAGATGTCCCATTGTGCTCAGCCATGATCTCATAGTCTTTCAGCACAGCCATCAAGTGTGAAGTATGCGTCAGCGCCGCGCCGGCATTGCTTGACATGATGATGCCGTCGCCCGTCGATCCCGGGAAGCCGATACCGAAGGTTCCGGCCATGTCGGGGTCAAGCAGAGCCGTCAGCTCCGGGTTATTGGCATATCCGCCGGTGGCGATGACCACGGCCTTTGCGCTAATAACAAGCTCATCCGCGCCGCGCGCCGCCTTGACGCCGCCTACGCTGCCGTCCGCGTTCATGATCAGCTGGGTAGCGCGGGTTTCCAGCATCAGTTCAATGCCTGAAGAATTGATCGCGTTCATGAAGGGCTCAAACATTCCATGCCCACCGCCTGTAATCACGTGCATCATCTGCAGAGGGCCGTATCCTACGACAATATTGTTTTCAAACGGTACTTCAACCCGGTCCTGCAGCCAATCGATGCTCTCGCCGCTCTTCCTGACCGTGATCTCAGTCAGCGCAGGGTCCAGCCGATAGCTGGCATTGTTCATCAGGTTGTCATACATATCCTCATAGCTGACCTCAACGCCAAGCTCCTTGGCGATATTGCTGTCATAGCCGCCGATAATGCCCTGGGAAACAAAGGTTGTCCCGCCTATGAAAGGCATCTTCTCAAGCAGTATCACCGATTCCGCCCCTGCGTCCTTCGCCTCGATGGCAGCGGACAGGCCTGCGCCGCCGGCCCCGATCACCACCACGTCTGCGTTCAGCTCCAGCCTTTGGCCGGCTTCCTGCTCGGGCCGGGCGGCTGTCTTGAGCGCTTCCACATCCGCGCCCGCCTGCACCAGGGCAGCTTCAGCCGCTGCCAGCACTGCCTTGGACGTGACTGTGCAGCCGGAGATCACATCGACGTTCAGCGATTGGTTCTCCACGATCTGCGCCGGCAGTTTTTCAATCGCCGGGGTGCTGATCCCCTCTGTTTCCCCATGTTCGGCGACGCTGACCGATTCGATCCTGTCATCGGACACACTGACCGTTACTGTCACATCGCCGTTATGCCCGGCAGCTGTCGCCGTATAATCCCCGGCAGTATAGCCCAGCGCGTATACGGGCATTGCAAGCGTTAGCGCCAGCATAGCCGAAAGCAGCAAGGACATTGTCTTCTTCATCTTGACCCTCCTGAAAATAATTTGTTACACAATTATCATACTCCATCAAGCGTTTGAGGGTTCAAGAGCATTTTTGATATTTATTTCTCTACGGGAACTAAAATTTGCCTTAGCACAAAGGAATGGGAGGGGTTTCCGCGGCACGCCATGGTAGTCCTGGTGAACGGAGCGCCGACAGCCTTCAATTGAAGCTGCTCAAGGATCTGTCCTGCTTTTGCAAACGTGTCCAGGCTGCGCGCCGGACTGTCCGCCGCCATCATCCAGGTAACAAACGACCCGGCCGCTATATCCTGCACATTGGGTGTGTCCACGGGGATATTAAGAGTAACTGCGCTGCTTCGCTCGATCAGCATGCCGCGCGTATAGTGCGAAAACTCCCCCTTATCCCCTGTATAATAGCGTTCGCTGGCGCTGGTGTAAAAAATATTGGAGAACCAGGGTTCAGCCTCGCGTCGAACAGCTTCATCCTGAAAAATGATCTCTTCACCCGATTGCTTGACCTCAAAGCGATAAAACCCCTCCAATTCTTCCAGACGGGCAGAATCGGGTTCAGTCAAATAGCGCTCGTACAAATCCAGCTCTTCCCGGATGCGCGCCTCATCCAGTTTCAGCAGGGATAGCTGGCCAAGCAGCTCACCATGACGCTGTCGGTACGCTGCCGCGATATCGGCAGGCTCCTTTGCCTCGCACAGCTTTACGCCTGTTTGAAGAGAAAACCCGGCATTGCGGTATTTCTTGATCGTCCCCAGGCGCTGAAGATCGGAAGAGTCATAATATCGGTAACCGCTCAAGGCATCCCGATTTGGCTTCAGTATCCCCTTGTCCTCATAATAATGTAAAGTCTGGTTTGACAGGCCATAAAGCTGAGCCAATTCGCCTACCAGTATTTGCATGCAAGCCCTCCCAACATAATCTCAAATCATGCTATTCTATCATGTTTTTCATATGGACAGGCAAGATGAATGAACCGCTCATCTGTCCATTTACGCAAAAAACTGCTATCATCTTTCCCATATCATAAGGAGGCCCCATGACCCTCATCGAATTTTTCACCTCGGACAACCGGGCCCACTGGCTGGAGCAGATCAGCCGGTGCGACTGGGGCGCGGGGCAGTACCTCCATGAACTGCTTGCCGCCGGCCGGCTGAAGGAGCTCTGCGGCCAAAGCACCCGCCTCTTCCTGCTGACGGAGGGCGGGCGGCTGATCTCCTTTTGCACCCTGGCGGAAGAAGACGAGGTGCGCGGCACGGGCCTCGGCCCCTGGATCGGCTTTGTGTACACCTATCCCTCCTACCGCGGCCGGGGGAACATGGGCCGCCTGCTCGAAGCCGCCCGCCGCGCCGCGCAGGCGGACGGGGCAGAGCGCGTCTATATCTCAACCAATGAGACGGGCCTGTATGAGCGCTATGGCTATGCCTTTTACGGCATGATGAAGGACATGCGCGGCGGGGATACAAGGGTCTATGCCATCGATCTGCGCCCCGCACCGCGCCTCATCCCCGCCTATGACCGCCCGGAGGACACCCTCCGCCTGTTCCGCGAATACACGGACAGCATCCTGGCCCACGGCCCGGAAGTGGCGGCCTGCCTCAGCGCCCAGGGCCTGGATGAAGAGCTGCGCGACATCCGGGGGATATACGCCCCGCCAAAGGGCAGGCTGTACCTGGCCCTGCTCGGGGATGAGCCCGCGGGCTGCGCGGCCCTGCGCCCGCTGGATGACAAGGCCTGCGAGATGAAGCGCCTCTACGTGCGCCCCGCCTGCCGGGGCCATCACATCGGCCGCCTGCTGGTCGAAAAGATCATCGAAGAAGCCCGGGCGATCGGCTATAAGCACATCCGCCTGGACACCTTCCCCTTCATGCAAAGCGCTATCCGAATGTACAGGGGGTATGATTTCTATGAGATCAGCCCCTACAACAAAAACCCCGCCACTTCGGCCATCTTTCTGCAAAAAGACCTCTTTTGAGGCCTGCGGCCGCAAAGCAATGGGGAAGCACGGCCAAAGGCCGCGGGAAGCGGCTGCTGCACAACCGGGAAGCAATTGGGGCCACGGTACTCAAATGCGTCCCTCTGTGAACCCGGCTGTAAAGCAGCCGTCTCCGAAACCTCCACCCCCCGCAGCGGCCGCAGAGAATCAAGCAGGATATACAAAACATCCCGCTTTCAAGTCAAATTCTCTGTGAAAAGGCGGGCTTGCCCCGCCGCCTCTGTGCCTCTGTGGACTCTGTGTGAACCGTAACCCCCGCCCCATCCCACGCGCCGCAGCGCCGTTTTCGCGCCTTTCGTGTCTTTAGCGGTTCACACTTCCCGTCCCCCACCCCACGCGCCGCAGCGCACTTCCCATGGCCTGCGGCCATGCTTCCCGCAGCCAAAGGCTGCCCTTCCCGGCTGCCCCGCAGCCGCTTCCCGCGGCCCTTCAGGCCGCCCCCCCATCACCACCCGCACCTCACCGTCAGCCGGCTCGTCCTGGTATAGGTGCAGGTAAACAGCGTCAGGTCCCATTCATCGCTGCCTGCCAGCATCCCGTTGACATCATAGCCGCCGATGGTCTCCGCCATGCTGACCGCATAGGCCCATTCGCGCCCCAGCACATCGCTGAAGCTCAGCCTGCTGCCCGGCGACAGCTTGCGCAGGTTGGTGAAATGGTGCTTGTAGTTGTGCCCCGCGATGATCAGGTTGCCCTCCGCGGCGCTGCCCTGATATCGGCCGGGCGCTTTTTTAAGCCGTGAGGTCGGCCTGCTCTCCGCCAGCACGGGCAGCTCCAGCCCCAGCTCCGGGATCGACAGCCAGCCGATATAGGCATCGCCGTCGATGATCAGGGTGGGCATCTCCCCGCCCGCCTCCTCCGCCTCCGAAAAAGCCGGCGCGTCCTCTGCCCCGGCCCTCCTGTTCACCTCATCGACCAGCCGCTCCAGCGTCTGCCGCGCCTGCATGCCCGCCTGCTCGTCCTCCGCCTCATTGTGCAGATACCACACCCCCGCGGCGGTGGCCGCGGCGATGCCCAGCAGGATGCAGACGATGCCAAGCCTCTTCAAGCCTCACCGCTCCCCCCGTCGTTTTTCCCGTCCCTGTCCTTCTCCCGCTCCTCTTCCTTCTCCTCATCCCCGGCCCGGCTCAACACCAGCAGGCGGATGCCCGCCCCGATCAGCACAGCGGCCAGTATGCCCAGCGCGATCACCGGCCAGCGCAGCACGCCCGTCTGCGGCAGCCTGCCCCCGGGCCCGGGTGTGGGCGAAGGCGCGGGCCCGAGGCCCATCTTCGGGCTCAGGCTCACCGTGTAATGAAGCCTGCCGTTCTCAAGTTTAGGCACGGCGGCGATGAAAGGCACCGCCTCAAGCCCCTCCGGCCCCTCGCTGAGCCGCCCGAAGTAGACGCCCGGCATCAGCCCGGAAAACACCGCCCGGCCGTCCCTGCCCGTCTTCGCCTCGGCCGGGGGGGCGATGCCCTCCCTCAGGATATAGGCCTCCGCCCCGCGCGCGGCCTCCTCCGCCCCGCTGTTCGTCTCATAATCCAGCCGGAAACCCGCTTCTTCAAAGCCCGCACCGATGTGATAGCTGATAAAGCCCCCCTCGTTGCCGATATCGCCGACGCGCCACAGCGAAAAACCGACCCCCTCAAGCGGCAGGCCCTCCGCCTCGGCCAGGATATGCAGCGCCCCCGGGCGGCTGTAATCCAGCCGCACCGCGGCAACACCCAAAGGCACCGCCCCCAGCACAAGCAGCAGCAGCCCCGCCGCGACCCTCCTCAAGCCTCTGATCACATCAACGCCCCTTATCTAAAAACCCCTCTGCGCAAACCCTGATCCCGTCCCGCAACGCTATCCCATATTCAATGTTCAGAACGGAGCTGCGGTTTCACACAGAGTACACAGAGGCACAGAGGACACACAGAGAATTTTGTATAATAACTGTCTCCGCACCCTCCCGCCGCAGCGCCGTTCCTCATTCCGCATTACGCATTACGCATTACGCATTACGCATTCCAAACATCCCCGCAGCGCGCTTCCCATGGCCGGCGGCCATGCTTCCCGCAGCCATCGGCTGCACTTCCCGGCTGCCCAGCAGCCGCTTCCCGCGGCCCCTTCAGGGCTGCCTCCCCCTCTTCCTCCGCCCGAACAGCACCGCGTACAGCGCCAGCAGCAGCGCAAACACCGGCGCGCCCAGCAGCGCGGCGCTCCGCCCGCTGCCCATATATACTGCCTCCGGTATCAGCACCCCGTCCACGGCCTCCTCGGGGAACACGCGTACACCCCGCACCACCAGCCGGTGCGAGTTGATGCCGTAGGGCGTGCAGGTGACCAGCGAGGCATAGTCCTCCCCCGGCACGATGTCAAGCGGGCTCATGTCATTCGGCTCCACGATTACGCGCTGATCCACCTGATAGACCAGCCTGTCCCCCAGTATATGCAGCATGAACAGGTCCCCCGCCTCCAGCTGATCCATATCCGTCATCAGCCGGGCCGAGGGCAGGCCCGTGTGGCCGGAGAAGGCCGCGTGCGTGCTCTCCCCGCCCACGGGCAGGGAGCTGCCGGCGATATGCCCCACCCCCACCTGCAGCACGGCGTTCCCCGTGCCGTGGTACAGCGGCAGCTTCACGCCGATCTTTGGTATATCGATATATCCCATCGTGCTGCTCCGGCCCAGCCTCAGCAGCCCGCGGTAGGCCTCATCCCCCTCCGGGTCCTCGGGAAAGCGGTGCCTGTTCTCAAGCAGCGCGCGGTTATAGGCCCGCGCCTCCTCCAGCACGCGCTCCTTCTCTTCCGCAGACGCCGTGGAGGTCTCCCTGTCGTAGTTGGCCACGGCGCGGCTTTGGTGCATGGAATTCCATACATGGCTGACCGTCGGGTAGAGCAGCAGGCCCAGCCCCGCGATGAACACCAGAACGATCAGCGCCGTCGTCAGTTTGCCCTTCATCAAACGCTCCCTGTGCCCCCCGCCCTCCGGACGCCTTGGCGATCCGGGGGCGGGGGCTGATAGCGCCGCTCGGGGCGCGTTTTCTTACTTGCTTGCCGCAGCCCTGCGCCGCAGCATGATTACTGCCACCGCGATACCCACCAGCAGCAAGCCGCCGATGGTAAACAGCGTGGTACCGATACCGCCGGTGGTGGGAAGCTCTTGCCCTTTTACATTTTCGACATCAATATAGAAGAAGCCTTGGCCGTCCTTTTCTTCTCCATCTTCAACATATTGATAAAGCACACGCACAGCTCCATCACTTCCACCGCCAACTTCCCACTCTGATGATGCGTGATCAAATTCAATAGTAAACACTACCGGTTGGTTCAGTAATTTGTATCCCATAGGAGAAACCAGCTCAGTCAGCGTATACGTTCCCGTATCCAACCCGGTGAACTTTAGCATACCGCTGCTATCCACCCAGCCTTCTACACTTGACTTGCCGTTTTCTTCATCTTTGATAATACAAATGTGATTCTCAGAAATTTTCCATCTTTGATCCGGATCGGCATACTTATCTTCTGAAAACACTCCATCATTCGGGTCATGCTCTGTATACCTGTCATCATTAAGCAGCCACCAATGGCCATCCTCTTCCGAGGCCATCTCAAAAACATGCCCCGCCTCCCTTTTGACAATATTCATACTACTGCTGGGCCCCACGAGTTTGAATTTCGCCCCGGAGAGCTCGGTTTTGTTTTCAGAGTCCTCTTCATCTACCGCAAACTTGCTGATGACTACGCCGGCTGTAAAAGTACTGGTAATTGGCTTTTCTTCGGCCACACCAACTTCATTTTCCTGTAAAGGATTGTTGGAGTGTTCCAGCATCACTTCGTTATCATTTTCTTGGCCGCCAACACCAGCATCATCATTGAGCAAGGCAGAGTATCTGATTTCAATGTCTTCTAACCACAACTCCTTGTATTGGAGCATGTTATGCAGATAGATTCTTATAGTAGTTATGTGTACATCTGATGGTGGGGTAATTTCTACATGATATGCCATGCCATCTTCATCTGTAAATGCATTAGGAACTCTATTGAGCACTTCACCTTTTACTGTTACCTGGAATCCATTTTCTCCCGCGCCTTCTTCACCATATTCATCAATTAATGTTAATCCTCCACCCATGGTATCAGTAATTTTAAGAATATACTCCTCAGTAAATCCTCTCATATCAGGTACAAAAGTTTCCAAGACAAAGTCGATTTTATCACCGATAGCCGCATGATGCACGTGTTCCCAAACTTCTTCTCCATCTTCATCTATACCTACTATAATATTTTTCCAAATGCGCGGCAAATCAGCTTTCATTTTGATAGAAGTATCCTGCCTGATCGTAACCGCTATGACAGCGGATCTTTTTCCAGTCCCCCCCCAGTTTAACGGACTGATCACATAGTAACCATATGGAACGCTTATTTCTTCATCACCCTTAAATGTAAAGTCAGGGACAACCTCCTTCTCATATTTCAATTCCTTATAAACTTTTTTCGCAAAATCATCCATTTTTTCTGTCGCACCCAACCCAAAAATGCTTTCACTTACCAAGGTGCTGAATTGGGGCTCAACAATATCGTCGACATCTATCTCATATTCAAAATAGTCTATGAAGAAAGATCTCAGATCAGCATTGTTCGGTACATGGTACAATACGCTGCTTCCATCTTCTGAAACTTCAAGGTCCAGAATTTTATAGGCAGCAAATTCATAATCTTCATGATCACCCAGTATCCAGCTGGGGAAAAAGATACTGATATTCCCTTCTTCTGCAAAAGCAGGTACTGCTATCGCTAGTATCATTAGAACCGCAAGGGTGATACCAACTATACGTTTCAACATGGTTTGCAATTTCCTTTCTTTTTATTTAGGTCTTATATCCCCCCTTTTTTACTTGCCGGTTGCGGCCCTGCGCCGCAGAACGATCACCGCCAGAGCGATGCCCATCAGCAGCAGGCCTCCGATAGTGAACAGCGTGGTGCCGATACCGCCGGTGCTGGGAAGTTCTAAGCCTTTTTCATTCATGACTTGAATCAGAGCAAAGCCCTCACTAGTAAAGTCCACCTCATCGTTTTCCGACTCACACCACCAATGTGCACCAGGGCCTGATTCGTTACCCGATATTTTGATTTCAAATTCGATCGGATCAAGTAACTTCTTATACCCCTTGGGCGCGACTTCTTCTGTCAGCGTATATTTGCCGGCATTCAGTCCAGTTAAGATCAAACGCCCACTGTCATCAACCCAGGCCTCTATATATTTTTCTTCTCCGTCTTCTGTTACATTAAATGTTTCGCCCTGAAGTCGGTTCCAGCTTACATCAGGGTTATCATAGGGATCCGATGAAACCCCCTCTCCATATGGATCAATATCTGTATATCTTCCGTCTTTGAGAAGCCAATACTGCCCTTCTTCTCCTTCTTCCGCCACTACATATTCAAACCCCGATTCATTTATAACAATATTAATGTTATCAGCATCTCCTACCAGTTTGAACTTCGCGCCGGAGAGAGGCACCTGTTCCTCAGAGTATTCATCTGTTGCGTATTTTCCTA
The DNA here is from genome assembly GCA_964630465.1 of uncultured Christensenella sp. Classification (GTDB taxonomy): domain Bacteria; phylum Bacillota; class Clostridia; order Christensenellales; family Aristaeellaceae; genus UBA1038. The sequence continues at coordinate 20,832 of CAZVUU010000022.1, forward strand.
TGATGATACCGGTAGAATAAACTCGCGTTTCTGCTTCTTCGGAGTCCCTGGTCGAAATCTCATCGAAAGGATCGTATGAATACCGAACCAAGGCTGTATTCATATTCCCTTCGTTTCCGAATTGTGCTTCTTCATTGAGAACAGCTGAGTATTCAACCGTAATGGCCCCTTGCATGTCTTTATCATACTTATACTGAAGCATATTGTGGAATACAATACTAATCCTAAGTCCACCTACATCACCCTGATGGTGTTCTACATGATACACTGCCCCCTCTGGGCGATCATTCCTATCAGTCGCTCTCTCTAGTTCAATATCATCAGCACCATGAATGGTTACTGTAAATCCATCAAGCAATGCTTCGTCATCAATTAGTGTCATGCCTGGTGCCATAATATCCTGGATAATGAATTGATAGACTTCGTGAAAGCTCTCGTCACCCTCTTCATTTTCGTGAGGAGTGAATCCAGTCATATCAGGCATCCTTGTCTCCAAAACATAGGTGATGATATCCCCGATCGATGCACTGCTCCAAGGCCCGTCATCTAAGATGCTTTTAGTGATTGAAGGATCGTCAGCTTTCAAGTAAATGACTGCCTTCGGTTCAATCGAATCCACCATTACAGCAGATATTCTACCACTATCTAAGGGTGAAGTCTGACCGATTACGTAGTACCCATAGGGGACATCAACGTCTCCATCACCATCTTCAGTATAGTCGATTGTGTATGAGTCAACGTCTGATCCTGTTGCTGATGCAGCCAAATACGCTTTTTTTGCAAATACTTCCATTCCGGCATTGTCCAGTTTTGAAATGCGATCTACAACTTGCTCAGTGAGCTTGTCCATGTCGGTAAATGTGAGCTTAAAATAATCCAAGTAGAAGTTTTTTAGTGCTTCATTGTTAGGAACTCTGTACAGGAAGCTTGGTGTCACGGTTTCATCTTCTTCCTCAGATAGTTCCAGTTCCAGAATCTTATACGCTACAAAGATTCGATCCATTACCTGAGCTTCTGTTGAATCTAAAATTTCAATTGTTCCTGTTTCTGTTAGTGCAGCAACCGTCATCGACAGCATCATCAGGACCACCAGGGTAATACCAACTAAACGTTTCAACATGGTTTTTAATTTCCTTTCTTTTTATCCGGGTCTTCTTTTTGTCTGCCCGCGCCCGCGGGCGGCATGAAACCACCGGGTATGCGCACCGCCTAACCGGGCGCGCCTTCCTCCTTTCTCCGCTTATTTTCCTTGTCCCTTTTTTGAATACTATACATAAAGCAGGCCAGCGCGGCCAGCGCCGTTCCTGTCCACGTAACAATCCCTATGCCCCCGCCGCCTGTCGCGGGCAGTATAGGGGCCGCCCCCTCCGCCCGGACGCCCGGTATGATCAGGCCCTCTCCATCCTCGGATACTCGGGCCCCCGAATCCTCTGGGACGCTGAGCAGGCCATCCTGGCCCAGCGTGAAGGCAAACGCGCTGTCGGGCAGCAGGTAACCGGCGGGCGCAAATGTTTCTTCCAGCAAATAGTTGCCGGGCGTGAGGCCTCCAAGCTGCGCCTGACCGTCGCTGCCGGTGATATAGGAGTTGTCGTCTTCGGCGTTCCCTTCTCCGGGTTCACCCTCCGGCTGCTCCTCCCGGCGCAGCAGCCGGAATTTAGCGCCGGAAAGCGGGGTATCATCTTCGCTGTCACGCTTTTCCACCCAAATATCAAATGTGGCTTCCTCTCCTTCGCCTTCCCCGCCCTCGAAGCCGAAGACGATGATATCGCCGAGGCCCTCCAGCGCAAGCAGCAGCCCGCCTTTCTCTTCCGCCTCCCCGGGCTTCATCTCCGCCGGCGCGGCCCCGCCCTCCTCATCCAGGCGCAGCGCGCCGCCCATCTCCTGCGGGGCATCCTCCAGCATCAGCAGCGCCTTCATCGGCCCCGGCGGTTCGATCCGCTCGCCCTCCGCCTCCAGCGCGATGCCGAAGGCGCGGGCATAGCCCGGTTCCTCGGCCGGGCTATCGCTCAGCCCTTCGGGCGGCAGGGCTTCTTCCTCACCGCCGCTCTCCTTCTGATCCTCAGCTTCGCCACCCGCCAGGTAGCTCAGCAGCACCCCGTAGCGCGCCGCGTAGCCCTCGCTGCCGGGCAGGTATTCCTCCACGCTCAGCGCGGCCCCCTCGGGCAGCTCACCCTCTCCCTCAAAGCTGAGGGTCAGGCTGTATCCTTCGCCCAGAGCGCTCAGCATGAAGACGCTGCCGCCGGGCTCTTCCCCGGCTTCCTCCTCATCCTCAGCCTCTCCCGTCCCTGCAAAGCAGCCCTCATCGTGCATATGCTCGGCCAGCCCGCAGATTAGCAGCCCTTCCTTGTCATAGCAGCCTTCGTCGTGCGCATGTTCCTCGAGGCCGCACAGGGGCAGGCCGTCCTGAGTCTCATTGTCTTCCTCCGGGTCGCCTGATTCATCCGTCTCTTCCGTTTGCTCGTCCTCTTCCGGTTCCTCGTCTTCTTCCGGTCCCCCAGACTCCTCAGGCTCCTCCTGTTCGGCAGGTTCTTCATCGGACGCATCAAAGCAGCTTTCATCATGCAGATGTTCAGCGAACTCACAGATCAGCAGCCCTTCTTCGTCATAACAGCCTTCACCGTGCGTGTGCTCCTCAAGGCCGCACAGTGGCAGGCCGTCCTGCGTCTCATTGTCTTCCTCCGGGTCGCCCAATTCATCCGTCTCTTCAGCTTCATCGCCTTCTTCCGGTTCCTCGTCTTCTTCCTGTCCCTCAGACTCCTCAGGTTCCTCCTGTTCTGTGGGTTCTTCGTCTGGCGCGTCAAAGCAGTTTTCGTCATGCACATGCTCAGCCAGCCCGCAGATCAGCAGCCCTTCTTCGTCATAGCAGCCTTCACCGTGCCTGTGCTCCTCAAGGCCGCACAGGGGCAGCGCTTCCTGTGTCTCTCCGGCCTCTTCAAAGCAGCTTTCATCATGCACATGCTCGGCCAGGCCGCAGATCAGCCTCCCTTCCTCGTCATAGCAGACTTCGCCGTGCGCGTGTTCCTTAAGGCTGCAAAGAGGCAGGCTGTCTTTAGGCTCATCGTCTTCCTCCTGATCGTCCGGTTCATCCTTCTCTATGTCTTCCTCGTCCTCTTCCGGCTCTTCGTCCGGCTCCTCAGGCTCCTCCTGTCCGGTAGGGTCCGTATCCGGCGCGTCAAAGCAGCTCTCGTCATGCGCATGTTCAATCATCCCGCAGATCAGCTGCCCTTCCCTGTCATAGCAGCCTTCGCCATGCTCGTGTTCCTCAAGACCGCACAGGGGTAGGCTGTCCTGCCGTTCATCGGCTTCCTGCGGATCATCCGGTTCAGTCGTCCGGTTTGATCAACTTTCCGTATTCTTCCGGCTCTCCCGTCTCTTCCGGCTCCGTCAGCTTCCCCGGCCCTCCCGCCTGGTCGATGCCCCTCACTTCCTCCGCCTTTGTCGCGTAGCAGGCCGCGCCGTGGCTATGCGCCGTCATGCCGCAGATCTCCCTGCCCTCGGCGTCATAGCAGCCTTCGCTGTGGCTGTGCTCCCTCAGGCCGCACAGCGGCACATAGACCTCATCCTCATCATCCGGGGGCCTTTGCAGGGCGGGCGCGCCTTCCGGGGGCAGCTCCTGCCGCGGCGGTGCGGCCTCATCGGGCTGAGCTGCCTGGGCGATCAGCCCCGCCTTCTCTGCTTTCCGCTGCGCCAGGGCCATGCTCATATAGCCGATGATGATGGGGTCATCCGCCGCATGGCTGCGCAGGGCCACCTCATCCTCGGTGTTGCCCTGGATACTGCTGATAAAGTCGCCGACGGCGCTGACAATGCCCATATGCTCGGGGCTGCCGTCGCCGTCGTTATCCAGGAAGATATAGTCGCCGGGCAGGGGCTGATAGCCCTCCCCCGCGGGGATGTAGAGGCCGCCCAGCTTGCGCCGCAGGCTGAGGGTGCCCGCCTCACGCGGCAGGATGCTCTCGGGGATGCCCGCATAGGCGGCGGCAAAGCTCACAAACATGGCGCACCAGTCGGCATAGGCCGAGCCGTACCACGCCCCGTATCGGGTATAGCCGCAGACTCTGCCGGCCTCGTCCACGATGAAGTCGCGCGCGCTTTCCCGGTAGCCTATCTGGGTTTGGGCGATGGCCAGGATATCCCGGGCATAGTCGCCCGTCAGTTCGACATGGGCGAAGCTGCGCTCCCAGGAAGCGGGACTCTCCCGGTCCCGCCGGGCAACGGGGATGCTCATCTCGGCCCGGGCCTCGGCCCCCGACGCGTCGCTCACCCTCATGATCAGGCTGTGAATGCCGAACTCATCCGGCAGATAGCAGACAAAAGGGGCATACCCGCTGCTTTCATACACGGGCTGCCCCTCAAGTTCGATCCTATAATGCACCGCATAGGGTGCGACACCGCCGGAAACCCGGGTGTCAAATACCAAAGCCTCGTATCCGGCAACGGCATAGCGCCTGTCGCTGAACAACTCCGCCGCAAGCTCCCCCGAGCTCACCATGACCTCGGAGCGCAGCGTCACCGCCCCGCCCCCGGCGCTCAATACCAGCGTATAGCGCCCGCCCGTGCCGCAGCACCAGGCGATCTCCCGCGCCTCGCCCGGGCTGCCCTCAGCCACCGTCTCGCCCGAAGCATTGAGGATGACATAGCGGATATCCTCCGCTCCCTCTCCCTCAAAGCGCCAGACGATCTCTTCACCCGGCCCCGCGACTGCCTTAGAGCAGACCAGGCCGCTCAGCGCGGAGGCGGCAGGGTCCGTTCCTTCGGCCTTCTCTGCTCCGGCTTCTTCCTCCGCTGCTTCTTCCTCCGCTGCGTCCTCTTCGGGCACAGGCAGGGCAGGGGCCTCTTCCCCGGCTTCATCTTCTTCCGGCGCGGCAGTGGTGGGCGGCTTCTCATCCTGCTCGCCTTCAGAGAGGCTTTCACCCTCCTGATCGGCGGGGTCTTCCCCCTCCCGGTCAGGCATGCCTTCCTCAGGCTCGGGCTCAGGCTCTTTGACGGGCTCGGCGGGCGGGCCGGGCTCGGCTTCAGGGACGGGTTCCCCCTCGGGCGCCCCGGGCTGGCCCTGTTCCTCCGTCACGAACATGCTTTCTTCATCGGGCACGTCGGATTGGCCCTGCCCCTTTGCGTGCAGCTCTTCCGCGGCAGACTGTTCATCCCATCCGGGAGCAGACTCGCACACAGGACCGGCCATCGGGGGCGGCTTGGCCTCCGGGCTGCCCTCGGCAGGCTCTGCTGTCATCGGCTCTGCCGGGTCGG
>CAZVUU010000022.1:26088-26336 GCA_964630465.1 uncultured Christensenella sp.
CCTGCGGCGGCATCTCGGCGGAAGAGGCCAGGGCACCGGTCCCGGGAAGCCCGGCGAGCAGCAAAGCTGCCAGCAAAGCCGCGGCGCAAAGCAGGCTGACGGCGCGGATGCCCGGGCTTTGCCGGTATCCTTGCCGCGCAAACTGCTGCTTTGCGATCCCCCGCGTCTTCATAAGCAATGGCTTCCTCCCCGCAGAATATTATTCCCCCGAGACAAAGCATTCCCCGATTACAATGATTCCATGGCCC
>CAZVUU010000023.1:0-26021 GCA_964630465.1 uncultured Christensenella sp.
AGCGCACGGATATCGTCAGCCATATGCTGGATATCTCGGGCGTGCATGACGCCACCCTGGTCTCCATCCAGAGCGAGTCGGCCGTATAAGCCATGGCTGCAGCCGCCCGACACGAGCTTAAATATTTCATCTCCGAGGGACAGTATCAGATTCTGTCCCGTCTTTTGGGTCACATTCTTCAGCCCGACAAGCATGCGGACGAACAGAACGAATACCATATCCGCTCCCTTTACTTTGACACCCTCTCCGATGCCGCCGTTCACGAGAAGGTCGCGGGCGTGGCCGACCGCAACAAGTACCGGATCCGCTTTTACAATTATTCCGACCGCTTCATCCGCATGGAGTGCAAGACCAAGATCGACACCTATATCTCCAAGCGCTCCCTGCCGATCAGCCGTGAGCTGTGCGAGCAGCTGATCGCGGGCGATCCCACGGGGCTTGAGCACTCAGCCTGGGGCCTGATGCGGGATGTTTTCCGCGAAATGCGCATCAATTTGCTGCGACCGGTGGTGGTAGTCGATTATGTCCGGGAAGCCTATGTCCACCCGGCGGAGGAAGTGCGTATCACCTTTGACAAGCAGCTGCGGTCAGGCCTGGCACAAACGGATATCTTCAACCGTCACCTGCCCGTCTTTCCGCCCTTTAGAAACCCCGACCAGATCATCATGGAGGTCAAGTTCAACCGCCTGCTGCCATCCTATATATCGACCCTTCTGTCACAGGCAGTGGGCACGGCGCACCGAAGCGCCATTTCCAAGTATGTCATCTGCCGTCAGTATGAAGGGCTTGATTATTAAGCTTTAGGAGATCACAGTGCAAAAGAACGATGTACTGACCCTGAGCGTGGATTCCCTGGGCATCGAAGCCGAAGGGGTCTGCAGGCATCAGGGTCAGGTTGTCTTTGTGCCCGGGGCTTTGCCCGGCGAAGAGATACGCGCTCTGATCGTCAAAGTGCAAAAGAGCCATGCCTTTGGTAAGCTGCTGGAGGTTCTGCGTTCAAGCGACGCGCGCCGGCAGCCGCCCTGCCCCTACTATCCGCGCTGCGGCGGCTGCGGCACCCAGCATATGAGCTACGAAGAAGAGCTTTCCATGAAGCGCCGCCAGGTGCGGGACCTGATGACCCGCGTCGGCGGGCTTGAGGTGGATGTGCCGCCCGTCCTCGGCATGGATGATCCCTGGCGCTACCGCAACAAGACCTCCCAGCCCGTCACACTGCGGGAGGGAAAGCCTGTCGCGGGCTTTTACGAACGCCGCAGCCACCGCGTGATCGCGACCGAACGCTGCCTGATCGCCATGCCGCAAAGCGACGCCGCTTCGGCCATCGTCCTGAACTGGATGAAGGAACACGCCGTCCCGCCCTACGACGAAACCCGTCACAGCGGACTCATCCGTCATATAATGACGCGCGTCAACCACAAGGGCGAGTGCATGGTCGTCCTGATTATCAACGGCGGGGCACTGCCCCATGAAAAGGCGCTGACCGATGCCCTGAAGCGGGACCTTCCGGGCTTTGTATCGCTGTGCGTTTCGCCCAATATCCAAAGGGGCAATACCATTCTCGGCAGCAGCTATCAAACGCTGTGGGGCCAAAGCCGCCTGAGCGACCGGCTCTGCGGCTTTGATTTTTCCCTGAGCCCCTTGTCCTTTTTTCAGATCAACCGATCGCAGGCCGAACAGCTGTACCATAAGGCGCTGGAGCTTTCGGGCGTCAGGCCCGATGACCTGGTGATCGACCTGTACTGCGGGGCGGGCACCATCAGCTCCCTGTTTGCCGGGTACTGCCGGGAAGTCATCGGCATCGAGATCGTCCCGCAGGCGGTCAAGGACGCCGCCATCAACGCGGAGCGCAACGGCATCCGCAACCTGCGCTTCATGCAGGGCGCAGCAGAAATCCTCATGCCTCAGCTTGCGCGTGAAGGTCTAAGGCCCGATATCGTTTTGCTCGATCCCCCGCGCAAAGGGGCGGCGCCGGAGGTGCTGGCCGCGATCAGCCTGGTGTCTCCCCGGAAAATCGTCTATATCAGCTGCAACCCCGCCACACAGGCACGGGACGCAAAGATATTATGCGGCTCTGGCTACAGGGTGACGGCGGCTCAGCCGGTCGACCTGTTTTGCCAAACAGCCAATGTTGAAAACATCCTGCTGTTTGAAAGGGAAGAGGGATGCTGAGCCTGAAGCTGAAGGATGACCCCCGCTATCGGCTCTTTCCAAACAAGCAGCTGATCCGGCTGGTCGTTCCGCTGATCATCGAACAGGCGGCGCTCGTGCTGGTCGGTCTGATCGATGCCGTCATGCTGGCCTCCATCCATCCGGATGCCTATTCCGCCATCTCGCTGGTGGATATGATCAACAACCTCATCAGCCAGCTCTTCATGGCCATCGGCGCGGGAGGCGCCATCCTGGCGGCTCAGTTCATAGGCCACCGCGACCGCAAGAGTGCCCTGTCCATCGCGACGCAGGCGGGCCTGCTGGCCATCGCCGTCTCACTGAGCCTGGGCCTGGCCGCTTTGATATTCAACGGCCCGATTCTGCGGGCGCTATATCCCAGGGTCAATGCCGGAATCATGGGCTATTCACGGATCTACTTCGCCCTGTCCGCCGTCTCCTATCCTTTTTACGCGCTGTACAACTGCGGCTGCCACCTGCTCTACGCACAGAGCAACAGCCGCGCCTCCATGATCTCCAGCTTTACGATGTATACGGCCAAGGTGCTGATGAACCTGCTGTTTATTTCCGCCTTTAAAATGGGTGTCTGGGGCATCGGCCTGTCCACCATACTGTCGCGCATGATCGGCGCTTACATGACAACGCATGTCCTGCTCCACCCCGATACCCTGATTCATTACGCGCGGCCCTTTTCCCCTCGCCTATTGCTGAAGGTCGACCGGCGGATGATCCGGGTCGCCTGGCCGGCTGCCGCTGAAAACAGCCTGTTTTTGCTGGGCAAGCTGATTGTCGGCGTCATGATCGCAAGCTTTTCCGGCATGCTGATCGCGGCCAACTCAGCCGCCAACACCATCAGTACCATCGTCAACATCCCGACCAACGCGCTCAACCTGGCCACCATCACAGTGGTCGGCCAGTGCGTGGGCGCAAAGCTTATGGAGGAGGCGCGCTATAATGCCATGCGCCTGCTGAAGATCAGCTATATCACCCACTTTATCATGTCGGTCCTCCTGTTCGCGCTGACGGTCCCGTTGGTCGGGATGCTCAGGCTTTCCGGGGAATCCTCTCAGGTCGCGATTGACGTGCTGCGCCTTTACTTTGTACTGACGTTTATGTTTGAGCCCAGCGCCTTCGGCCTGCCCAACAGCCTGCGCGCCGCGGGCGACAACAAATACACCATGTCCGCCGCCATCTTCAGCATGGTGGTGTTCCGCGTCGGCTTCACCTTCCTGTTTACCCAGGTGCTGGATATGGGCATCCACGGCGTATGGTACGGCATGTACCTGGACTGGGTCGTACGCTCCCTGCTCTTCATGATCCGCTACAGGAGCGGCAAATGGGAAGAGCATGCCCTCGTATAGAAGGCATGCTCTTTCTTTTCAAAGGCGCCCTTTTACAGGGCGCCTTTTGTATTACAGCCGATAGATCTTGTTGATGTCCCGGGTGCTTTTCGCGCGCTCCTCCCCCACCAGCCCCACTATGAGATGCCTGTCCGTCAGGACATCGTGATGCATCTGCGGAAGCACGCGGAAGTTTTCGATCTTCCCGGTGGAAGAGACATGCATGCGCGGCCCCGTGCAGCGGTGAAGGTCATCGCCTACGCGGATATGGTCGTTGTCCACATAGCTGATGGAGAGGTTTTGCTCGATCTTATCCTTTACATAGCTTTCCAGGTCCGCGAGGTCGATCGGCGGCTTTTGTTTGAATCGAAGGATAAAGCCGTGGCGCACATCATCGTGCTCGTACTCCTTCCACAGGATGCCGTGGCCGTATAAAAACTGCTCGGTCAGATCCTCCGCGCTGTGGGCCATGCGGCGGTATTTAATGGACTTGTGCACGATGGCCGCAACGTCCTCCGGCTCCGGCCCGAACAGGGTGGGCCGGCAGACGATGATCTCATCTCCGATGCCGATCAGCAGCTGAGCATTGACGCCCAGCAGGGGATAGAGCAGCTCAAAGTGCTCTACAACCACCCGCCGCCCGGCATCCAGGGCCTCCCGCACTTTTTGCGCCAGCACATGAGGCTGGGTGAAGGCCTGCTCAAAGCGCATGTCCACGTGGTAGGTGTGCGGCTGGTAAAAGCCATCGCCGCCCACCTCCAGCAGCGGCAGCGGCCGCACATTGACCCCGCCGTCGTCATTGGTCAGCTCAAGCCCCGGGAACATGCCGCTTACCAGAAGGCTTTTGCCCGAGCCCGCGTCGCCGATGATGCCGATCAGGCGATCGAAGGTATGCAGATGCCGCTGGGATATCTGCATACCCATCTGCGTCATGCGCACATAGCCCCGGGGCGCAAAGTAGACGCTGTAGAGCGGACCCGGTTCCGCCCGGTATACTGTCGTCAAGGCTTTACGCCGACGCCCGCTTTTCTCAAGGCCAGAACACGCTGCATCTCGTTATAGCAGAGCATGAAGCCTTCATCCACGCCCATGCCGGGCTTGGCGAGGACCTGCTCGGGCCGGGAGGCCATCGCGCACTGAATGCATACCTCGGCGGAGCGGTTGGTCTCGTTGCAGGTGCCTCCCTGGTAGGCGCTCACCCCTTTGTCCTTGCAGTAAACCACAGCCTCCACCGTGTTGTGGACGCTGCCCAGGTCCGGCGTCTTGATCTGGATCATATGGCCGGCCTTGTTATCTGCGAAATACTTGACATCTTCCAGCGTGTTGCACCATTCATCGGCCACCAGCTCGACATCGATGCCCTCCTTGTCCAGCAGAGCGGTCAGCGCGGACAGGTCCTTCATCTGCTCTTCGCGGCTGCCGGAATCCATCGGTCCCTCGATGCGCAGGTGATAGGGTTTGGCCGCATCTGCCAGTGTCTTCAGATAATCGGCCATGCCGCGGTAGTTGTCATTGCCGAATACCATGCCGATGGTACCATAGACATCGATGTGCAGCACGGGGGCATAGCCCTCATGGGGCATCTTTTCCGTGATGCGCCGGCTCAGCCATTTGACATATTCCAGCAGCTTTTCGCCCTTTGTGCCCAACTTCTCTTCGACATGGTTGAACAGGCCGTGCGGCAGCACGTCCGCCGCCTTCATGATCATCTTGTCGGCGTTGCTGTAGCGGTCGTCACCGGACTGGGTGAAGATCTTGAGGGGTTCCTGCGATACTTCAAGACCGTACTCCTGGGCGATGACATCGCACATATTGAGCCCTTTGGCTTTGGCGACGGCGTCCAGTATGGCCTGAGACACGCCGTAGCGGATGGCGGTATGCAGCCGCTTGCCGCCGGCCTCCATGCGGTCGATCTCCTCGGCCAGCTCGCGGAAGCTCTTCAGCTCGCGGCCCGTCAGGTGGCTGGCCACCTCGCCTTCGATCAGCGGGATAAAGGTCTCCGCCAAAAACAACGGATCGCGCCCGCCCGCGCCCGAGTACTGCACGGCCGCGCAGTCGCCCCAGGCGATCTGCCCGTCATCCAGCACCAGCAGCACGCTGATGGCCTCACCCGCCTGGCGCACCTTGGAAAACCCGGGTGTCTTGGGCGCTCCCTCATACATGGCGCCATCGTGCGCGGCGCCGGCCTTGATGGCGGCCTGATCGTCAAAGTAAAACCCTGTCCTGCCCGGCGCGCAAATAACCTGTTTGATCTTCATAATATGTTCTCCTGTTCAGTATTAATAATCCTTCGGCCTGCCGACCAGACGGCTCTTTGAGATGGCGTAGATATCGTCGATCGACATCTGGAAGGAAACCTCGCGCCCTTCCTTCCCCGCGCGTTCGGCGATCTTTTCCTGGTGGAAGTCTATAATATCCTGCGTAAAGGGCAGGTTGCCGCAGTCAAGCATGCGGACGGCGCCATAGTGGTCGCGCGCGGGCATGATCTTGCCGGCATTGATGCGGCTTGGCGCGAAGGGCACGTCGATCACCCCTGCCTGGAAGGCGCGCACCGTGCCGACGGCGATGTCGCCGTCGCCCAGCTCCAGCGTTTTTTCAAGGATGCAGCGCACCTCACGCTTGATCTGATCGACTTCTCCGCGAAGCACGCTATCCTCCACCATACTCTGGTCCGCCAGCATGTTGATCAGCTGGCCGGTCGCCCGCAGGCCCATGGCATTTGCTTCCATGGTCGGGACACCCATGGCCTCATGCGGGGTCTTGACGATCACCTTGGTCGCCTTGGCCAGCGCCGCCGCGGCGCTGCCCCAGCAGATGACGGCGAAGGCCTTTGCCTCATCCTGCGGGAAACCGCCCATCCATTGATGCAGGACGGTGGATATATTGCAGTCGGTATAGCCGAAGCGCACCAGGTATTCCTCCACCTGTTCGCGCAGGGAATGGATGGCAGCCACGTCCTGCACCAGGTTGCCGCACTGCCCGTAGCCGACGGTGATGTTGCGCACGCCCTGCTCTGCCGCCACCAGCGCCTCGATGATCGCCACCGCGTTTGATACGCTGGGCGGCACCAGGGTGCCTGTCAAAGGGCCGAAGGGCTCGCGGTTGATGCTGATCCCCCGCTCCTCATAGTAGCCGGTCAGCCTGTCCACATACTGCCAGGTCAGCAGCGTATGCTCCATCGGCACATTTTTGGCATAGGGAATATTATAAGAAATGCCGCCGCCTTCAAAGCTGGTAAACCCGCCTGCCAGAGTGATCTCGGCAAGCAGCCGCGCGTCGGGCGTGCCGTGCCGCACCTGCACCGGGGCAGTCACGGCGTCCGTCACCTGCCGGCAGCCGGCCACACCGTGGTTGACGGCGGGAAAGCCGTTGAGCATGGCCTTGCCCGTGGCCTTGGACTCCTCGATGCCGTGCTGCGCGTCTTCGTAGCGGTTCAGGCGCGTATAAGCGTCAATGGTGGTGGGCAGGAGGTCCGCGCCGCCTTCCGTTTCCAGGTGGCGCAGCAAGCGGATATGCTCTTCAATCAGCGGCACGCCGGCCCTGGGCTGTATCAATGTGATGTTCTTTTTGACAGCCTCATCAAGCCTGTACTGAAAACGCTTTTCGGCGGGTATGGCCTTTTGATATGCCACCGCCTCCTCCAGATCCACGTCTTTGCCGGTCGGCCAGGCCGCCAGCACCTGCCTGCGTTCGCTCAGGAACTGTTCTTCAGACCATTTTTTGTTGATCAGCTGCATAATGCTTCTCCCTTATTTAAAGTGGTCGATCATGATATCAAAGGCCGCTTCACGATCGTAGTCGGCCAATAAACCCATCGCCGACAGGATATACTGCCTGTCCGCAGTCACATCAAAATCACGGGGAATCAGCGCGCTCTTGTCGCGGATGCGAGCGCTTTCTTTGACGACCCCTTCCGAGTCGCCCGCATGGATCAGGGCTCCGCCCGTCAAAATGACCCGCCCGACCCGTGTGAGGTCTTTGCCCGTCTGGCGGTACAACAGGCCGGAGGGCGCGTAGACCTCTTCCAGCGTTCCCGCGTGGCGTATCAGCCCCTGGCGGATCGCGAGCACGGCAAGCGCCCTGTCAAAGGCCTCTTCCTCGGCATTTTGCGGCAGGAGGGAGGGATCACACTCGATGCGCTCGAGCAGCTCAAGGCATCTGTCCTCACCAAGCCCGCTGACGGCGCTCAGCTCATCCATCCCGGCCGCGGCAAGCACGCCCCGGGCACTGTAGCGCATGCCGATATCGCCCTCCACCGTGCGCTTGACCCGCGGCTCGCGCAGGCCGTGCAGGCTGACGGCGGGGTCGATCGGATCGCCGAAGGCAATCGAGTAGATATCCGTTGTGGCGCCGCCCAGGTCAACCGCCGTCAGGTCCCCGAGCCCCGGTTTCTCCCGCAGGCCGTCGCTGAGCAGCGTCAGCGCCTCCAGCACCGCCGAAGGGGTGGGCATCAGGATGCCGTCCAGCAGCTCCTTGTAGTGGGACAAGCCCTTACCGCGGATGATCCGCTCCAAAAAGATATCGCGTATCACCTGCTGGGCAGGGCCCACATCCAGCCTGCCCAAAGCAGGCATGACATTGGGTGCCGTGTGCACCCGGTGCGTGCTGCCAGACAGGGCCTGCGCGCAGTCGCCGGCCGCCGCGCGGTTGCCGGCGTACACCACGGGAAAATCGCCCCTGATGCGCGCGATCACCCGGGCGTTATGGCGGACGACCTCGCTGTTGCCCCCGTCAGTGCCGCCCACCAGGAGGAGGATATCGGGCAGTGAAGCCTCGATTTCCTGCGCGTCATCCTCTGTCAGCTCATAGGCGTAGGTCTTGATGACCTTGGCGCCCGCGCCGAAGGCGGCAAAGCGCGCGGCCTTGGCCGTCAGCTCCGGCACCAGGCCGCAGGCCACCATGCGCAGGCCGCCCGCCGCGCTCGAACAGGCCAGCCGGGCTTTGTATTCGATCGGCCCTGTTTTTTCCTCAAGCGTCCGCAGGGCCTTCCCGTAGCCGACAGAGACATCCTCCCGCACGGTGGTGTAGCTCTGGGCGGTCGCCAAAATAGCCCTTCCCGCGGTATCGGCAGCCGTCAGCTTGGTATAGGTCGATCCAAAATCGATCAGCAGGATCGGATCCATCGCTTACGCCCCCAAGTCCTCCCTGAGGGCCTCGATGGCCGCCTCAGGAGGTGTGCCGGGGCCGAAGACACGGTCAAAGCCCATGGCTTTGAAGCGCTTTTCCACCTCTTCAAAAGGCTGTTTGCCTACAACGATGTTGCCCCCGACATAGAGCAGGATGCCCTTCAGGCCCGCTTCATCGCACTTGTCGCGCAAGCCCTGGCAGTCAAGCTCCCCATGGCCGTAAAGCGACGATACAATGATGGCGTCGGCGGCAGATTCGATCGCCGCCTCGATGTATTCTTCCTGGGATACCATGACACCCAAATTGATCACGTTGTACCCTGCCTGCGCGAAAGCGTAGTTGAGTATCTGATTTCCGACCGCGTGAACATCCGCGCCGATAACCCCCATGACAAGCGTTTTCTGGCCCATAGAATATTCCTCCTTGTGATGTACGAATCATACTGCTTATCGTCTGCTTTGTCAATGGATGCTCATTTTTTCCCTTGCTTGCGGGCACTTTCCCTTTCATATATAATCAAAGCGGTTCCAAATGATGACAAAGAGGACAGAATGCATGAGAATAGCCCAGTGTACGGATACTTTTTTGCCGATCACGGACGGCGTGGGGCGGGTCGTGCACGCCTATGCCACGGGCCTGTCCGCGATCGGGCACGAGGTCACCGTCATTTCCCCTCTGTATGATACCGGGCATCGGGCCCATTACCCCTTTGAACTGGTGGATTATCTCAGCCACGCCGTGCCGACCGCGCCGCAGTATAAGGTGGGATCGGCTGCCGCCGATACACATTACCGCAGGCGCATCGGCATGATCGAGCTGGACATCCTGCACGCGCACGGCCCCTTCAGCGCGGGGCGCGAGGCCCTCAGGCTGGCCAGGCTGCGCAATATCCCGTTGGTCGCCAGCTTTCACTCCAAATATTATGACGACTTTTACAAGGCAACCAGGAGCTCATCGATCTCCAGAATCGCCGTCAGCAATATCATCCGGTTTTATGAGCGCTGTGACGATGTCTGGGCGGTCAGCGCGCCCACGGCGGATGTGCTGCGCGGGTATGGCTTTAAAGGCCCGATCCGCGTGATGCCGAACGGGGTCACGCCCAGAAGCGTCGATCCCGTCGCGCTTGAAAAGGTCAGGCATATGCTCAGCCTGAAGGAAGAGCCTGTGCTGCTCTTCGTCGGTCAGATCAACTGGAAAAAGAACATTGCCCGCGTGCTGGAGGCTGCCGCCCTCCTGCAGAGGCAGGGCAGGGCCTTCCGCCTGGTGCTGGCCGGCAAAGGGCCGGATGAAGAGGCGGTCCTTGACAAGATCCGGGAATTGGGGATCGAAAGCCTCAGCGTCCTTCCCGGCCATATCTCTGACGCGAAGCTGCTTGACGCCATGTACGCCCTCTCCTCCTTGTTTGTTTTTCCGTCTTTGTATGACAACGCGCCGATGGTCGTGCGTGAGGCGGCCGTGATGGGCCTGCCCTCCGTTCTGGTCAGGGGCAGCGACGCGGCCGAAGTGGTTCATGACGGTGAAAACGGCTTCTTATGCGACGATGACGCGCAGAGCCTGGCAGATGTCATACATGCCGCGCTCGATGCCCCGGAGCGTACCGGGCAGATCGGTGAAAACGCCCGCCGGCAGATCCCCATCTTCTGGAAAAATCTGATGCCGCAGATCACCGAAGCTTATGAGGAGATCATCCGGAATTACCGCGGCCGCTCGCGCCGCAGGCCCCGCCGCCCCGAAGGCTCCTACACCATTTGGGATTGGGATGAGGAATGAGCGAGCGATTGGATGAATTGCAGGGCGCGGTCGCCGATACCGTCTTTCGAAATGATGATAACGGCTGGTCGGTCATCGAGATCCGCTCCCGGGGGGATCTGATCACCGTGGTGGGCGCGCTTCCCGCGCTGACGGCGGGAGAAATCTGTCTGTTCGAGGGCGAATGGGTCAATCATCCGCAGTACGGCAGGCAGTTCAAGGCGAGCCGGTGCAGCATACAGACACCCACCACCCTGCGCGGCATCGAGCGGTATCTGAGCAGCGGGATCATCAAAGGGGTGGGCCCGAGCACTGCCCGCCTGATCGTGGAGCATTTCGGGCACGATACACTCGAGGTGCTGAGCGAAAGGCCTGAGCGCCTGCGCGAGATCCCCGGCATCGGCAAAAAGCGCTGCGAGCAGATCTCGGGAAGCTTTCAGGAACAGCACCTGCTGCGCAAGACCATGATCTTTTTACAGACTTATGGCCTGTCTGTCGGCCTGTCCGAAAAAATCAGCAAACGTTATAAAGAGCGCGCGGAAGAAGTGATCCGCCGCAACCCCTACCAGCTGATCGAAGATATCGATGGCGTCGGCTTTCTGACTGCCGACCGCATCGCGCTGTCGCTCGGCTTTCCCGAGTCGGGGGAGGACCGCCTGCGCGCCGGGCTCAAGTATGTACTGGACGAGGCATCCGCCACGGGCGGGCATACCTGCCTGCCCCGAAGCCGTCTGGCTCAGCAGGCAGCGGCCCTGCTGCGCTGTGAAACAGCCTTGATCGAAACCAGCCTCAGCGCGCTGCTGCTGTATAAGGAGCTGATCGCGGAAGTGATCGATGAGGAAGAGATCATCTTCTCTCCCGATGCTCATTCCTGTGAGTGGGCCATTGCCCGCGCGCTCGTCTCCCTCAATGCCCTCTCGCAGCAGATGATCAAGGCGCAGGTGACCGGGGAGATCGCGGCCTTTGAACAGCGCGAACACATCACCTTCAGCCTGACCCAGCGTGAAGCGCTGATGCAGGCAACGCAAAGCGGCGTGCTGGTGATCACGGGCGGGCCGGGCACGGGAAAGACCACCCTGCTCAACTGCATTTTGCATATCCTGGGCGATGATGAGGGCACCTTGCTGGCCGCGCCCACCGGGCGAGCCGCCAAGCGCATGAGCGAGGCAACGGGGCGGGAGGCAAAGACCATCCACCGCCTGCTGGAGTTCACGCCCGAAGGCGGCGGCTTTTCCCGCGACCGCAGCAACCCGTTGGATTGCCGCTGCCTGGTGATCGATGAGGTGTCCATGGTGGACATCTATCTGATGAGAAGCCTGCTGCGGGCCGTACGGGAAGGCACGCGGCTTATTTTAGTCGGCGATAAAGACCAGCTGCCCTCCGTCGGCCCCGGCAATGTGCTGGGTGACATCCTTGCCAGCGGCATCATCCCCCATGCGCGCCTGACCGAGGTTTTCCGCCAGGATGAGCGCAGCATGATCGTCGCAAACGCACACCGGATCAACCGAGGCGAAATGCCTCTTCTGAATGCCCGTCAGGGAGACTTTTTCTTTGAGCGCAGCGCCTCCCCCGGCGCCGCCGCGCAGACCATCGTGGAGCTGTGCGCCTCGCGCCTGCCGAAATTCCTGGGACAACCCGGGAGCGAAAGGAGCATCCAGGTCCTCTCCCCCACCAAAAAGGGCGAGTGCGGCGTGCACCGCCTCAATGTTCTTTTGCAGCAGGCGCTCAACCCCGGGTGTGAGGGGGCGGGAGAGATCCTCTATAACCAGACCACTTTCCGCCTGGGGGACAAGGTGATCCACACAAAAAACAACTATCTCCTCCCCTGGAGAGCACCGGGCGGCCAGGAAGGGCAGGGCGTGTTCAACGGGGATGTCGGTCGCATCGCCGCCGTGGACGCTGAAGACAAGGCGCTGACCGTTTTGTATGACGATGAGCGCCTGGTTGAGTATGAGTATGCGCAGCTGGAGGAGCTGGAGCTGGCCTACTGCCTGTCCGTCCATAAAAGTCAGGGCAGCGAGTTTGAGGCGGTGGTGATGCCCGCTGTCGGCGGCCATTACCTCCTGCTCAACCGCAACCTCTTTTATACCGCCGTCACCCGCGCGAAAAGGCTGCTGGTGCTGGTGGGCTATGATGAAGCCATCGCCTCGATGGTCAATAACAACCACAGCCGCAAGCGCTATACGGCGCTGGCCCTGCGGCTGAGCGAAGCGCAGGTCCGGGCCCATGGATGAGCGGATCAGGCGCCTGCTCTTCCCGCAGGTACGCTGCCTGTCCTGCAACGAGCCCCGCGAGATCGATCCCGGGGCGCCTCTGTGCGACCGATGCATCAAGGAGCTCGAGGCGCTGCGCCTGATAAAAGGCATCTGTCCCCTGTGCCTGTCACCTCTCCGCTTTGGTGACCCCTGCGAGTATTGCAAGCGAGGCGGCATGCACCGCCTCAGCTCAGCCTATTCCCCTTACCGCTACCATGGTGTCTGCCAGCAGCTGATCAGCCGGCTGAAGTTTGAGGGCTGCATCCGCGCGGCAGCGCCCCTGGTCCGGGATATGGCGGATAGCCTTTCTGGGGCGTCTTTTGACTTGCTGGTCCCTGTGCCGCTGCACCCCGCCGATCTGCGGGAAAGGGGATTCAACCAATCAGAGTTCCTTTCAAAAAGCCTGTCGGATTTGACCGCGATCCGCTGTCAGAACGCGCTGATCAAGGTCAAACGGACAAAAAAACAATCCTCCCTTAGCCACAAGCAAAGGGAAGAAAATGTAAAGGACGCGTATCTCTGCGTACAGCCGCTGCACGGTCTGCGGGTCTTATTGGTCGACGATGTGCGGACCACCGGCTACACGGCCCGCGCCTGCGCGGGAGAGCTGATGCTGGGCGGGGCCGATGAGGTCAGCCTGCTGACGGCGGCGGTGGCTGGCAGCTATTCGAAATCATCCTCTTCGTCATCGCCGCTCGCTCTTTGATAAGCGGTTTTGATGGTATCCCAGTCAAAGCCGCGCCTGGCCAGATAGGCCCCGCACCTGCGCCTGGCATCCTGCGGCGAGAGCTGCTTGCCGCGCAGATATTTTCGGGCCAGCCTGAGGGCCGTCTCCATCTCTTCATCGGGCTCCAGGGCCTCCAGAGCTTGCCTGGCCGTTTCCTCTGCGATGCCCTTTTGGCGCAGCGTCATCGCGATCCTGCGGGAGCCGCTGGACTTCATCTTCTGCCGGACCAGGTTTTCAGACAGGCGGGCATCGCTCAGATAGTTGCCCGCCTTTAAAAACGCGCAGGCACGCAGGGCGCTGTCTTCGCTGAAGGCAGCGCTTTTCAGTTTGCTCATCAGCTGCTTTTCGCTGTAATCCTTCCGGGACAGCCACCAGACTGCCCGCTCCAGTGCCTTTTGGTACATTGTCTTGTCGGCTTTTTGCAGATAGCTGTCCGCATCAAAGGCCTGCCCCTCCCGCAGGGGGTGCTCACGCATCACGGACCGGGGCAGGGAGAAGGTCTCGCCGTTTTCAAATGTGACAATCATCAGGCTGCCCCTGCGCTCAATGCCGCTGATGGTCATGCCCAAATCTCCTCCCGGAAGCTGAACTTCATCAGGTCGCAGACAGCATCGGCCAGAAAGCCCGCCCGCGCTTCCGATATCCCGGTGCTCAAAAAGATCATCCCCCGCCCGAGATCCGGCTCAAAAAAGGCGGCATGCAAAGCCCCGTAGGCCTTGCCCTGGTGCCCGTATAGCTGGCCCGGATATACCGGATCGCCCCGAAGGCCGAACAGGCCGAGCCCCTGATCGAGGCGCTGTTTTCTTCTGCCGAACGCGGCCAGGGGGCTGCGCATCATATCGATGCTTGATTGTGTTAAAAAGCCCGGCCGCATCAGGGCCTTCATCAGCTTTTGCAACCCGGCCGCCCTCAGGCAGCAGTTTCCCTGCGCCAGGCTGTAGTGGTGCTGCGGATCAGGATGATCGATCTCCGCATCGGGCAGCGCTTGACGCGCCTGCGCGTCAAACCCCGGGTGTTTCTCCGGCGGAAATACCCGACGCGCGTCCGCCAGCTCTCCCGCCACACGCTGAGGATAAAAGCTTCCCTCGACGGCCAGGGGTCCAAAAAGATGGCGCTGCATGATGGTTTCAAAGCTCAGGCCGAGCTTTTCTTCCAGAACGCTCGCCACGGCGCCCGCCCCCAGGTTTGAATAGGCCCATTGGCCGGGGACGATCGTTCCCAGGCTCCGGCTGAGCACATCCTTAAGCGGGGTTCCCTCTTCAAGCGCCCTGACGTAAGCCGGTCCGTCCAGTAAGCCGGCCCTGTGGCTCATCAGTGCCTTTAATGTCACAGGGCTGGAGAGCAGGCCCGTATCCTCATCCGGGTCGATCAGCCCCTCCTGTACCAGCTTCAGTACGCACATCGCCGTGATCATCTTTGAAACGGAGGCTATGCGAAACACCGTGTCATCCCGAACGGGCCTGTCAGAGCCCGCCGAACCGAAGTGATAGCTGATCAGGCGGCCTTCCGTATCAAACAGGCGCAATACACCGCCCAGACAACGGTGGCGGCGCAGGATCTTCAAAAGCTCCCGCTCCGCTTCACCATCAAGGCCTGCCCCGCGCAGGCTGTCGATCGCGGGCGGGATCAGCGACAGGGCAGCCTTATAGGCCATCTGCTTCATGAAACCCGCCTTTTACGGGCGTCCAGCATCAGCTTTAAAGCGCCGCCCGCCATCAGAATGAGGCTCAGCGCCTGTGATACCCGGACACTGCCCCACATCAGGCTGTCGGTCCGCATGCCCTCAATGACAAAGCGGCCTGCGCCGTACCAGATCAGGTAGAGGCTGAAGACATGCCCGTGCCGGCCCTTTTCTTCTATCCTGATCCTGTTTTTATACAGGACGATGAAACCGGCCAGGTTCCATACCGATTCATAAAAGAAGGTAGCCAGGTGCCACTGCCCCGCGATATTGACGGCAAAGGGGAAAAACTGCCAGGCGGGGTCGGTCACGGCATAGCCGAAGGCCTCCCCGTTGAAGAAATTGCCCCAGCGGCCGATGGCCTGCCCGAGGAGCAGCGCCGGGGCGACCACATCACTCAATTGAAGAAAGGGGATCCTGCGCTTCCTTGAGAGAAACCAGACGCCGAGGGCGCCGCCGATCACCGCGCCGTAGATGGCAAGCCCGCCTTCCCACAGCTTGAAAATATCGCCTGGGCGTGATTTGAAAAGATCCCAGGTAAAGGCCACGTAATAGAGCCTGGCAAACACCAAGGCGGGCGGCAGAGCATAGAGCACGATATCTAGCCCCGTATCCTTTGGAAAGCCCAGGCGCTTTTCCTCCCGCACACAGTGCCAGGCGGCGATGGCCAGAGCGCCCGCGATCAACAGCCCGTAGATATGCATATCAGACCCTCGCCTGCACTTCTTCAAGCAGGCGGATGATGGGCAAGTGCTGCGGGCAGGCATCCTCGCACTGGCCGCAGGCCACACAGCGGGCGGCGTCCCCTTCCAGCCTCAGTATCTCACGGTAAGCGCTGTCAAAGCGCGCGTCATCTTCAAACATGTAGGCATCGTTGACCGCCTCGAATATGCGGGGAATCAGCACGCCCTCCGGACAGGGCTGGCAGTAATCGCAGCGGGTGCAGCCGATGGCGATCCGCTCAAGATAAGCCTTTTTAAGTTCCCTGACAAAGGCGCGGTCTTTTTCGCTTAAGCTGTTCACAGCCACGCGGCTAAAGATATCCAGGTTGTCCTTCACCTGCTCCATGTTCGACATGCCGCTGAGGATCGTGACGACTTCCTTGAAGTCGCCCGCGTAGCGAAAGGCCCATTCGACCGGCGAATACCGCTTTTCATAGCGATCCATCAGGGTGCGGACGCTGCCGGGCGGGTTGGCGATCGCGCCGCCGCGCAGCGGCTCCATGACGACGATGCTGATGGCCCGCTCCCCCGCGTAGCGCATGCCGGCCTCTCCCGCCTGGTATTCATCGTCCAGGTAATTGAGCTGGATCTGGGCCATATCCCAGCCCTCATAGTCATCAATGATCTCCAGGAAAGCCTCGTGCTCGTCGTGAAAGGAAAAGCCGATGTGCCGGATGCGTCCGTCTGATTTCGCGCGCCTGATAAAGCTTTTATAGTCCAACCTCTGCAGCTTGTGAAAGGCCTCCCGGTTCAGGGCATGCAGCAGATAAAAATCCACATAGGGCAGATCCAGCCTCTTCAGCTGCTCATCCAGCAGCCTGTCCATATCCGCATGCTCATGGACCAGCCATTGGGGCAGCTTGGTAGCCAGCTTTACGCGCTCACGATACCCCTCTTTCAGCGCCAGGCCCGTGACGACCTCGCTTTCTCCGCCGTGATATCCGTAGGCCGTGTCAACATAGTTCAGGCCTCGGTCGACCGCGTGGCGCACCATGCGGATGGCCTCCGGGCGGTCGATCCCTTCACTTCCTCTTTCATCCTTGACCGTGGGCAGGCGCATCATGCCAAAGCCCAGGCGGCCGACATCAAAGCCGAGCCGGCCAAACGGTACGTAATTCATGCTTCAAATCCTCCCGATTTTGCTATCCATCCCAGTTCTTTCATGTGCCGCAGAACGGGCATATGGATCAGCCGATCCTTTTGATACACATAGCGCACACTGGACCGCAGGCGGCGCCCATCGGGCCAGTTTACAAGGCCGGCGCCCTGCTGCGACAGCCCGGCCGCCTCCGGCGCGTCCCCCGGCTCAATGGCGCTGACGCGCATATGGCAGCGGTTGCCCAGCAGGAGGTCAAAGGCCCCAAGCCGGGGATCGATCGCCAAGTGGTTGCCGGTATAGCCCGCCTGGCCGAAGGCCCTGTCGCCCATCCAGGAAGGCACCTCGCTCAGACGCTGCACCGCGCTTTTTGAAAAACACAGATAACCCAGGTACTGGCGGTAGCGGCCCCGGGTGCTGCCGGTGCGGTTTTTCCCGATTTCAAGGAGCATCCGAGGGCTCAAGAGCGCGCCCGATAAAAGACCCTGCGCAAATTGTACCATATCCTGTGCCGCGGAGAAAATGCCGGCGTGGCCGCACAGGCCCTTTTTGCCCGCCATCAGCAGACGGGCCTTGGGATCATGGGGCAGGCCGGGAAACACATCGTCGCTCAGATAATACTTTCCGTCTGATATCCGGTGTTCGTAATTATAGTTGAGGCAGTCACCGATGCGCTCATCCGGCACGGCGGCAAAGGTGTTTTTCATCCCCATGGGCCGGAAGATATGCTGCCTGAGATAGTCTTCAAAGCTTATGCCTGAAACGCTTTCTACAATATATTTGCAGATCATGGCATTCATGTCCGAGTAGAGCTTGTCGGGCTCCGGCCCACCGATCCTCCGGCAGGCAAAGATCATCCGCTCGGCTTCTTCGGCATCGGGCTGCCTGTCGACCCGCTCGGGCGTGCGAAGCACGGCCTGATAGGTCAGGGTGTCGTAGACGGTGACCTCGCGCAGACAGGAAAAGCGCGGGTCAAGCCGCCCCACGCCGTCGTCAAAGCTGAGCTTTCCCCGCTCGATCAGCCGCAGCATGCACAGCGCGGTGAACACCTTGGTCAGGGAGGCCAGGTCATAGAGGCTGTTTTCAGTGATGGGCTTTTTTGCCGCCGCAAAGGCTCCCCTTTTATACAGCGATTCTTGAGCAAAGCCTGCCGAACAGGTCCGGCTGCGCACAGCCGTGCCGTAGCTCACGCTGGCGCCCGACAGCATACCCCATTCCTCTGTCAGGCGCTCCAGGCCCTGCCCGACCGTCAGATCACTCAAAGTCAAGGTATCCGAAGCGCTCCGGTACGTGGAAATTGGCTGCACCCGTCATCTGCCAGGCCTGCAGCTCCTTTCCCGCTACGCGAAAGACGCCCATCCGCCAGCTCTCCCCGCTTTGTGGCCTCCTGTCAAAGACTTCATAGGGAATCGTCCACAGGCTGATCAGTTTGCCCGGCTGCTTAAAATAGCCTGTCTCACTTGTCCAGCCTTTGGCATCCCAGCTGACGTCAAGATGACGCCTGCCTTCTTCATCGTAGCAGATATACCCGTCAAAGCGCAGGTCCCAGGGGCTTGACTGAAGCTCCCGGTAGCGGTCAAGCCTTCCTTCATCGCAGATGAACAGCTCAAACACATCCTGCTTCCATAAGGGCTCGTCATGCAGCTTGAATGTCGAATGCCGGCCTTTTGACTCGCCCTCAAAGCACAGGTAGAGAAGGCCCCTTTCGTCGTCGCGCAGGCATTGAAAGAAACTGAGCAGGGCTGGTTCTTTTCCCGAGACAACATCGACCAGGAAGGCTTCGGGCGCCTGCGCCCAAAGCGCGTCATCCCGACGGACCTGCCGCCCCGGTCCGACATTTTTGCACGGATAGCGATTATCCTGTACCACGTTCATACTCCTTCCTCACGGGATTTGCCGCCGATGCCGCGCCGGGCGCGGCCTTGTCTTATGCAATCAGATGCATTGATTTGTCGGCAACTTTTCGATGAATGACCGTATTTTTTACTTAATAATACCAGATTCCTCATGAAGATGAAAGACTTAACATGACAAAATGCTTGCTATTGCCTTTGTAATTGCATATAATATGCAGGTAAGAGCCGCAGCGATGAATCAAATTGCCGGCTCAATAAATACATTGGAGGTAGACACTCATGAGGAAACTACTTGCCCTCGCGCTGGCATCTGTCATGATGCTGAGCGTCGTCGGCGGTGCTTTCGCTGAAGCGGCCCCCGAAGAGGTACTGGAAAACAGGACCGAAGCCGGCCAGGTCATCTACGGCAGCAGCACCGAACTGTCCGGCGACTGGGCACACGGCGCCATCTGGACCAACAACGCGTCCGATAATATGGTTCGCAACCTGATGAACGACTACGGCACCGTATCCTACGATCAGGGCGGCGCTTTCGTCTGGAACCAGACCGTAACCGAGGATATTTCGTCCGTTATGAACGAGGACGGCACCAAGACCTTCACCGTGAAGATCAAGGAAGGCCTGACCTTCAACGACGGCAGCCCCATCACCGCTGAGCACTATGTCGCCAGCCTTCTGCTCTTTGACCATCCCACCCTGCAGGGCCTGGGCAGCAAGAGCTCGGGCTATCTGACCTATGTCGGCGGCCAGCCCTTCAAGAACGGCGAGACCGAAGAGTATGCCGGCGTCCGTCTGCTGGACGACTACAGCTACTCTCTGCAGGTCGTGGAAGATAAGGTCCCCTATTTCTATGACCTCTCTTATGCCAGCCTCAGCCCCCTGAGCATCGCGATGTGGCTGGGCGAAGGCTATGGCGTGAAGGATGACGGCAACGGCGCGTACTTCGTAGGCGACATGAGCCCCGAAGCCATCGCCGAGCGCGTCGAGACCACGCGCTTCCTGTCTGAAGGCCGCATCACTGCGGGCCCCTACAACCTGGTCAGCTACGACGCGACCGCCAAGGAAGCAGTCCTTGAGATCAACCCCTACTATGCCGGAAACTTCGAAGGCCAGAAGCCTTCCATCCAGAAGCTGGTTGTCGTAAAGGCCGTGCAGGCCACCCAGTTTGACGCCCTGAAGACCGGCGCCATCAACCTGATCAGCCAGCTGACCGGCGGTAATGACATCAACACCGGCCTTGACATGGAAGAGCAGGGCGGCTTTGCCACCGTTTCCTTCGAGCGCAACGGCTACGGCAAGCTCCAGTTCCAGTCCGACTTCGGCCCCACCCAGTTTGTGGCCGTCCGCCGCGCGATCGCCCACCTGCTTGATCGTCAGGAGTTCGCCTCCACCTTCACCGAGGGCTACGGCGCGCTGGTCCACGGCCCCTACGGCCTGGCCATGTGGATGTTCAAAGAGTCTGAAGAAGAGCTGAATGAAAAGCTCCAGACCTACCCCTACAGCCTGGAAGATGCCCAGAACATTCTGGAAGAAGACGGCTGGGTGCTGGGCGCCGACGGCAATGCCTGGACAAGCGGCCTGCGCTACAAGAAGGTCACCGAAGAGGAAGCCGGTCAGTATGAGCACAACGTGACCCTCGCCAACGGCGATGTCCTGATGCCCCTGATCGTCGAATGGTCCTCCTCCGAAGGCAACCCCGTCAGCGAGCTGCTGGTCACCATGCTGGCCAACAACCCCGACGTGGCCACCGCCGGTATGGATATCCGCCAGAGCATCATGACCTTTGACGAGCTGCTCAACTGGATGTACCGCGACAAGAGCCAGGGCGACCAGTACGGCGTACCGAAGTACGGCATGTACAACCTGGCCACGAACTTCACCCCCGTCTATGACATGGCTTACAACTGGACCAGCGATCCCGAACTGGTTGAGCAGGGCTACAACGTCAACTTCATGTTTGATGACGAGCTGGATAAGCT
This sequence comes from uncultured Christensenella sp., assembly GCA_964630465.1. Taxonomy (GTDB): domain Bacteria; phylum Bacillota; class Clostridia; order Christensenellales; family Aristaeellaceae; genus UBA1038. The sequence continues at coordinate 20,699 of CAZVUU010000023.1, forward strand.
GTCCATGGACATGGTATACGGCGTAGACTCCAGCGATCAGGAAGGCTACCGCGATCTGTGGGCTCAGTACATCATCCGCTGGAACGAGCTGCTGCCCGAGATCCCGCTGTACTCCAACATCTACTACACCATCTTCTTTGACAAGCTTCAGAACTACGATGAGAACCCGCTGTGGGGCTTCGCGTCCGCGATCGTTTACGCGACGCTGGCTGACTGACAGCAATTGACAACAAAGGAAATGGGGACCGGGCATCCCGTCCCCATTTCCTGAGTCAATTTGTCTTGCCTGAATTTTATTGCATCAGGGGTCAAAGCTTTTTGTCCCCTGGTGCAATAAAGTTTCACCCGGATACAAACACTTACATTAAGCGGGCTTGATGCCCGCCGCGAAAGGTCGGTTGTTTTTGTGGCCAAGTATATCCTGAGGCGGCTTGTCTATATGGTCGCGATGTTTCTGATCGTGTCCTTAGCCATGTTCCTGCTGTATAACCTTATCCCCTCGGACCCTGTCAGGGCAGAGCTGGAACCCATGAGAAGCTCGCTGAAACCCGCTGAATACCAGGAGATGTACCAGAAATTGCGCGCTGAAAGAGGGCTTGACGACCCGCTCATGCTGCGCTATGGCCGGTGGATAGGGCTGGCCCCTGAAAAGAACGGACGCTATGACGGCCTGCTGCAAGGCAACTTCGGCCAATCCAGCTATTATAAAAAACCTGTAAAAGATGTGATCGCAGACCCCATTTCCATCACCATCTTCATGAACATTTTCAACACCATACTGGCACTTGGCATCACCATTCCGCTGGGCATCCGCACGGCGGTGAAAAAGAATGGCAATTTTGACAAGAGTGTCCAGGTATTCAGCATCGTAGGCTACTCAATTCCGATATACATTATCGCGTTGATATTTATATATTTTTTCTCGGTGCAGCTGCGATGGTTTCCCGTCATGGGCACCAAAACACCTGGGGCCAGCTTTACGGGCATGCAGGCCTTCTGGGACAGGCTGTACTATATGTCCCTCCCACTGATCGTGATGACCTTCGCGGCGCTGGGCGGGATGACCCGCTATGTGCGCGCCGCCATGATCGACGCCCTGTCAATGGACTACATCCGCACAGCCCGCGCCAAGGGCGTCCGGGAAAAGACTGTCATTTATTCGCATGCCTGGCGCAACGCGCTGATCCCGATCATCACAGTCATCATCGGTTGGTTTCTCACGATATTCAGCGGCTCCTTGCTGATTGAAAACACCTTTGCCATCGACGGCATGGGCAAGCTCTATATCCTTGGGCTCAACCAGAAGGACTATGAGCTGGTACTGGCCATCCAGATGTTTTATACGGTGGTCAGCCTGATCGGCGTCTTGCTGACAGACCTCAGCTACGGCCTGGTCGACCCGCGTGTACGCGTGAATAAGTGAGGACAATATGGATATGAAAATGAACGAGAATAAAAACCGCGGATTTTTCCTCACCCGTTGGCTCAGGCGCATGTTTTTCGGGCCGCAAAGGGAACTGTCCTTTATGGAAGAAGAGGCACTGCAAAGCCCGCTGCGCTCCGTGATCAGCAACTTCCGCGCGAAGAAGCTGTCGATGTTCGGCCTGATCATCTTCCTGATCATCCTGCTGTTTGTGCTGATCGGCCCGATCTTTCTTCCCATCAACCTGAGCCATCAGGACAATACGCAGATCAACGTTGCCCCGGGCCTGAACATGATGAAGGTGCCGGAAGAAATGAAGAATAATGGCATCAGGAAGATCGTCCCCGGCACTACATTCAGCCTGGGCCTTGATGATTCCGGCCAGGTCCATGTCTGGGGATATACCCGAGTGACGCAGACCATCGACCTGAAAAACATCCCCGAAGAGGTCAAGGCAGCCAAAATTGTTGATATCACCGCCGGATATGACCATGCCGTGGCACTTGACGAAGACGGAAAATTCTATTTCTGGGGCAATACCCGCCTCGGCCAGAACCGTTTGCCCAATGACCTGCAAAGCATCATCCGCAAGGGTGAAAACCCCAATATCGTCCAGCTTGTTGCGGGCAACCAGTTCACCGCCGCCGTGGACGCGGAGGGCACTCTCTACCTGTGGGGAAATGACAACCTCAACGACATCAAAGTAAAAAAGGCTTACAAGGACACCAAAGTCAAAAAGGTGAGCGTCAACGCCACCAACTACCTGATCCTCACCGAGGAGGGGGCCGCGGTCTACTCCGGCATGAAGGACAGCGCCCTGGCGAAGGTGCCGGCCGGCCTTGACAGCGGCGTCGTGGACATCGCCTCCACCTCCGCCACCAATGCCGCTTTGAAGGAAGACGGCACGGTCGTGGTCTGGGGCAATATGTCAAACCGTGAAAACCGCGTTCCCGAGCATGAGGGCAAGATCATCAAGATCTTTGGCGGCCGCAACCACTATACCGCTTTGACCGATCAAAATGACCTGATCAGCTGGGGCAGCGACGCGCACGGCGAAGGAACGGCGCCCGAGGCATTGGGCACCGACAGAGTCGCTACCATCTTCACCGGCTTTTATCAAAACTACGCCATTACCCAGAGCGGCAAGCTCTACTCCTGGGGCCTGAGCGGCTACCTTTTGGGAACCGATCACCTGGGCCGCGATGTGCTGGTGCGCATCATCAACGGCGGGCGCGTCACCATGACCGTCGGCGCCGTTGCCGTCATCATCTCCAGCATCATCGGCATCCTGCTGGGCGGGCTGGCCGGTTACTTCGGCGGCAGCGTGGACATGATCCTGTCCCGCTTTGCCGAGCTGATCAGCTCGCTGCCCTTCCTGCCCTTTGCCCTGATACTGTCCGCCATCATCGGGACCCGCATATCGGTCGAGCAGCGCATGTACCTGATCATGGTGGTGCTGGGCGTGCTCAGCTGGCCGGGCTTGTTCCGCCTGGTGCGCGCGCAGATGTTCACGCAGCGCGAGATGGAGTACGTCAACGCCGCCAAGATATTGGGCATCAAAGAGGGAAACATCGTGTTTAAGCACATCATCCCCAATATTGTTTCCGTTATCCTGGTCAGCATGACGCTGAGCTTCGCCTCATCCATGCTGACGGAAGCTTCGCTGAGCTACCTGGGCTTCGGCATATCGCCGCCCACCCCGACCTGGGGCAATATGCTCACAGGCGCCAATGACTCGATCGTTATCCAGCAATTCTGGTGGCGCTGGCTGTTCACGGCCATCATCTTCAGTATTTGCACCATCTGCATCAATTTGATCGGCGACGGGCTGCGGGACGCTATCGATCCCAAGAGCAACGACCGCTAAGGGGGCACATGATACATGGCACTGCTTGAGATTAAGAATCTGAAAACATATTTTACGACCAAACGCGGCATCGTCAAGGCCGTCAATGACGCGAGCTATTCGGTCGAGCCCGGGCACACCCTGGGTATCGTGGGTGAATCCGGCTCCGGCAAAAGCGTCTCCGCGATGAGCGTTCTTCATCTGCTGGACGGCAACGGCTATGTGGCCGATGGGCAGATCATATTTGAAGGGCGGGATATCACCCGGCTTTCCATGAACGAGCTCTACAAGATCCGCGGCAACTCCATCTCCATGATCTTCCAGGAACCGATGACCAGCCTGAACCCCGTGTTTACCGTGGAGCGCCAGCTGTCGGAATCCTTTATCATTCACCGCAAAATGTCCAAGCAGGAGGCCAAAAAGATGGCCCTCAAAATGCTGGCGGACGTAAAGATCCCGGCCCCTGAGGTGGTGCTCAAGCAATACCCGCACCAACTGTCCGGCGGAATGCGCCAGCGCGTCATGATCGCCATGGCGCTGGCCTGCCAGCCCAAGCTGCTGATCGCCGATGAGCCGACCACCGCCCTTGACGTCACCATCCAGGCGCAGATCCTCCGCCTGATGAACGATCTGAAAAAGGAGCACGGCACCTCCATCCTGTTTATTACCCATGATCTGGGCGTCATCAACCAGATGGCGGATGACGTAGCCGTCATGTACTGCGGCCAGGTGGTCGAAATGGCCCCCGTCCGTGTGATCTTTGATAAAAAGGCCGAATTCTCGCATCCCTATACGGAGGGCCTGATGCTCTCCATCCCGAGGCTTGATACACCCACGGGCAGCAAGCTGGATGTGATCCCCGGCGCCGTGCCCCACCCGCTTGACCTGCCCAAGGGCTGCAAATTCGCGCCCCGCTGCAAGTACGCGACAGATAAATGCCGCAACGAGGAACCCGAGATGTTGCCCGTCAGCGATACCCAGCAGATTCGCTGCTTCTACCCGAAGAAGGAGGAACGCCATGGCTGATCAGCCTGTTCTTTTTAAGATAACCAACCTGAAGCAATACTTCCCCATCAAAAAGCGTGGGCTCTACGTCAAGGCCAATGACGGCATTGACCTCAATATCTACGACGGGGAGACCCTGGGCCTGGTTGGCGAGAGCGGCTGCGGCAAGTCGACGCTTGGCCGCACCCTCTTGAAGCTGTACAACCCTACCGAAGGAAAGATCATGTACTACGGCCGCCGTCTGATCGATGTGGCCCCCCGTTACATGCAGCACACCATCAGCAACCTGACGAAATATAAAGAAAAGATGCTGCAGCTTGAAAAAGAAGTGCAGGAAAAGCAAGCAGCTTACGATAAGATGGACGAGCAGGAACAGTTCAAGAACGCGACTGAGCTGAACCTGCTGAAGGTCCGCGCCCACGATGCCCTGCTCGATGTCACCAACATCGTCGGCGGGCTGATCAATCTGAAGGATCTGGAGCCCGTCAAGGCCGTTTACAAAAGGCTGTACGACTGCGCGGCCGAACGCCGCGACACCATACGCAGGCGTCAGAGCCTGAACGTTGATCTGCTTGACCTGAGCTTCCGCGAAAAGAGCAACGGCGCCTCAGACAAGCTGAGCACGAAGAAGCAGGAGCTTGAAAACCAGGTCACGGCGCTGGATGAGCTGGTCAAGACCCTCGACAACAGGCTGAAGGACATTCAGGACGAGATCAGCCGCCTGCGCGCCCCGCATCTTGGCGATGAGCGCTTCCAGGAGCTGGATGCCCACTGGGACGAGGGCGTTGACCTGGCCCGCCTCAACTATGAGGAGACCCGCCTGCTGCGTGTGGACATGCAGCTGATCTTCCAGGACCCCTATTCGTCGCTGAACCCCCGCATGACCGTCGGCCAGATCATCGGCGAGGGCATGATGACGCACGATCAGTTCAAATCTAATGACGACCGCATGAAGGAACGCGTGCTTGAGGTGATGGATGACTGCGGGCTGGCCCCCTACTTCCTGCACCGCTACCCGCACCAGTTCTCCGGCGGCCAGCGCCAGCGCA
>CAZVUU010000024.1:0-25059 GCA_964630465.1 uncultured Christensenella sp.
CTGCGGGGGTCCGAAGGCCTGACCGGAGACCCATACAAGGAGGAGTTCCTCTACCTGCTGACGCTGCTGCAAAGGGCAGAAGATTAATACGAATTCAAACCTTTAAGGCATCGTTGCGGCGGGTCTTTTGGCCTGATGCAGCGTCGCAGGAAAATCGACGTAGCGCTGCTACGCCTTCATTTCCACTCCTTGCCTCAAACCAAAGTCCCTCGCCGCTTTGGATGCCTTAAAGCTCTTCATTAGTATGAGGTCAGAGGCCGGGCGGCAAGGCCCGGGGGACCGTTTCCTGTTCAAGGGGACGGTCCTTTTTCTATCATTCGAAAGCTGCCTGACACTTTTTATCAGGATGAATACCCATAGCATGGGCCCATCCTGCTTATTGGGTTTTATACTATCCGCTTGTCCGTCAACAAAGCATAGATGTAAGATGGCGCTCGAAACTGCTGCAATGGAACAGTATTATTCAATGGCATGAGCTTTAAGCTTTCCTCAAGCACCGACTTTGATATTTGGAAAATTTTTGAACCATTAACAGGTATCGGCTGGACGCTATTTCCAGTAATTTTGTAGATAAACGCAATCCCATTCTTTGTATGAAATTGCTCGCCCTCATTCTTCTTAATGTTCATCCATACGGTTTGAATATTCACAGCATATATCCTCCTGTCACTATTTGTATTGCAGAGGTCAATATCCAGTTTATTCAATTATACGATAAAACATCATGATAAGAAAGCATCCCGCTCACTCAGCATTCAGCATTTTTCCATCTCCGTCCCTTTCCGCGTGTTCCACGTATTCTGCGGTTCGTTTCCATCAACCATCGGGTTATGCAGCGCGACAAGGGGAGGACCAACCGCGGAATATGCGGAATACGCAGAAAAAGGAATGGAACTGATGATAGGGGATATGGGTTTTGACAACAGCGAAAGGCACAAAAAGCGCAAAAAGGGAGCTTCATCACCGCCGGGCATTGACGAAGATGCACAATCTCCTGTTGACAAAGCTTTTTTCGGGGGATATAATCCATCCATCAACTTTACTTGATTTGATGAAAGGGAAGTGTCATGGCATCGTCTTATGTTAAAAACGCAAGGGTATTCAAGGCGCTCTGCGATGAAAAGCGCCTGAGGATACTGGAGCTCCTGCAAAGCGGGGAACAGTGCATCTGCAACCTCTATGAGCCCCTTGGCCTGCCTCAGTCCACGCTCAGCTATCATATGAAAATTCTGTGCGAATCCGGGATCGTGGACGGGCGTCAGGATGGCAAGTGGACCTATTACCACATCAATGAAGAGGGCAGCAGGAGAGCGGCAGAGCTGCTTGAGGAGCTGATAAAGGTGACAGCGGACGCAGCGGCGCAGGAACAGCCCTGCTGCCGGGTGCCTTCGGCAGCCGGGAACATCCCGGCCACATAAACACGAAAGAAAGCGGGCATAGCAATCATGCAGACAATCGGGATCATATGGGGCTTCATTCAGGACCAGCTGTTGGGGATGCGATGGCTGAACGTGCTGGTCGGGGAGGGCCTGGCGGCGCTTGGCCTTGATCTGTCGAACAGATGGGTGGGCAGCCTGCAGTTTTTTATTTATGATGTCGTGAAGATCGTGGCGCTTCTGTGCTCCCTTATTTTCATCATCGGCTATATCCAGAGCTATTTCCCGCCGGAGCGCAGCAAGCGCATATTGGGCCGCTTCCGGGGGATCTGGGCGAATGTCATAGCGGCGCTTCTGGGCACGGTGACGCCCTTTTGCTCCTGTTCGTCCATCCCGCTGTTCATCGGCTTTACTTCCGCCGGCCTGCCGCTGGGCGTCACGTTTTCCTTCCTGATTTCCTCCCCCATGGTGGATTTGGGCTCGCTGGTGCTGCTGATGAGCATTTTCGGCGCCAATGTCGCCATCCTTTATGTGGTGCTGGGGCTGGTCATCGCGGTGGCCGGCGGCAGCATCATCGAAAAGATGAACATGGAAAAACATGTGGAGGGCTTTATCCTCACAGCCGGCAGCGTCGACATCGAGTCGCCTGACCTGACCCGGCGGGACCGCCTGGTGTTCGCCAAAGAGCAGATGACGGATACCTTCAGAAAAGTATTTCCCTATATTCTGCTTGGTGTGGGCATCGGCGCGCTGATCCACAACTGGATCCCCGAGGAGTGGGTCGCCTCCGTGCTGGGCAGCAGGAACCCCCTGGGCGTTATGCTGGCGACGCTCATCGGCATACCGATGTACGGGGACATCTTCGGGACCATCCCCATCGCCGAGGCCCTGCTGGCGAAGGGCGCCCTGCTGGGCACGGTGCTCAGCTTCATGATGGCGGTGACCGCGCTGTCTCTGCCGTCTTTGATCATGCTGCGCAAGGCGATCAAGCTCAAGCTGCTTGCGCTGTTCATCGGGATCTGCACCGTCGGCATCGTCATCGTCGGGTACTTCTTCAACTTCATGCAGCCTTACCTCATGTAATACCGAGGGGGCATCGATCATCAAGCATGCGGATGACAATAAAGTATTTGGGAGGAAAATCAATGGCACTGTTTGGAAAAAAGAAAGCCCCGCCCGCCGCGGCAAGCGGCGAAAACCGGGCGCCGCAGAGTACAAAGGCAGAGGGCCTTTCGGTGAAGATACTGGGCAGCGGATGCGCAAAATGCAATGCGCTGGAAGCCGCGGCCAAAGCCGCCCTGACACAGCTGGGCATGGATGCTTCCCTTGACCATGTGACGGACTTTGCGGAAATCGCCGCTTACGGCGTCATGACGACGCCCGCCCTTGTCGTTGACGGCAAAGTAGTCTCCAATGGCAAGGTGCTCAAGCCACAGGAGGTTGTGACCATCCTGCGCAAGGCGCGAGGATAAAAAACAGACGGTTCTTAGCCTGAACCGTCGGAGGACATATGAAAGAGAAGCAAAGCGGGATCGGTTTCTTTGAGAAGTACCTCAGCCTCTGGGTGCTGCTGTGTATGGCGGCGGGGGTGCTGATCGGGCAATATCTCCCGGGCATCCCGGCCTTTCTGGAGCGCTTTGAATATGCAAAGGTATCTGTACCCGTTGCCATTCTCATCTGGCTGATGATCTACCCCATGATGCTGAAGGTGGATTTTCAAAGCATCAGGGACGTGGGCAAAAACCCCAAGGGTTTGTATGTGACCTGGGTCACCAACTGGCTCATCAAGCCCTTCACCATGTTTGGCATCGCCTGGTTGTTTTTCTATGTGGTGTTCAAGTCACTCATCCCGCCGGACCTGGCGAAGGATTACCTGGCAGGGGCCATTCTGCTGGGCGCCGCGCCCTGCACGGCCATGGTGTTCGTCTGGAGCCATCTGACCAAGGGGAACCCTGCCTATACCGTGGTGCAGGTGGCCACCAATGACCTCATCATCCTGATCGCCTTCACGCCCATTGTGGCTTTTCTGCTGGGCGTGGGCGGCGTCAGGATCCCCTGGGATACGCTGATCCTGTCGGTGGTATTGTTTGTCGTGATCCCTCTCGCCGGCGGCATCCTCACCAGGACCAGGATGATCAGGAAAAAAGGGGAAACATACTTCAGGGATACCTTTCTCCCCAAATGGAACCACATCACCGTGGCAGGCCTGCTGCTGACACTGGTCATCATCTTCTCGTTCCAGGGCAAAGTCATCCTGCAAAACCCCCTGCACATCCTGCTTATAGCAATTCCGCTCACGCTGCAGACCTGCCTGATCTTCTTCGTCGCCTACTTCGCAAGCAGGGCGCTGAAGCTGCCGCATGACATCGCGGCACCGGCGGGGATGATCGGCGCTTCGAACTTCTTTGAGCTTGCCGTGGCGGTGGCCATTGCGCTTTTCGGCGCGCAAAGCCCGGTGGCATTGGCGACCATCGTCGGCGTGCTGGTGGAAGTGCCGGTGATGCTGGGGCTGGTCAAATTCGCCAACCGCACGAAAGGATGGTTCCCCGCATGAACAAGCCCGGGATCGCGTTTATCTGCGTCCACAACTCCTGCCGCAGCCAGATGGCCGAGGCGCTGGGAAAACACCTCGCCGCGGATGTGTTCGAAAGCTTCTCCGCAGGCACGGAAACAAAGCCGCAGATCAACCCGGACGCGGTGCGCATCATGAAGCAGCTGTACGGCATCGACATGGAAGCCGGGCAATATTCCAAACTCATTGATGAGCTGCCGCCCGTGGACGGTATCATCACCATGGGCTGCAATGTACAGTGCCCTTCTCTGCCCTCCAGTTTTCGGGAGGACTGGGGATTGGATGATCCCAGCGGAAAGAGCGATGAGGAATTTATCCGCACCGCGAGGCTGATCGAGAGCAAAGTGACCGAACTGAAAAAACGCCTGTCGGAGGCTTGATGACCCGGCCATATCCCTCAGCCGGCCCTTGGTATATGGGCTGAGCCGACCTTCCGCCGGGCACCATGCCTCGTGACAGAAAAACGACAGCCCCGAACCCGGATGAGGATGAGGGGCTGTTGTTTTTATTGGTATTGAAAGGAGCAAAGCTCCCTGACCCGAGGGATTTCCGGATTATGATCGGGCGCTATTAAGCGGAACGGATTAGTTAGGTCGCCCCCTTTACAAAGCCCTTCATTGCCTGTATGATACATACAAAGAGAACATATGTTCTCTATTTGATTCTGAATGCCGCGCCGTAAGGGGGGATACAGCATGGATATCATGGAGAAGCTGAGCATACTGGCCGACAGCGCCAAGTATGACGCGGCCTGCACCTCATCGGGGGCGAACAGACCGGGGCATACCCTGCCCGCGGGCTGCTGCCATTCCTTCTCGGCGGACGGGCGCTGCATCAGCCTGCTGAAGGTGCTGATGACCAACTACTGCATCTATGACTGCAAGTACTGCGTGAACCGCTCGGGCAACGACTGCCCGCGCGCGGCCTTCACGCCGCAGGAGCTGGCGGACATCACGCTCAACTTCTACCGCCGCAACTACATCGAGGGGCTGTTTTTATCAAGCGGCGTCGTCAAAAGCCCGGACCATACCATGGAACTGATGATCCGGGCCATCCGCAAGCTGCGCGTTGAATATGACTTCCGGGGCTATATCCACGCCAAGACCATCCCCGGGGCCTCGCCCGGGCTGGTGCGCGCGCTGGGTATGCTGGCGGACCGCATGAGCGTCAATGTGGAGCTGCCCAGTGAAGAGAGCCTCGCGCGGCTGGCCCCGCACAAAAAGAAGGAGGCCATCTTCGGGCCCATGCGGCAGATCGCTGATGAATCGACGGCGGACGACAGAGCGCTCAGCCTGCGCGTCCCCGCCGCGCAGTTTGCCCCGGCGGGGCAGGCCACGCAGATGATCATCGGGGCCAGCCCCGAGAGCGATTACCGGATCATCAATCTGGCCTCCGCCATGTACCGCAAATACGGGCTGAAGCGAATATTCTATTCGGCCTATATCCCGGCGGTGGCGGACAGCCTGCTGCCCTCGCTTGACACCAAGCCGCCGCTTCTGCGGGAGCACCGGCTGTATCAGGCGGATTTCCTGATGCGGCAATACGGCTTTGCGGCGGAGGAGATCCTGAGCCCCGAACTGCCCAACTTCAACCCCTGGCTGGACCCCAAGTGCAACTGGGCGCTGAACCACCCGGAGAATTTCCCCGTGGATGTGAACACCGCCCCGAAGGACAGCCTGCTGCGCGTGCCCGGCATCGGGCCCACGGGGGCGAAAAAGATCCTGGCGGCGCGCCGGCACGGGCGGCTGGATATGGCGGGGCTGAAGCGCATGGGCATCGTGCTCAAGCGGGCGCAGCACTTCATCATCGCGGCCGACTGGATGCCCAAACTGCGGCCCGACAGGGAGCTGACCGCGCGCGCCCTGATCGACCCCGCGATCCACAGCTATGGCATGGAGCAGCTGAGCATGTTCCGCGATACGGGCCGTCTGCCCGGGGGCGGGGATATCAGGAACCTTGATGAAGCGGTGGAGGAGACGGTGAGATGCCTGGCGGCGGGGATGTGAGCGGACTGGCCCCTGCGACCTATATCTACGACGGCAGCTTTGAAGGCTTTCTCTGCTGCGTGTACGACAGCGTCTACCGCAGGGAGATGCCCCTGTCGATCACGCGGGAGGAGGACGCGCCGATGCTGCTGACGGGGACGCGCCATGTGGCGACCGACCGGGCGCGGGCGGCGCGGGTGAAGGCCTCCATCCCCGAGAAGATATCCATGCGGGCGCTGGAGCTGACGGTCACCGTGTTTTGCAGCTGCCTGGAGCATAAGGAGCTGCGGCTGCTGCAGTTCCTTTTGCGGGGCTACAAGGAGGGCGGCAATCTGTGCTACAAGATGGGCGACGAGCTGGTGTCCAAGCTATTGAACGCCGAAAGGCGCCTGCTGCATGAGGCTCATTTATTCAAGGGCTTCACCCGCTTCGTCCAGGCGGAGGGGGCCCTGGTCGCCCGGATCACGCCGAAGAACTATATCCTGCCCTTCATCACCCAGCATTTCTGCCTGCGATTGAAGGGGGAGCGCTTCGCCATCGCGGACATGAGGCACAGGGCGGCGCTGATCGGCGAATATGGCCTGGCACGTATCGTGGCGGTGGAGCGCTTTGAGCTGCCGGCCCTGAGCCCCGGCGAGGCCCGCTGGCAGGCCCTGTGGAAGCAGTTTTACGACAGCATCGCCATCAAGGGGCGCGAGAACCCGCGCTGCCGCATGAGCCACATGCCCAAGCGGTACTGGGAGAATATGCCGGAGGTGGCGGAGCTGCTGCGAGGCTGATACCAGAGGGCAAAATATGGCCTTTGGCCACGCGAAGCAGTGGCGAAAAGGCTGCTTCGCAGCCGCAAAGGGGTTCGGAAGATTCATATCCGCTATGCCGGTTCCTTTGCCATTGCTTTGCGGCGTCCTCAGACGCCGTTTTGCGCGGCCAAAGGCCGCATTTTGCAGCCACATAACCCTCGGGGTATAATCCCCCTGAGAACAGGCATGGCAACCGGAGGGGGCTTATGGGCAGAAGGAATTGGTATACCCAGGCGATGGCCGCGATGCTGTCGCTGTGTCTGCTGGCCGCGCCGCGCGTCTACGCGGCGGATACCCTGACGGATGTGAAGGGGCCGCCCGAATTTAGGGCCTGGCCCCGCCGCGACGCCGAGGGCTTTTTGCTGAGGGCGGAGGATGACCCGATCGCGGCCTTCGTGGTCGGCGAGCCGGAGGGGGAAGAGGGGCCCGGGGAGCTGAGCGATGCGGATGAGTTTATCCATATCGATGAAGAGGCGGGGCAGTATATCTACCTTTCAAAGGACCTGGCCGTGCACATCCGCCGCTTCAGCGGCCGCTACAATAAAAAGACCGTCATCTGGTATATGGCGGATATACGCTTTGCGGCACCCAACCACTTCCGGGCCTTCTCGGCGGACCCCAAAAAGCCTTCGCGCGCGCAGGATCAGCCAGCCCTCATCGCCAGGCGAAACCGCGTGGTCTACGCGCAAAACGGGGACCTGTTCTCCTTCCGCCTGTACAACAAGGAGCGCGTGGGGCTGATCATCCGCGCGGGGCAGGTGCTGCGGGAGGATACCTACACCAGGCCCGTGGCCAAGATACCGCCGATGGATGAGTTGGCCCTCTTTGCCGACGGGCACATTGAGATGCGCACGCCGGGGCAGATGACGGCGCAGGATTATCTGGCCGCGGGGGCGCTGGACGTGCTGGCCTTCGGGCCGATCCTGCTGCACGACGGCGTAAAGGACGACCGCCTGGATGTCAGCTTTACCCACAGGGAGCCCCGCAGCGCCCTGGGTGTGGTGGCGCCGGGGCACTTCATCGGCATCATGGTGGAGGGGCGCAACGACCGCTCGGCAGGCGCGCCGCTGCGCTTTGTGGCGGACCGGCTGCTGGAGGCGGGCTGCTCTGAGGCCTTCACCCTGGACGGGGGCCAGACGGCCGCCATGCTGTTCATGGGCGAGTATGTGATGGACCCCGGCACCTACAGCGGCTATCGCAATGTGCGCCGACAGCAGGATATCGTGGGCATCGGCAGCTCTGAACTGGTGAAGGCACCCTGAGGGAAGGGCCTGAACCGGCCACCCAGGCGGTGTGGTATAATCAGCTGGCCCGGCCCCGCGCCGGGGAGGAGGTACCATGAAGAAGAGATTATTCAGCCTGCTGCTGGCTGCCCTGCTGCTGAGCGCGGCCGCGGCACTGGCAGAAGACAGCATAACATTCCCCGCGACCGCCCTGCTGGCAGACCCCGGTGCCACGGCCCAGGTGCTGCGGAGCAGGCCAACCGACAAAGCGGACAGCCTGGGCTATTATTTCAACGGCGTATTGGCGCTGGCAGTCGAAGCCCCTTCAAAGGGCTGGGCGAAGGTATCCATCGGCAGCCTGACGGGCTATCTGAAGGAGGAGGGCCTGATCCTCGACCCGCCGGAGGATATGGAGGCAGATTTGCTGCCGCTGGTGCAGGTGGCCTATCAGGACGGCCCGAGCCTCACCCTGCGCGCGGCGCAGAGCTATCAGAGCGATAAGCTGGGCGGCTATCCCAACGGTACCGAGGTTGAGGTGATGGGCTTTACGGAGGACTTTGTGCACGTCATCATGCCCGACGGCAAGCTGGGCTTCATGATGGCCTGGGGCGTCAGCCCGCAGATGACGAAGGCTGACGTGCAGGCAAAGGAGGCGGCAGAGCCGCAGGAAGATGAGGGAGCAGAGGGGCAGGCCGGCGCATCCGCAAAGCCGCAAGCCCCCGCCGCCACCGACGCGCCCGAAACGCCCGCCGCCACCCCGCCGCCGGGGGCCGAGCTGATCTCCGTGTACAACGCGGGCGGCCAGGGGGCCACGCTGCGCGCCAAATCCTCCACCGCATCGGATTCCCTGGGCCTGTACTTAAACGGCTCCAAGGTCTATTTGCTCAAGTGGGGCGAGTGGTGGTGCCGCATCTGGGTGGACGGCAAGACGGGCTATATGATGACGAAGATGCTGAATGTGGAGCAGCCGTTCTGAGCGAAGCGCAGCCTCCGGCTGCGGGAAGCGGTGGCGAATGGCGGCTTTCAGCCGCGCAAAGCAATAGGGGAACGAAAGCTTGTTGGCTCACTTCGTTCCCCTGTCGCTTTATGATTGTGTCAGCGCGTCAGCACGTCTTACCGGCAGCAAATGATACCCGCAGCTTTGGTGCCCGTTTTTTTATATTTTCTGTTGTGGAAGAAAGAGTGTGTCTGATATAATCCTGACAAAGATTGCAGCAGCCGCGCGTCTGCGGCTGACAGAGGGTGGCGCGGTATGACAATCCTTGTGGCGGAAGATGACGGGGCGGTCCGCAGCCTGATCAGGATCAGCCTGGAAGGCGCCGGATACCGGGTGCTGGAGGCAGGTGATGGGCCGGAGGCACTGAATCTGGCCCTTTCACAGACGGTCGATCTTTGCCTGCTTGATGTGATGATGCCCGGGCTGGATGGCTTCAACCTGCTGAGAAAAATACGGGAACGCAGCACGGTGCCGGTCATCTTTCTGACAGCCAGGGCGGAGGAAATGGACAAGGTGCTGGGGCTTGGGCTGGGCGCGGACGACTATATGGCCAAACCTTTCTCGGTGGAAGAACTGCTGGCCCGCGTGGGCGCGCAGCTGCGCCGCAGCAGTCAATATCAGACAAAGCAGGCAAGGGCTGCGGATATCATCAGCTACGGCGATCTGTCCGTCGACAAAGGCACATACACGGTCAGCAAGGGCGGCATGGCATTGGAGCTTGGAACGAAGGAGTACAAGCTGCTGCTGTTTTTCATGGAGCACCCCGAACGGGTATTCACCAAGCGGCAGTTGTACAGCGCCGTGTGGGAAGAAAGCGGCTATTATGATGACAACACCGTCATGGTGCATATCAGCCGCCTGCGCAGCCGCATCGAGGATGAGCCGGGCAGCCCCCGCTATCTGAAGACCATCCGGGGTGTCGGCTATAAGCTGCATCTCAGGGATGAAGAAGCATGAAGACGAGACTGTCCAACCAGTTTTTCATCAATTTTCTGGTGGTGTTTTTGCTGTCGGTGCTGATCACGGCGCTGACCGTACCGCTGGTGACGCTGGGCAGCCGGATCATATCCGGAGATCTGGTCAAAAACAAGTATCCCGCGTCCGAGCTGATGCGGGATGATTATCAACTGATCGACCCCGTGCCTGTTGTGGAAAACGGGGGCAGCGTGCAGGTGGTCGACCGGGCCTTCCGCGTGGTGCTGTCCGCCGGGAAGGATGCCGCGCTCAAGCCGCAGATGAATGCCGCTGAGTTCACTGATTTTCTGGTCAACAGCAAAAGCAAGGAAATCCCTTTCCATCACGATGTGCTGTATAACGAGCAGGGCGGATTCTGGCTGATCGTCACCTTTCCCGCCTCCATCCGCATTGATTTCAAGCTGACCTGGAACCCGGACGCGGCCACCGGAGACTTCGGCAAGACAGCCCTCACACTGGGCATCGTGGCCTTGATCTACCTCGCTTTTTTGGTGCTGCTGACGCTGATCTATTCCCGCATGACCGCCCGGCGCATCACCGTGCCGCTTCGCAAGCTGGCGGACGGCACCAGGCTGCTGCGGGAGGGGGATTACTCCGCCCGGGTGGATCTGCGGCTGAAAAATGAGTTTGCCCAGCTGCAGGATACCTTCAACGATATGGCCCGGCGCATAGAAGCGGAAACGGTCATGCGCCGCAAGTCGGAGGAAGACAGGCGGCGGCTGATCCTCGATATCTCCCACGACCTGAAGAACCCTCTGACAGGCATCCAGGGCTATGCGGAGCTTTTGATGAAGTCGCCTGATCTTGGACAAGCCGAACGCGCGCATTACCTGGGCATGATCCTGACGGGCAGCGGAAGGGCCAACCGGCTGCTGAACGAACTGTTTGAGCTGTCGCAAATGGACAGCCCGGATTTTGCGCTGAAGGCAGAGCGGACAGACCTGTGCGAGGCGCTGAGGCAAGTTTGCGGCGATCTGGTGGTCGGGCTTGAAGGCGCAGGCTTCAGCTATGATTTTGATATTCCGGAGGAGGCCGTTCCGGTGCTGCTGGATGAGGCCCGCTTCGCCCGGATCATCCACAACCTGGCGGATAACGCCATGCGCCATAACCCGCCGGGCATATCTGTGCATGTCAACTTACGCGTAGAAGGAAAACAAGCCCTGATCGATGTGCGCGATGACGGCGTCGGCATCCCCGCGAGACTGGCGGAGGATATCTTCAAGCCCTTCGTGCGGGCGGATGAGGCCCGCGGCGCGCAGACAGGGGGCGGCGGCCTGGGGCTGTCGATCGCCAGAAAAATTGCCCGCGCCCACGGAGGCGATCTGACGCTGACGCGGGGAGAAGGGGGAGGAAGCACCTTCCGGCTCATACTGCCTGTGATTTAAGGAAAATTTAAACTTGGCTTCAGCCGCGTGACAGGTTCGGTCGTTATGATCGATATGGGCCTGACACGCGGCTGTATTATTTTGAGGATTTATTCGGAGGAGAGACATGCCATGGACATTCTGTGGACCCGGAAAAGCGTCTGCGCGCTTCAGCAATTGGTGCAACGACTGCGCGAACAAGCAGCGGCGAGGGCTGCATTTCGTACTCGCCTCGGTACCCGCCTGGTACGCCGTGCTCGCCGTGCGCATGACCGGGCTGGTCGCCCTGACAAAGAATCTGCCAGCCTTCTGCTGTACCGCGCGTCCGCCCCTCCCGGCGTATTCGACGGGCAAAATCGTCAGGGCGGATTTCCGGGATAGGGCAAAGGCATGAGCGCCGACCCTGCTCCCCTTGAGCTGCTGGGGAAGCGGCTTGCCTTTTATCTGCATAAAAGGCACGGTTTCCGGGCTTTCGCGGCAAGTCTGCCCCTTTCGCGGCAAGTCTGCCCCTTTCGGGGCATGAACAGGTGATGGATTACAATTGCGGGATGGGGGCAGCGGCCTTCTATACGGCGAAACGGCTTGCCGGGGGCAGGCTCGTTTGCGCGGATGCTTCGATCCGCTGGCTCAGGGCCTGCCGGAAGACTCTGCGGAGATGCGGCCATGTCAGCTTTACCTTGCCGGATGGCCCGGGGATTGTGGACGGCAGCTTTGATCTGATCTATGGATACTGCGCATTGCACAGGCTGCCGCAGGATGAGCTGGGCCGGGTGATGGCCAGGATGGCGGCATGGCTGAAGCCGGGCGGCCTGCTCGTGCTCAGGGAGCCGGCTGATGAGATGGAGCGGATGAAACAGATCAGGCATCTGGCCCTTCAAAACGGGCTCAGGCACCGCAGCAGCCGCGTGACCGATGCCGGCAGGCTGCGCAATGCGCTGGAAAGCCTGTACCGGAAGAATGAGGAGATTTGAGATGGTGTATATCATTGCCTTCGCACTGCTGAGCCTGCTGTGCGCCCTGTGCCTGACGGCCGTGTGCGTCTGCGCGGTCCGTCTGGCCGTGCAAAGGGGCGATCCGGCAGGATTGCTCCGGCTGAAGCGATGGGCAGCAGGCCTTGCGGCAGCGGCAGCGCTGAATACGGGGCTGATCGCCCTGTCCCATTGGCGCGCGCATACGTCAGCCATCACCGATGCTCAGGGAAGGCGTCTGCCCGGCAGCGTCGCGGAGCTGACTTCCCTTGATCTCAATGGCAGGCGGCAGTGGATCAGCCTGAGGGGCCGGGAGATGGATAAGCCCGTGCTGCTCTTCCTGGCGGGAGGCCCCGGCGGCACCCAGCTTGCTGCGGCCCGTCATGAGCTGGCGGCGCTTGAGCAGCACTTTGTGGTCGTGGGCTGGGATCAGCCTGGCTCGGGGAAGTCCTTTGGCGCAGCAAGAACGGAGGACCTCAGCGTTGAGACCTATATCGAGGACGGTCACGCACTGACAGGGTACTTAAAAAAACGCTTCGATGAGGAGAAAATCTATCTGATCGGTGAGTCCTGGGGCAGCGCGCTGGGCATCTTCCTGGCTGAGCGCTACCCGGAGGATTATCACGCCCTGATCGGCACCGGGCAGATGACAGACTTCGCGCTGACTGAACGCATGGATTATCAAGCGGCGATGGCCATGGCGCAGGCAGAGGGAAACGACGCGCTGATACGCAAGCTGGAGAAAAACGGGGAGCCGCCCTATTACGGCAAGGGCATGGCACTCAAAAGCGCCGTTTACCTCAATTATCTCAGCGAACGGATGGCATCCGATCCCCGGATACAGAACCCGGGCTACAATACCTTGCGGGATATCGGCTCCGCCGAATACGGCCTGCTTGACAAGATCAACTTTTTCCGGGCACTGATCAAAACCTATGAGCATGTGTACCCGCAGCTCTATGGTATTGATCTTCGACAGGATTACACAAAGATTGATGTGCCGGTCCGGTTTTTCCTGGGCAGGTATGATCTGAACGCGCCGCCCGCCCTGGCAGAGGAATACGCGCGGGTGCTGGATGCGCCCGATAAGAACATTGTATGGTTTGAGCATTCGGGGCACAGCCCCTGGATCAACGAGAGCGAAAAGTTTGCGGAGGAAGTATTAAGATGCTTTACAGCCGGTTTGGATTATTGATGGCCCTGGTGCTCTGCCTGTCGTTGACAGGCTGTGCCAGGCAGGCGGAGACGATACGGCACATCAGCGATGAAACGGGCTTTTCCATGGCCTTCAGCGCCTGGCGGGGCAAGAGCGACCAAACTATGGAGCTTGCTGCCGGGGAGGAGCTGTGGGTGGAGATTGACTGCCGGGCCGGCAGCCTCTCCCTGCGTCTGCGTGGGGCGGGCGGCGAGGAATCCTATGAAGGAAAGAGACTCATAAAGAAAACTTTCTCTATGAAAGTTGCTTCAGACGACACATTCACGCTGAGCGTGGAGGGAAACGACGCTGAGGGCAGCTTGCTGGTCAGGCGGATGAACAGGCAAGGGCATGACCGCTATGAAAGCGCCCGATAAGAAAAAGCCGCGGGGTAGGCGGTGGAAGACAGGTGCTGGCCGTTTGCTGTCAGCTGTTCTGCTCGCGGCCATCATGTTTCCGCCGTACAGACCGCTCGCGGCGGACGGAGATCATGATGTCAGGGTACAGATAAAGTACTTCAGAGATGAACAGCGGGAAGAAACCTACGGCACCCTGGGCGGTCCGCGTTTGCTTGCGGCTGAGTTCTGGTACCCAGCCGGCAAGGAGGAGAAATTTCCGCTGGTGATCTTCTCCCACGGCGCGCTGGCAACGAGGCGCAGCAATGAAAGCTTGTTTATAAAGCTGGCGAGCCACGGTTATGTGGTCTGCTCGATCGATCACAGCTTCCAGAGCCTGCTGACCGGGATCGAGGGGCGCCGAATCTATCTGGATACCGGTTATCTCGGCGAGCTGCGGGGAGAAAACGCGAAGAAAAACAGGCGGGAAAGCCTGGTGCTCTATCAGAAATGGATGGGTGTCCGCCTGGGGGACATGGCCTTTGTGCTGGATGCCGTGACCGCGCCGCCTGCTCGAAACGACGAGTTGTACGGGCGGATCGACCCGTCCAAAGTAAGCTTCATCGGCCATTCGCTGGGGGGCGCCGCGGCGATGGGCATGGGCAGGCGACAGGCGGCGGCAAAGGCAGTCATCGCGCTGGAGGCACCGATGCTCTGCGACCTGCTGGATGTACGGGATGATGAGTTTGTGCTTGACTTATCGCCCTATCCCGTTCCCTTGATGCAAATCTATACAGACAGCGCATGGGACCGGTTGGATGACTGGCCGCAGTACGCGGGCAACGCGCGGCTGCTGTCGGAGCAGGATGATCAGACATACAGCCTGCACATGGAAGGGATGGGCCACCTTGGGCTGACAGACCTTGCGCTGGCCAGCCCACTGCTCACCCGCCTGCTGGACGGCAGAACAGCAGACCCCGCCCGGCTGGACGAGGTCAATGCACTCTGTCTGTCATTTCTGGATCGTTATGTGAAAGGCTTCGGAGAGAAGAACGAGGCGGATTGACATGGCGCGAAGCTGTTCATTCAGTATGACAGCTCCCACCGGGACGTATCCATATCCACCCGCCCGTCCGCAAGAAAGCTGACGCCTTCCGCTTCGAGCATGGCTCGGCGTATCTCAGGCATCGATCCGCCGGCGATGCTGCCGTCCTGCATCACCACGCGCTGCCAGGGCAGCTTATCGGGGCAGACCCGGATGGCGCGGCCGACCTCCCGCGCGGAGCGGGGGCGGCCGAGCATGCGGGCGATCTGGCCGTAGGAGACCACCTTGCCCGGGGGGATCTGCGCCACGATGTCATAGATCTGCTTATAAAAGGGGTTCATGCTTCCTCCATCTATACGCGCCGAACTTGTCATAGCACCAGGCTGAGCACGCCTGTGTTCCCCATGGGAAGCGCGGAAACTGCCCTGCCTTTGTCAAATACATAGCAGCCGCCCTTTGCCCGGCTGGGATCATCAACAAAGCTGTTGACCATCAGGCAGGGGCGTTTTATTTTAGCGGCTTGGGCGATGTACTCATCCAGGGCGCCGCTCTGCCATTTTTCTACGCTATAGTCCACATACAGGGGCCAAAGGAGGCAGTCAAAGTCAAGCCTGTTCAGGGCTTTGATGTTTTCCTCATACCAGAGGTCGCCGCAGATGGCTGCCGCAAAGACTTTGCCCATCAAGGCAAAGGTGTGAAAGCCCTCACCCTCGCGGTATGCGGCTCCTGCTCGGGGCTCCTTCCAGCCGGGCGATACGCGGCGGAACAGATCGGCGGTTTTGCCCGCGCTGTCGATCAGCAGATTGCTGCTGTACAGCGCGCCGTCCGCCCGCTCAACGAAGCCGAAGCTGATGGCGCAGCCATGCTGCCTTGCCATATCGCGCAGCTTGCCGATGACCGGGCCGTCCGTCGCGCAGGCCCTGATCAGGTCCTCCCGGGTATCCCAGGTCAGCCCCTCAAAGCCCTGCAAAAAGCTTTCGCCGAAGACCATCAGGTCATGGCCCGGGTTTGCTTTGATCATGTCTTCCATCACCATCAGCTGGTGAGCAATGTCATTATCCCGCATGGGGGCGGAACACAGGCCGATGTTCATCATTGACTCCAATTACACTCTGAAAGGGGATGGGGATTTTCCCAAATAAAAAGGGCCGCAGCCCATTTGCCGGGCTGCGGCTTTGATCACTTACTTCCCTGAGATCGTGATGCCGTCGACCGCGATGTAGGGGATCAGGCTGCCACCGTCCCGTACGCGTTCTTTTGAGAGGCCGCGCAGCTTTTCAAACATGCCGGCCAGGTTGCCGGAGATCATGGTTTCGCTGACGGCGGGGCCGATCTTGCCCTTTTCGATCAGGAAGCTGTTCTTGGCCACGCCCGAGAAATCGCCGTTGCTGGCGGGGCTGCCGCCCGAGAAGCGGCTGACCAGGAGGCCCTTGTCGATGCCCGCGATGATGTCTTCGATGGGCTGATCGCCCTCGGATACGATCAGGCTGAAGCCGGTGTTTTTGGAGGGCTGCAGGTTCATCTTGTTGGCCACATAGCTGGAGATCACAAAGGAGTCCAGCCGGCCCTCCTTGATGACGTCATAATCCTCGCTCAGGCGGCCGTCTGCCGTATAGCGCTCGCCGCAGATGATGGCGGGGTGCAGGGGCGCCGCGCTGATGGTGAGGCGGGGGTCCGCCACCATTTGGCCCAGCTTGTCCTTCCAGCGGCTGGTGCCGTCCAGGATCACGCTGTCTGTGACATAGTTGCCCAGCAGCTCATAGAGCATGCTGCCCGCGCAGTCGGGCGTGAATACAACGGGGCCCGTGAACTTGCCGTCGGTGGGGATGGTGTCGATCTGTTTTTCGGCGTCCGACAAAAGCTGGCGCAGCGCGCCCAGCTCAAGCAGGGGGGTATCCAGGCTGTCGGTGCGCAGGCCCGCGCCGTTGAAGCTGGAGGTCTTCTCCCCGTCGTGACCCGAGAACATCAGGCTGACGGTATAGCTGCCTTCCTCGGTCTCGTACCTGGCGCCCAGGCTGTTCAAGTAGATGCCCCGGGCGCTCTCGTGCGCCACGATCATCTGCTCGACCATCACCTTGGGATAGTCGCGCCGGATTGTCTCCAGCATCTCGCGCGAGCGCTCGAACAGGCGGTCCATATCGCCTATGGGCGCGCCCAGGGTGAAGGACTTCTGCGTGCCGGGGTAGAGCTGCCAGGCGGGGTCCGACTCTGCGCTTGCGGCGGATGCCAGACAGTCGCTGACGGCGGCGTCCGCGGCCTTTTCGCTGAACTCGTTGATCAGCACCTTGCCCCGGCGCTTGTCCTTGATCAGGGTCAGGTCCAGCCGGTTGTCGATGGTGGTGCGCAGCAGGCTGAACAGGCCGCCATCCACGTTGAACTCGCGCTTTTCGGTGGTGTGGGACTGGCAGCTGTACTGCTGGGCGCCGGTGTCGGATAGCTTTTGCAGCGCGTAGGCCGCGATATCATATGCCTTCATTTATCTGCCTCCTATGGTCACGCGGCACTTGAGGGCGGGGCCGCCCATGCCGACGGTCATCGGCTGCTTTTTGCCGCAGAACCCACTGGACGACCAGTTCAGGTCATCCGATACCATGTCCACGGACTTGAGCATGTCAAAGGCCACGCCGGAGATGGTGGTATCGAGGATGGGCCGGGCGATTTTACCCTTTTTGATCTCATAGCCCATGGTGATGCCGAACATAAATTCGCCCGTGCTGTCGGCCTGGCCGTTGCCGGTCTTGATGAGGTAGTAGCCATCGTCCACGGAGGCGATCATATCCTCCAGCTTATCCTTGCCCGGGTGCACGGCGGTGTTGCGCATGCGGATCAGCGGCTCGTCGCTGAACAGCCAGGCGCGGGCGCTGCCCGTGGGCTTGTGGCCGAAGTGCTGCGCGCTCTGGCGGCTGTGCATATAGCCCACCAGCATGCCATCCCTGATCAGGGGGGCATCCTCGGCCTTGACACCCTCGTCATCCACATAAACGGGCAGGGGAGCAAGCTCGCCGAAGGCGGTGTGCGCGAAATCGGTCATGCTGACCAGCTCGCTGGCCACCTGCTTGCCGTACATCGGGCCCGCGACCGAGCCGCCCAGCACCAGGTCGGCTTCGACCGTGTGGCCGACGGCCTCATGGGCCAGCATGCCCGACAGATCGCCGCCCAGGATGACGGTTTTACTGCCGGCATCGGCATAGACGCCCTCCGCCTTGTGCATCACCAGCTCGTAGAGCTTGTCCACGCGCCAGTGCATCAGGGCCGGGTCGGAAAAGTGCCTGTCAAAGCTGCCGAAGCCGCCCACCGGCTCAAAGACTTCCACGGGCGCGCCGTCTTTGCCCTTGGCGGTCAGGAAGATATAGATATAGCTGCGGGGCTGCAGGCCGTGGCTGAAGTAGCCGTCGGAGCTGAGCAGCAGCTTTTCCATGCTGTCGTGGTAGGCGACCAGGGTGCGGCTCTCAAGGTCCGGGTACTTCTGCTTGATGTAGCCGTCCAGCGCCTGCAGGTAGTCGATATAGTTTTTCTGGGGCAGGTCCGGGTAGTCCGGCAGATGCCGCTCGCTGCCCCGGATGATATCGGGCAAGGGGCCGGTGCCGCGCCCCGCGTGGCGGGCCAGCAGGGCGGCGTTGTCGGTGGCGTTTTGCAGCACGTTTTTCACCGCGTCGCTGCCCAGATCGGCCGCGCTTGCAAAGCCGTAGACCCCGTCGCGGTAGGCGCGCGCGCCGATGCCGCCGACATCCGTGCGCTGGTTGGCGGTCAGGCTGCCCGAGATCAGGGTGACCCGCCGGGTGAGGTTGCGCTGCGCGCGCAGCTCGGTCGATGTGCCGGGCGCGAAGCTGTCTTTATATGGGCTGACAATGTCTTGTAGCAATGAACAATCCTCCTCCTTGAAACTGCCGTTAGTTTAACAGAACGCAGGGAGGAGGGTCAAATAAAATTGTGCCCGCGGAGGACAAGCGGGGCGGTCAGGAAAATGAAAGTTTTTGTTGTCAACTAAGTAATAATGTGATAGAATTAGTTATAAAATAAACACGCCATTCCGGTGGCAGGATGAGGAGGATACCCCATGAAAAGAACAGCAGTATTGTTTCTGACTGCGCTGATGGTGCTTGTCAGCGTCTTTGCGCCCCTTGCGCAGGCAGAAACACAGATCACCCTGGAGGATGTCAACCGCTTTCTGAATGAAAGCGCGAAGCTGGGGCCCGGCACCAAGGCCAATCCCGTCGCGGTGATCGAGATCGATCACATCGACGGCCCGCATGAAGAAGACCTGTTTTATGCCTTTGTCAGCTTCAAATACGAAGCGCGCAACTATATCAAATACCAGGTGACCTTTATTTCTTGCACCTGCCGCTCAGCGGATGTCAACCTGTGGACGACTGCCTATCTGGAGCTGAGCAAGCCCGAGAGCGGCCTGCTGGATGACGCGGTCGTGCGTACCCTGAGCTTCGGCAGGGACGGCACCGGCCACTACGACGGCGGCTTCTGGGGCGACAGCAACCCCATCCCCACCGGCGGGCAGACCTTTGACATGATCGATGAGCAGTTCGTGACCTATCTGGTCGGCAAGACCTACGGCGAGCTGAAGGGCATGAGCACCATCGCGGACATCGACCTGGCCGACTATCAGGCGGGCGAAGGCCGCGGCGAATACACCATCGACACCTGGACGGGCGCCACCGTATCGACCAACAACATCCTGCGCATGGTGCAGGCCATGATGAAGCACCACGGCACCGACGCCTTCTTTGCCAATGACCCCAGCCTGGTGAAGGAAGAAGCGGCCGCGGAAGCCAAGGCAGAAGTCAAGGAAGAAACCAAGGCGGAAGGCAGCAGCCGGACACTGGCCGCCCTGCCCGCGCCGGTCGACACCACCAAGACCTTCAAGCCCAGCCAGGACGCGGCCGAAGTGCCCTGCACCCCCGGCGATTTCGGGCCCACCTGCTCGGCCATCAACGCCTCCAACCTGCTGGAGTACTGGGGCCGCCCGGATGTCATGTACATCGACACCCGTGACTTCGGCGACTACATGAAAAAGCATATCCGCAACTTTGAGGCGGTGCCTTTCTTCGCGCTTGTCTTCAACGCGGAAGCGCACACCGACCCCACCAAGGTGCAGCTCTACGGCGGCACCCCCACCGAGCCCGTCCCGGTGTATGAAGAGTCCGACCAGATGCTGGAAGCCCTCTTCCCCAAGGACAAGACGCTCTTCATCATGTGCCAGAGCGGCGGCCGCGTGGGCATGCTGATGAACATCATGGCAGCCCGCGGCTGGGACATGAGCAAGGTGTATAACATCGGCGGCATGGCCCAGTATACCGGCGCCGAGTACAAGGATCTGATCACCGACACGCCCGAGTTTGTGCTGGAAGGCACCTATACCATCGAGGGGCTGACGAGGATCGCTCCCTGACAGAATAATGTGGTAGAATACGGCGCGGGTGAATCCTCATCCGCGCCGTACTCTTTAATATAATCGTTGAGCAAAAAGGAGACCGAAACATGCCAAGAGAAGCCCTGTACGACAAACTCCCCATCATTATGACCCGCTTTTCCGCTCGCGCGATGGCCGGAAAGCCCGTGGACGATGACACCCTGTTGGCCCTGGTGGAGGCGGCTAGCTTCGCCCCCTCCTGCTTCAATGAGCAGCCCTGGAGGTTTCTGATCGCGCAGGGGGAGCGCTTTGACAAACTCAAGGGCTGCCTGACACCCAAAAACCAGAGCTGGGCAGGCGAAGCCGCCGCGCTCATCCTCCTGCTGAGCAAAAAGACCTTCACCCGAAACGGAAAAGCAAACGCCTGGCACCTGTCGGACGCAGGATGCGCGGCGGGTTTTCTCTTCCTGGAAGCCGAGAGCCGCGGGCTATACGCGCATCCGATGGCCGGCTTTGACAAGGCGAAAGCCCGCGAGATCTTTGAAATTGACGAGGATATGGACATCATCGAAGTCATCGCGGTGGGCTGGCCAAGCGATGTCGCGGCCCTGCCCGAAGCCATGCAGGAACAGGAGCATCCCAAGCAGAGGATGCGCGTGGATAAGCTGCTGCTGTAAGGAAAAATAGGGCAGTACAGCACGGGTAAATGAAGACAAGCAAGCTTTCGGCTTTGCTTGTTTTTTACTGTACGGTTTGGCTGGAACCGATGTTTTGCCTTATGTGGTTGTAAGGCGTTAAGCATGCTGCATGTAAAGGAATATCCGAACATCATCGTGCGCTGCCCATGAAAAACAATTATTGGGCGAAAATTAATGAAAATTGATAAAACCTGTTGACAAAGGCTTAACAAATTATGGTAAAGTGTCGGTGCGAATATTGGATATTTGATGAAGAAGAGGCAATGGCATGGATGCGATCGACGTATTGAAGCAATCGTTTGGATACAACACGTTCAGAGAAGGGCAAAGTGAACTGATATACTCAGTTCTTCAAGGCAGGGATGTATTGGGGGTCATGCCGACCGGTGCGGGAAAATCACTCTGTTATCAGATACCTGCGTTGATATTTCCGGGGGTTACTCTGGTCATCTCTCCCTTAATTGCTCTAATGCGGGACCAGGTGATGGCCCTGAAAGCCGGGGGAATTCCAGCGGCTTTCATCAACAGTTCGCTCAGTGATGCACAATGTGCGAAGGCGGTTTCAAATGCAAGGAAGGGCAAGTATAAGCTGATCTATATCGCCCCCGAACGCTTGCTTTCATCAGATGTGGCGAGCATTTCGCAGGCGGAGAATATCAATCTTGTTGCTGTTGATGAAGCACATTGCGTGTCACAATGGGGGCACGATTTCCGGCCAAGCTATCTGAATATTCCGGATTTTATAGATACACTTCCTAAACGCCCTGTATTGGCAGCATTTACTGCGACTGCCACCATGCGTGTGAGAGAAGATATGATTGAACTGCTGAAGCTGAAAGCGCCTGATCAGGTAACCACAAGTTTTGACAGGCCTAATTTATTTTTTCAGGTCAGGAGACCTTCAGATAAGTATGGTGAGCTTGCCCAATACTTGCAGAACAATGATGAGAATGGCATTGTCTATTGCTCTACCCGAAAACAAGTTGAACGTGTAACGCATTGGCTTCAGGCGGATGGCTTCAGCGCAGTGCGGTATCATGCGGGTTTGGATGAAAAAGAGAGAAGCACCTCGCAGGATGACTTTCTCTATGACCGTGCCAGAATTATAGTGGCAACAAATGCATTTGGAATGGGCATAGATAAGTCAAATGTTCGCTTTGTCATTCACTACAATATGCCGAAAAATATAGAAAACTATTACCAGGAAGCGGGACGCGCGGGGCGCGACGGACTTCCGGCTGATTGCATTTTGTTTTATGCACGCAATGACTTTTTCACGGCCTTACGCCTTATCAATACAAGCAATAACCAAGAGGAGATTATCAGAAACAAACAGCTGCTGAACCAAATGGAGCAGTATTGTGAAAGCAAGGGCTGTCTGCGCGGATTTATCCTTAAGTACTTTGGAGAAAAGACTTCGGATGACTGCGGGCATTGCGGCAACTGCCTTGGTGACATTATACAGCTGGATGTGACGGTCGATGCGCAGAAGGTACTGTCGTGTATTACGCGGCTAAATAGAGAAGGGAAGCAGCTTAGTTATACTCATGTAGTGAATATTCTTTTAGGCAGGTCAGAAGATTTCAAAGATTTTCCTAGCTTTGGTTTAATGAAAGGGCGGCCCAGGCGCTATATCAGAGCAATTGTCAACCGCCTCAAGGCCTCAGATTATATAATGGGTGAAAAAAACATGAGCGTTACGCAAAAGGCGAGGGATGTATTGTTTGATGACGCGAAGGTTATGATACGCGAGGAAGATACCAAATCTAAAAACCAATTGAAGCAGATGGGTAATAGTAATGTCAGATATGATTTTTCTGAAGAGCTACTTATGAAGTTGAAAAAGCTACGCCTTGAGATTGCAAAAGAAGGAAAAGCGGCAGCCTTTACCGTTTTTTCTGATGCCACGCTTGTTGATATGTGTCAGAAGCGTCCAAAGAACATGGCTGAGATGCTTGATGTCACCGGCATCGGCCAGATTAAACTTGAGCGATACGGAAAAAGATTTCTTAACCTTTTGCTGGCTGAAGCGCCGTGCAATGCGACAGATGAAGAAAAGACAGAAACTGTCACCCTGGATTTGAGCAAGATGGTCGAGCTCTCTGAAAATTTGCTGCCGATATCCCAGGTTGCGGATACGATCAATGCTGTGCTGATCCGACATGGAAAAACAAGTACGACCGGCAAGAAACTCAATGATATGCTGGAAGCGGCAGGGTACCTGATACGTAAAGAAGGGAATAGAATCCCATCACAAAAAGGTCGTGATATAGGCATCATGACGATTGAGAGAGAGTCGGGAAAAGGCAGCTATATGCAGTGTCTGTTCAATAAACGTGCAAAGGAAATATGCATCGAACTCTTTGCACAACAGGGATAGGTGAACATATCACATCAAAAAAAGAGGCTTCCGTCATGGAAGCCTCTTTTTTTGATCATTATTCACTCCGCCTGCTTCTTCCTGCCGGCCACCTTCATCCGCCGGTCATGATTTAGGTCGCGCTTTCTGATGCGCAGGGCCTTGGGGGTGACTTCCAGCAGCTCATCGTCGTCGATGAACTCCAGGCTCTCTTCCAGGGTCAGGGGCTGCACGCTGACCAGGCGCAGGCTGTCCTCTGCCGAGGCGGCGTTGCGGACGTTGGTGACGTGCTTTTGCTTGCATATGTTGACGACGATATCGCCGGGTCGGTTTGACTGGCCGCAGACCATGCCGGCGTAGACGGGCGTCTGCGCGGTGACGAAGAGGTTGCCCCTGTCCTGCACATGGTACAGGCCGTACTGGGTGGCATCGCCTGTTTCAAAGCAGACCAGGCTGCCCACATTGCGGTGGGGGATGTCGCCCCGGTAGGGTTCATAGCCGTGGAACACGGCGCTCATGATGCCTTCGCCGCGCGTGTCTGTCAGAAACTCGCTGCGGTAGCCGAAGAGGCCGCGGGAGGGCACCAGGAAGCTCAGGCGCACGCGGTCGAGCCCCGCCATGCTCTCCAGCACGCCCCGGCGGCGGCCGATCTTTTCGATGACGGCGCCGGCATAGGCCTGTGGCACGTCGCACAGCAGGCGCTCGATGGGCTCCATCCGCTCGCCGTTTTGATAGTGAAACAATACCTCCGGACGCGATACCTGAAACTCATAGCCCTGGCGGCGCATGTTCTCGATCAAAACGGACAGGTGCAGCTCGCCGCGCCCGCAGACTTCAAATATATCGGGGCTTTCTCCGTCCTCCACCCGCAGGCTGACGTCGGTTTCCAACTCGCGGTAGAGCCTGGCGCGCAGGTGGCGGCTGGTCACGTAAGTGCCCTCACGCCCCGCGAAGGGGCTGTCGTTGACGGAAAAGCTCATCTTTACCGTCGGCTCGCCGATGGCCACGAAGGGCAGCGGTTCGGCGGCGCCCGGCAGGCAGACGGTGTCACCGATGTTCAGGTCGGGCAGGCCGCTGAGGGCCACGATGTCGCCGATGGAGACAGACTCGGCCGGCGTGCGGCTGAGGCCCATAAAGCTGCTCAGCTCCGTCACGCGAAAAGGCGGGCTGACGGTATCATCATTATAATTGCAGCGCACGGCCATCATGCCGGCGGTGAAGGTGCCGCGGACAATGCGGCCCACGCCGATGCGGCCCACATACTCGTTGTAGTCGATGGTGGAGATCAGCACCTGCGCCGGGGCATCCGGGTCGCCCTCGGGTGCCGGAATATGTCTGAGGATCGTTTCAAACAAGGGCTTCAGATCGCTGCCCGGGGTATCCACATCCAGGGTGGCCGTGCCCTGCCGGGCGCTGACATAGAGGATGGGGCGGTCGAGCGTGTCGGCATCCGCCTCCAGGTCGATCAGCAGGTCCAGCAGCTCCTCGACCACTTCCTCGCACCTGGCGTCGGGCCGGTCGACCTTGTTGATCACCATCAGCACGGGAAGCTTCAGATCAAGGGCCTTCTTGAGCACGAAGCGGGTCTGGGGCATGGGGCCCTCAAAGCTGTCGACCAGGAGCAGCACGCCGTCCACCATCTTGAGCACGCGCTCCACCTCGCCCGAAAAATCGGCGTGGCCGGGGGTGTCGACGATGTTGATCTTCAGGTCGCCGTAGTGTACGGCGGTGTTCTTGGCCAGGATGGTGATGCCGCGCTCGCGCTCCAGGTCGTTGGAATCCATCACGCGCTCCTGCACCTG
>CAZVUU010000025.1:0-24015 GCA_964630465.1 uncultured Christensenella sp.
CTCAGACAAAGCGATGCAAACCACTGATATATCGGTCGCAAGAACCGATCGCCCCGACTCCGGCGCCCAGCCCGTGCGGTCAAACTCGAGCGACAGCCCGTCCCCGGCGTCTCCCTCTCCCGCGCCTTTTTCCGCGCCCTCTCCCACTCCTTCTGCGTCTTCCGGTCCTTCTTCGACTGTTTTACCGGCACAAACAGACCCCCTGAGCCTTCATTATGCTTCTCTGCAGGCGCTTAACCCGGATTTTGCCGGCTGGATCCATATCGACAATACCATCGTGGATTACCCCGTGATGTATACGCCCGATGAGCTTGAAAAATACCTGCACCGCAACTTTGAGGGCCATTATTCTTTCGCCGGCCTCCCTTTTATGGATATCACATATCCCCCCGACAGCACGGGGGTCAATCAGATCATCTATGCCCACAACATGAAATCCGGGCAGATGTTTGCCGTGCTCAATGAATATCTGAAGGACGATTTCTGGCAGGAATACCGGACGCTCAGCTTTCATACTCTTAACAGCCGGCGGGACTATGAGGTCCTGGCGCTGATCCCCCTGGTGCTGGGCAGGATGGATGAGCCGCGGATGATGATCTTTCATCCATTAACGACAGATAACGAGCGCAGCGTCGCGGAGATCAACGACTACCTCGCCGCCTACGCGCGCAGGTTTGACGGCCGGGTCCTTCAGGGCGATGATCTGCTCACTTTGGTGACCTGCCGCCGCGCCCGGGACAGCGACAGGCTGCTCCTGGTGGCCAGACGGGTCAATACGCTCCCTTGATTTGAAATTTCAAAGCAAAAGGCACGGACCGGCTGATGCCCTCCGTGCCTTTTGCGTATTCCCCGGCCGCTGACAGCCTGTGCTTCCTCAGCCGGATCCCGTCAGATATCCCCCGGCAGGAGGTCTCCTTCCGCCGGGATGTCCTCTTCTTCCTCCATCGTGCCCAGCGGCTCGCTTGGGATAAATTCGCTCACCCAGGCTTCCTCGGGCAAGCCGGCGACCATGGCGGGAAGGTTGACGACGATGCCGTCCAGGCGGTAGGGCAGCTTCAGCTTGATCGGATAGGTCACGGGCTCCGCACCCTTTTCTAGGATGACATCCACGGCCATCTCAAAGTTTTGCCCCATCCAGGTAGCCATGCCGCGCTCCCGCTTGTTCAGCCTGGCGACGTCCTTGTCCTTGTCGCGCACGATCATCCTGTAAACGGAGGGGTAGCTTTCTCCCTCGTATTCCAGAGTTTTATTGTCAAAATAGACGGTGTGCCCGCGGCCCACAACGAACATGGCCGCCGCGATCAGGATCAAGGCCAGCACCGCCCCCGCTCGGAACAGAAAGGTTTTCTTTCGGCTTGCTTGTTTCATTTCATGCCCTCAACTTGTTCAAGCTGCAGCTGCCTGCCCGAATCCAGCCGCGATCTGCGCTTTCTTGTCTCGTACATCACCAGCGCGACGGTGATGACGCCGTAGGATACGAACACCCTGAAATACTCGCCGATCATGGAGTCTCCCGTGATCTTGGCCCCGGCCTGCGGCGCCACGATGAACATCAGGTGGAAGAGCGTCACGCCCAGAAAGACATTGCCGATGGAAGCCTTTTCAACCGAGGCGCCGCCGACCAGCAGCGCCGCGATGCAGAACATGCCGATCTGCGAGTGCGAACTGTAGGTGGACAGGTTGCCCATGTTCTGCAGGTAGATGATCATGCCGAAGCCCGCCAGCACGGTGGAGATGACGATGGAGATGATCCTCGTGCGTTCCACATCGATGCCCGCGTCGCGCGCCACCTGCATATCCTGGCCGACCGCGCGCATATCATGCCCCAGCTTGGTCCTGCGGAACCAGACGATGATCAGGCACATCAGGGCGATGATGATAAAGGTAAGCACCGGGATTTTGACGCCCGATATCCGGATGGCCAGCAGGTTATCCAGGCTCTGGCGCATGCTGAGCAGGCTGACGGTGTTTCTGATGCCGTAGCCTCTGGGCAGCTTGATGCTTGAATGGATGATCGGAATGATCGAGCCCATCATGTACAGCCCCACCAATTGGTAAATGCCGTTGATGAAATAGCTCGTGATATAGCCTGTCACCATCTCGCGGCCCTTGGCCATGTTGAGGATCTTGCCGCACAAAAGCCCCAGGGCCACGGAGATGGGAATGGAGAGGATCATCGCCAGAACGATGCCGGGGATGCCCCAGATCTGCCAGTCGGCCACCAGGATCAGGCCGATCTGGCCGGCCATCGCGCCCAGCGTCATGCCGAAGTTCAGGCCCATGCCCGCCATGATGGGGATCAGGAGGCTCAGGATCAGGAAGATGTTCCTGCCCATGCGCGTAATGATCTCATTGAGCAGATAGTTGAATGAAAAGCCGGAGATCGGGATAAAGATCGCACAGATGATGATAAACATCAAGGGTACGGAGTTTTGCCGCAGGAAGGCGCTGATGGCCGTGCCCGCTTTTGACGGTGTATTGTTGTTTTTCATCTTGTCGCCTCCGTCTTCCTGGTCAGTGCGTAGAGGATC
Organism: uncultured Christensenella sp.; assembly: GCA_964630465.1. GTDB lineage: Bacteria > Bacillota > Clostridia > Christensenellales > Aristaeellaceae > UBA1038. The sequence continues at coordinate 2,532 of CAZVUU010000025.1, forward strand.
ATGCCGTTGGATACGATGATGCGGATGACCTCGCTCATATCCATCTTGATCAGAGAGTTCATGACGGTCGGAGTCATGGTGACGATGCCCTGAAACAGGAAGGTGCCGATGATTACGTTGGTGATGGACGCCTTGTTCACGCTGGCGCCGCCGATGAGGATCGCCGATACGGCAGGCAGCGCCATGAAGAAGGGGGCCATGTACAGCTGGATGAAGCCGAAGCCCTGCTGATAGACCAGAATGCCGATCGCCCCGAGCCAGGTCGACATGATGACCGACTGCATGCGCACCTTGTTGACATTGATACCCGAGGCCCTGGCGAAGGTGGGGTTGGAGCCCACGGCCGTCATGGCCGTGCCCGACTTGGTGTGCAGGAAGGCCCACATCAGGAAGGCCAGTAGCGCAAAAAACAGCAGGCTGCCCATCGGGATCGACAGGTTGCCGATATCGATCCGCAGGAAGTTGGACAGGATCTTGTCGAAATAACCTTCCACCGAAATGGTGGTGCGCAGGCCCTTTCCGGCCAAACCCCATACCATGTTGGGGCTGCGGTAGGGCAGCAGCAGCCACAGGATACACATGAAGGATACCGCGGAGAAGCCCACATAGGTCGCGATCATCATCTCGCCGCCCTTGATTCTGTTGAGCAGCCATCCGTAGCCCCAGCCCAGCACCAGGGCAAAGGGTGTGGAGATCAGGATGGCCATCACAAAGCTCAGCGCCCCCGTAAAGCCGAACTCAATCGACAGCGTGGCGCCCAGCAGGCCTGATATGATGCCCAGCGGCAGGCCGAAGTTGAGCCCGCAGCCGGAGTGCACCATCGGCACCATCGCCAGCACCAGCACCGCGTTCCAGCTGAAGCGGTTGATGGTGTTGGTCAGCTGGGAAAGCATGTTGGCGCCCACAAAGGGCGCAGCCGCAAACAGCAGCACAAGGAAGCCCGCGATGATCAACCTGGGCAGCCCGAAGCTGTGAATAAAGCCCGAAGCGGCCCCCAGGGCCGGCTGTCTGATCGATTTATCTGTCTGACTCATTTTGTCACCTCACTTGCTCGACCATCAACAGGCCGAACTCCTCGCTGGATGCGTCCGCCGGCAGTATGCCCGCGACCTTGCCGCCGGAGATGATCGCGATCCTGTCGCAGATCTGGCGCAGCTCCTCCAGCTCCGAGGAGATCATCATGACGGTCACGCCGCTTTCACGGTTGAAGCGCTTGAGCGCATCCAGCACCAGGGCCTTGGCCCCGATATCGATGCCGCGCGTCGGCTCCGACACGAACAGAAACCTCGGCTCCAGGGCAAAGGCCTTGCTGAGGCAGACCTTCTGCTGGTTGCCGCCCGACAGCTCCCTGGCCTTTTGCTTGGGCCCGGTGCATTTGATCTGCAGCTCATCGATGTATTTCAAGGTCACGTCGTTGATGGCCTTTTCATCACGCCACTTGACAAAGCCGCCGAGCAGGGATTTTAAAAACTTATCGTGGATCTGCATGGCAGGAAAGGCGATGTTCCATTCAAGCGATTCATCAAGCAAAAGCCCCACGCCCCGCCTGTCCTCGGACACAAAGGCCAGAGAAGCGTCCAGACACTTGCGCGGCTCATTGAGGGGCACGGGCTTACCTTCAAACTCCACCCGGCCGCCCGCGGGGAACAGGCCCATGATGCCGTTGGGGATGCCCAGCTTGCCCTGGCCCGCCAGGCCGCCGATGCCCAGGATCTCCCCGTCCTTGACGTCGAGGTTGACATTGCGCACCGTTTCACCCGGCATATCCACCCAGAGCTTACGCACACTCATGACCGTTCCGGCATCCTCGCCGCTGATCTCCCTGGCCGCATGATCGCTTGACACGCTGCGGCCGACCATCCACCTGGCGATGTCCGGGATGGTGGCCTCTCCCGCCGGGACTTCCTTGACGATCGTGCCGTCGCGCATCACCACGACCCGGTCGCAGATATCCAGGATCTCCTGCAGCCTGTGGGTGATGAAGATGACAGCAATGCCGCTTTGCGCCATCCGGCGCACGGAGCCTAGCAGGGCTTCCGCCTCCTGTTCGGTCAATACGGCGGTGGGCTCATCCAGGATCAGCAGCTTCATCTGATCCTTGCTCAGCTCGCGGGCAATTTCCGTGAATTGCTTGAGGCCGATGGGCATGTCGTTGATCACCATGTCCTGGTCGATGTCCACACCCACCATCTCGATCGCCTTGTGGGAGCGCTTTTCCATCTCCTTGTGGTCAAGGGTGTTGAGCCTGTCCGTAAATACCTGGGATAGCAGGCTCTGCCCGGTCACCGGCTCGCGGTTGAGCAGGATGTTCTCCGACGCGCTGAAGCCGGGGATCAGCGAAAACTCCTGGTGGACCATGCCGATGCCCGCGGCCAGGGCGTCAAAAGGGCTGTCAAAGACAGCCTTCTGCCCGTCGATCAATATATCCCCGCCATAGCCGCCCGTCTGGGCGATGACATCCATGCCAAACAGGATCTTCATCAGCGTGCTCTTCCCGGCGCCGTTTTCGCCGACCAGGCCAAGCACCTCGCCCTCCTTCAGACTCAGGTTGATGTCGCTGAGCACCTGGTTGCCGAAGAAGTCTTTTTTGATGTTTTTCATTTCCAGCAGCGGAATAGAATTATTCATTGCAGTATATCTTTCATTGTTGGATTTTCGTCTGCGGACGGAATTTGGCACGAAGACAACAGGGAGGAGCACCCTCCCTGTTGTCTTTGTTAAAACACGATGGTATTGATTACTTCGTGGTGAAGTACTTCTCGGGGATCTCCACCTCGGTCGCGCCGACATAGTGGCCGGGATCGCCCATGATATAGGTATCCTGATAGATCAGGAAGGTGTTCTCGCTCTTCACGCCGGTGGTGGCATCCGTGTAGTTGGAGCCGTTCCACTCCGCGTTGGGGGAGAATACCTGATAGGCCGCGGCCAGATCGTCGATGTCCATCAGCTCGCTCTCGCCATTGAGGACGTTCATCGCGTGCTGCGCCAGGCCGGCGGACACGGTGTAGCCGTAGGAGTATGCCCAGGTGCCGAAGCGGCCCGCGCCGCCCTTTTCAACAACGGCCTTCTCAACGGAAGCCAGGATCTTTTCAAAGTCGCCTTCGGCGTCCGTCAGGTCGAGCCCCAGAGCGCCGGGATAGCCCATCAGCGGGGAGGGCAGGTCAGCTTCGATGAAGTATCCGCCGTATTCCAGCAGCTGCTTGAGCAGCGGCTCGGTGTGGGCGTCGTTGGTGCAGAAGTAGGCGGAATCGGTGCCATACTGCTTGATCCATTCGGGCGCCTGCTGCAGCACATAGGCCTGCGCGCCGGGGATGCCGACGTCGGAGGTGGGATCGGGCGCGGTCTCCAGGACAAACTCCATCCCGAACTCTTCGCAGGCCGCCCTCATGATGGCGACGCGGCGGCTCATGGTCTCATAGCCCATGTGGCGGGGGAAGGAGATATGCACAAAGGTCTTGACGCCCAGATCATGCGCGGTCTTGATGATCAGATAGCCGCGGGCGACAAAGTCGTTGTTTGATACGAGGTCGGCTGCCTCGCTGATGACAGGCAGGTCTTCGTGGGATTCACCGGCCAGGCACAGGATGTCCGGGCGGCGCTCCTTGACCAGGCGGAAGGCTTCGGCCGTGCCGGGAATCGCCTGATTGACAATGATCGCCTTCATCAGCGGATCATCGGAGAGGTTCACGATGGTCTGGATGGTTGTTTCCAGTTCTTCGGTGAAGTTGTCGGGATAGATGGCCAGCTTGACCACATCCTCGCCATACATCGCCTGGAAGGCTTCCGCGCCGCGGCGGTCATCCTCAGACTGAGAAACGGAGCCGGTGACGATGCCGATGTGGAACTCCTCAGCTTCAGCCGATACCAGACCGGGCACCGCCAGAGCCAGCAGCATCGCGATACTTAGAATCAGTCCCGCAAATCTTTTCATAGGGTTGTCTTCCTCCTTTTTTATATGGCCTGACCTCAGGCAAACTCCGGGGATCGATCAGCCTGTTGTACCCCTCGTTATGCAAGAAGGTCTGCGTGAAATTCATTATAGAAAGTATAATCATACAAGTCAAGCGTTTATAAGGTTTTCGTAATATATTATGTCTTCTCTTTGTTTCTCTTTATTGCAGGAGAGATCATCCGCCCCGGTCATGATGAAAAATGAATGTTTGAATTTTAAACTTTCTCTTTGGCTATATTGTAACAAACCTCTCTTGCCTGAGCTGGCCTTTTATGCATCTTGTCTCCATCCTTGAACCTTCTTTACTCTTATGGGAAGTACTTTTATGACGTTTGAATTTCATGATAAAACGAGTTGTGAAGCTCAGGAGTGATATGTATAATATACAAATAAATTTATATTATACATGTTTCGGGATCGACAGGGAAGCTCATACCCCGAAAGAGATGTTGATATCCCTGGCCGACTGCGCCATCGGGCCGTCCCATAAAACAGGCTTGGGCAGGCCCGCTATCTCTTTGAGCGGGTTGGCGACGATCTTGCGCCCGTGCACCGCCATGGTGACGCCGTAGCGATCTTCCTTGATCATCTGGGCCGCGTGGGTGCCGAACTCGGTAGACAGCACCCGGTCATAGGCGCAGGGGGTTCCGCCGCGCTGCACATGGCCGGGGATGACGGTGCGGGCCTCCACGCCGCAGATCTCTTCAAGCTGCAGGGCAATGCGGTGGGAGATGCTGTTGTAGGGGCTGTCGGCCCGGATGGCTTCGCGCTTTTTCTTTTTCATCTCGCTTTCGTCCCGGTCCATGGCCCCTTCCGCCACGGCGATGATGGTAAAATACTTCTTTCGCGACACCCGGTCGTTGACCACATCGGCCACCTTGTTGATATCGTAGGCAAACTCCGGCAGCAGGATCACATCCGCCCCGCCCGCGACCCCCGCGTAGAGGGTAAGCCAGCCGGATTTATTGCCCATCAGCTCGATCACCATGACACGCCCGTGGCTGGCCGCCGTGGTGTGGATGCGGTCGATCACATCGGTGGCGATCTCAACTGCCGTATGAAAGCCAAAGGTAAAATCCGTCCCGGCGATATCATTGTCAATGGTCTTGGGCAGCCCGATGACATTGAGGCCCTCTTCACTGAGCAGCGCTGCCGTCTTATGCGTGCCGTTGCCGCCCAGGGTGACCAGGCAGTCCAGCTTCATCTGCCTGTAGTTGCGCTTCATCTCATCGATCTTGTCAAAGCCCTGGCTGTCGGGGCCGCGCATTTTGCTGAAAGGCGTGCGGCTGGCGCCCAGGATGGTGCCCCCGCGCGTCAGGATATTGGAAAACTGGGACTGCTCCATCTGCACATAGTCGCCCTCGATCAGCCCGCGGTAGCCATCGCGTATGCCGATGATCTCCGCGTCAAACAGGTGATAGCCGGCCCTCGCTACGCCTCGGATGGCCGCGTTAAGCCCTGGGCAGTCGCCGCCCGCCGTGAGAATACCGATCCTCTTTTTCATCCTCATTCTCCTTTCAAAACACAAGGGCTAGCCAAATCCTTACGCCGGATTGTCATGTTCATGCATCAGGTGGCGAAGCAGACAGTCGGGCACAGAAACACAATAAATCAAACTTTTCGATGATATCGGTTACGTGATAGTTGAAGACGATCGATTGCCGCGAAAGTCGGCTTCCATATACCCCGGCTCAGACAGCGGAGCTTCTATATATAGAGGATCCGGTGTTCCGAGAATTATATCAGGAAGCAATGTATAAGGAGCCATCCTTCACCCGGATACGCGCGGCTTCCGGCCCCTCCCTGCCTTTCGGATATTGATAGACCATGGGCTGCCGCTCTGTATATCAAAAAGTATACCATGGCGCAAAGGGCGATTCAAAAGAAAATATTCGCCGGAACTCAGGGCGCCAGATAGCACGCGGTGATGCCTGCCGTCAGCAGGCTCAGCGCAGCCATGGCGAAGAAGGCCGGGTTCATGCCCATGGCGTCGATCATCAGACCCATCACAACGGGGCCGATGGTCATGCCCAGGCCGTAGACGGCCTGGTACAGGCCCATGCCCGCGCCGCGCAGCTCGGGTTCGATGTCCTTGACGCACTGGCCCAGCAGCATGGCGAAGGTGAGCCCGCTTGACACGCCTGCCAGCGCCTGCGCCATGTACAGCTGGTTCATGCTGCGGCACAGCGGGGCCAGCACGCAGTAGAGCGCGGCCAGTATGAAACCCCAAAAAATGAGCGCCTTGGGCCTCAGCTTTTCAAAGGCTCGGCCCGTGGCTGCCAGGTTGGTCAGCATGGCAATGGCGGTAAACACCAGGCTGAGCATGCTGAGCGCCGGCTTACCCGCCCCCAGGCGGATGCCCAGGTTGACTGAGAAGGTCAGGTAGGTAGCGAAGCCGATCAGCTGGGTCAAAAGCCCCAGCAGCGATGTCACCTGCATATTGCGGTCGCCGATCACGCGGCGCATGCTGCCGAAGGAAAGCCCCGTGCCGGGCTTCGGCTTCTCCTTGAGCAGCAGGCTCATCACCAGGCACAGCAGGCCCGCCGCCGCCGCGATGTCAAACGCGCTGCGCAGGCCGTAGCGCGCCACAGCCCAAGCCACCAGTATAAAGCATAGCAGCCGCCCGCCCTGGTTGGCGATGTTGAGCTGGGATATGCGCCGCGGCCCCTCCTGCGGCGGGAAAAGGCCACCGTACATTACCGTAAAGCTCACCCAGCTGGCCGAGGCCAGGCCGGCCAGCAGCCGCATCGTCAGAAAGCTTGCCGGCGTATACCAAAGCAAAAATCCGATGCCCGACACAGCCGTCAGCGCGCAGCCCAGCACAATGAAGGGCTTTTGCCGGCCCAGGCGGTCGGCCAGCATGCCCGCCGGCACGCGCACCAGCATCTGGCTGAAGCCATAGGCCCCGCTGACCAGGCCCATGAAGCCGGCGGTCTGCCCCATGAGCTCAAGCTCCGCGTTGATATAGGGTGTGACGGCGTACTGGGAAAACCAAAACAAGGCTGTCAACACATACAACAGCTGAGCGGAGCGCCGATTCTCCCCGGCGGCGGTCTGCATATGTCACCCTCCTGTCCCCGCGGTGTCAAGGGCGCGGCCAATTTTTTACCGTATCTAGTATACACCATGAGACAGGAAAACAAAAAGGATATGGCATGGATGTCATAAAGCACGATTATATGATAAAATATTTGCAGATCATTGTCTCAACGTTAAACTACCGAGGTTTTCCGGGGCTGCACAGCGCGCGCATATCGCGTCGGAAGGAGATAATATGGCTTCCATCTATGAAATCGCCAAAGAGGCGGGCGTATCGGCCTCCACCGTGGCGCGCGCGCTCAGCGGCAAGGGCTACTGCAGCCCCGATAAACGAAAGCAGATCCTGGCCCTGGCGAAAAAGATGAACTATACCCCCTCTCATGCCGCCAGGTCGCTGAAAAGCAATATCACCAACAAAGTGCTGTTTTGCATTCCCGATATTTACAACCCCTTCTATTTCAAGATGATCCGCGGCGTCAGCGAGGTGCTGGAAACACATGACTACCTGCCACTGTTATGCCCCACCAAGGGGGAGCTTGCAACGGAGCTGAAGATGCTGCAAAACCTGCGCGAAGGCTACGGCGACGGCATGATATTTGTATCCTTCAACTTCACGCCGGAGAATATCTCCGTCGTCAACAGCTGCAGCCGCCCGGTGGTGCTGACAAACAACTATCCCCTCAGCCCCGATGACCAGTTTGACAGCGTATATATCGATACCTTTGAGGGCATCGCGATGGCCTGCCGCCACTTCATTGCCCGGGGCATCCGGCAGATCGGCTACATCGGCGGCGTAGGGTCGGCCCAGACGGGGCGGGAGCGCCGCGCGGGCTATCTCAGCGCGCTGGAAGAAGCGGGCATCCCCATAAACCCCGAATGGATGCTGGAAGGTGATTTTTCAAAAGCTTCGGGCGAAGCCGCCATGAGCAGGCTGGCCGCTCTTGACAAGCGGCCGGATGCCATTGTCGTCGCCAACGACCTCATGGCCATCGGCGCTCTGCAGGTCTGCCGGGAGCTGAATATCCGGGTGCCGGATGACCTTGCCGTCATCGGCATGGACGACAGCGATTCAGCCCAGATCCTGGGCCTCTCCTCCATCCGCATGTTGGAAGACGAGATCGGCCGCAACGCCGCCGAACTGCTGATGGAGCGCATCACGGGCGGCCCGCGCCCCAGAAAGACCATCCGCCTGCTGCCCAGGCTGAGCATCAGGGCCTCCAGCGAGAAGGGTTGAGGGAATGAACACATCACCTGATGTTGCCGTCATCGGCGCGGCCATCCTGGATGTGATCGTCCCGGGCGCGGATGCCCGGGTGTTTGAGCTGGGCTCCTTCCCGGCCGAGGGCATGTCCCTGCAGACGGGGGGCGATGCCATGAATGAGGCGGTCGTGCTCGCAAAGCTGGGCCGGCGGGTTCGGCTGATCAGCCGTGTCGGGCAGGACCCCGGCGGCGATCTGATCCTTTCCCGCTGCCGCGAACTGGGCATCGGCACGGAACATCTGACCCGCGCCGATATCGACACCGGCATCAACATCGTGCTGGTCGACGGCAAGGGAGAGCGGCATTTTATCACCAACCCGGCAGGTTCCCTGCGAAAGATTGAGCCGGAGGATGTCTTTTCAGCCATCGAATCTCCGGATTTCTCGTCCCTGAAGGTCGTCAGCTTCGCCAGCGTCTTCGCCTACCCGCTGCTGATGCCCCGGCTTGAGGATATATTCAAAGCCATCAAGGCCCGCGGGCCTCTGCTCTGCGTGGATATGACCAGACCCAAGAACAAAGAAACGATCGACGATATCGCGCCGGCGCTGCGCTTTGCCGATTTTGTGTTTCCAAACCTTCCGGAGGCGCAGATGCTCTGCGGCAAGGAGGACCCGGACGAGATCGCCGGCATGTTCCTTGAGCGGGGCGCAGGCTGTGCCGTAATCAAGCTGGGCGCTCAGGGCTGCCTGGTCAAAAACGCCCGCTTTCGCGCACTTGTGCCCGCAGTGCCAGGCATCCGGGCCATCGACACCACGGGCGCCGGTGATAATTTCGCGGCGGGCTTTATCGACGCGCTGCTTGACGGAGAAAGCCTTCCGGGCTGCGCCGCACGCGCAAACGCCGCCGCCTCGCTTTGCGTGGAAAGGACAGGCGCGGCCTCCGGCCCCCGTGACCGGGCGGAGGTTTTGCGCAGGGCCTCCCTTATTTTACCGGCATTGATTTAGACTTATCCGTTTATAAAAAGATTGTGAAACTTACTTGACATAATGGTCGCTTAGTGCTAATCTTTATCCATGATATGGATGTCATGTCCGCAGAAATCCAAAGCATTTCGTCGGGCATGGCATCGGCACCGGGGCGCAGGGACGCGCCGCTGACGGACTGATGGACCGGGAGACCGCCAAAAGGCAGGCCGCATGAAAGTTTTGATAGCCATCGGATGGCTCTTTGTGTTTTTATCGAATGTGACATCGATACCACATTCTGTTTTGACAGCGAAAGCACAGGAGACGGATACTGCCATGATACTGGAAAATGACAAGCTCAAAGCCGTATTCAGCGAGGAGGACGGGCAGCTGATCGAGCTGTACGACAAAGCTGCCGGGCGCGACTGCCTGAACGAAGACGGCATGGTGCCGGCTTTTCGTACGATGACTGCCCGCGGCGTCGTGGAGCCTGAGGCCGTTTTCTCGCTGATGACTTCATCTGCCGATACCCTCTCCTTTGAATGGCGGCTGGAAAAGGCTGTGCTGAGCGCGGATGTTTCCCTGCTTGAAGACGGCCTCAGCTTCCGCGCGGCACTTCAAAACGACGCGGATTCCGATATACGCGCCTTTGAATACCCGATCATCGGCCCGCTTAGAGATTTTGGCAAAAAAAGCTATCTGGCTCATTCCTATGCCACAGGCATCCTGATTGAAGACCCGCTGCGCAACCTGCCCGTGATGGAGGGGCCGCAGCGTTATCTGCCCTACCCCGAGGGTTTCTCGGGGGCGACGATGCAGTTTTTCACCTATTATGAGCAGGGAAAAGGCGGGCTCTACTTTGCTGCCGTGGACGGATATGCCCACCAGAAGTGGCTGAACAGCTATATCGACCGGAGCAGGCTGATCGCCAGCCACATGTACGGCTTTGAAAACGTGGGCCGCGGCTCGCTGCTTGACATGCCCTATGACTTCCAGGTGAGGCTCACAAAGGGCCTGGGCTGGGAGGAAGCGGCGGATATCTACAAGCCCTGGGCGCTTGAGCAGAGCTGGGCGGCACGCGGCAAGGCGGCGGACCGCCCGGGCGGCGAAAAGGCTCTTTGGCTGCTGGAAGAGGCTGGCGTCTCCACCTTCGGCATCAACGCGGGCTACGACCGGACCAGGTGGCTCGACCGCTACCGCGAGGACATCGGCACACGGATCTTCCATATCCTGGGCCCGGACTGGACCAAGGAACCCCAGAACTTCTACAACAGCCTGCCCGGCGACCTGCCGGACTGGGCGCCCGTCAGCTTCAGCCAGGAAAACCTCGACAACCTCAAAGAGTACGGTGACCCCTTTGCCGCCTTTGAATTTGACTTCTTCGTCGGCCTCAATAAGTCAAACCCCAAGAAGCTGATGAGCCACTTGCAGCGCTTCCCTTCCCCCGCATACAGCCACGACGCCTATAACTTCAGCATGCTCTGCCCCGTATCCCCTTTCACCAAAGAGTTTCACCGGGAAAAGAACCTTGCGATGATCCGCGAGGCGGATATGGATGCCATGTATTACGACATCTCCGCCAACAACCTGATCAAGATCTGCCTGTCGGACAAGCATGGCCACGCGCCCGGCGGCGGCCGGGAGATCACGGAGGGCTATCGGGAGGTATACCGCGATACCAAGCAGGCGCTGGATAAGGAAACGGGCCGCTACATCGCCTTGGGCACCGAGATGATCAACGAGACCCTGCTCTGTGAGCTGGATTACTACCAGGCCAGGGCCTGGGCACAACCTTCCTCTACCCTGGAGACCTGGCCCCTGCGCGAGCAGATGCGCAAGGGCACGGCCCGGATGATCCCCCTGTTCAGCTATGTCTACAACGAGCTGGGCACCGTGCGGCTTGACGGCTGGGGGAAGCTGGTGGAGGAGACGGGCAGCTACTATTACTTCACCGTCGCCAGGGTCTATCTCTGGGGCGGCCTGTATGAACTCAACCACGAATACAGCCCAATGGAAATGCTGAACGGCGAGGAAAACAAGGGCGAGGAGCACTACTTCCGCTTTGACCCGCAGCACAACGAATACAGCCCGGCGCGCGCCGCCTATCTCAGGCAGTTTGCCAAGGCCCGCACCGGCCGCGCCAACCCCTACTGGGCCTACGGCACGATGGCAAAGCTGCCCGACATGCAGATCTCCGCGGCTTTCTACGACTGGTACCACTACAACCACGGGCAGGGCGATTCTTCCTACAAGGCAAGGGGAAATTACAAAGCCCCCACCGTGATGACCAGCGCCTTCACCGACCCGCAGGGGCACTATGCCCTCTTTCTGGCGAACGCCCGCGACAGCGGGCAGACCGTCACCATCTCCCTCTCCCGCGAGACCTTGGGCTTGGCCGGGGAGGACAGAACCCTCTCCCTCAGCCACGGCTTTGGCGGGGAGGCCATCACTCAGGATGATTTAGGCATGTGGCGCGCGGGAGAACGGCGTGAGCTCAGCCTCACGCTGGAACCCTATACGCTGTATATGCTCGAAATCAAATAAAAAGGAGGATTACCCCATGAAAAAGGCTCTCTCAATTGTATTGATCCTCAGCGTCATTCTTTCGCTGGGCATCGCACCCGCTCTGGCTTCCGAGAAGGTCGAAATCAGCTTCTGGAAGCAGCTGTTTGAAGAGTTCGACCAGGATTGGACGCGTGACATGGTGGACGAGTTCAACGCCCAGTCGGACAAGGTCCACGTCAACCTTGAGTTTGTCGACGGCGGCGCGCTCACAGAGCGCATGACCGCCGCGCGGGCCGCCGGCACCGCCCCCGACGTCTACATGGTCAACTATTCCAACCTGGCCACCGACGTGCGCGAGGGCTATAACCTGCCCACCACCGGCCTGATCCCTCAGGAAGCTTATGACGACCTCTATGACAATGTCCGCGAGATGATGACCATCGGCGGAGAAGTCTACGGCTATCCCCACCTGCTGGAACCCGCCGCGGTGATGTACTACCGCAAGGATCTGCTGGCGGAGGCCGGTTTTGACAGCCCGCCCAAAACCTGGCAGGAGCACATCGACATGGCCAAGGCCCTGACCACCGATGATGTCTTCGGCACCACCATGACCATGGACTGGTCCATGTGGGGCTGGGAGCATACCACGATGGGCCACTGGCCGCTGACCGATGACTGGTCAAGCGCCGATGTTGAGGCCCTGGCACCCCTGCTTAATTACATCAAGCAGCTCTATGACGACGAATCCGCCCCCGCCCAGCCCCTGGATCACTACAACGGCTCGGCCGCCCTCGTCGCCAACGACAGCGCCGCCATTTCCTTCTCCGGCTCCTGGGGCATCGGCGCGCTGCGCAACGATTGGCCCGAGATGATAGATGTGATCGGTGTCGCCGCAGTACCCACAGAAGACGGCAGCCCCTTCCAGTCCACCATGGGCGGCTGGACCTACCAGATCGACGCGAAATCAGCCCACCCCGAAGCCGCGGCCGAGTTTATCAACTGGATCCTGGCCGATGACCCCGCCCGCCCCGCCGCCTTCTTTGAGGCTGCCCGCTTCTCCAAGTACGCCGTGCGCAAGTCCGTCGATCAGTGGCTGATCGACAACACGGACGCCGGTGAAGATGAGTGGATGCAGACCGTAGCCAGCGATATCATCCCCTACGGCATCTCCGAGCCCACCTATCCCTGGGAGGTGTCTTCCTTCCTGCTGGCCGCGATGAACGAAGTGGTCATCAACAATGTACCGGCAGAGGAAGCCCTGGCGACCGCCGCGGATGAGATCAACACCTTTATCCAAAACAGCAACCTGACCAGACCTCAATAAACCGACCATCCGCCGGGGGAGAACAGATACTCTGTTCTCCTCCGGCTCATCACCTTTCTTGAAGGAGGCGCGCGTATGGCCAGAACCAAGGCAGCCGGCCTGTCATCCCTCAGGCGCAGCGATCACATCACAGCCTATCTGATGATCATTCCTTCGCTGATCATGCTGGGTGTTTTTGTCTTTACCCCTCTGTTTATGGCGCTTGAAAAAAGCCTGACCAACTGGAAGCTGTATCAGGCATCGGAGTTTATCGGGCTTGAAAACTTCCGCATGGTGCTGGGCAACAGCCTGTTTCGAAAATCGCTTGAAAATATGATAGGCTTCGTCCTGCTGATCGTGCCGGCCCAGTTCATACTGTCTTTTTTATTCGCCCATGTTCTGCGAGGCATGCATCAGCGCGCCGGCGCCCTGATCAAGACGGCCATCTATATTCCCACCGTCATCTCCGGGGTGGTGGCCAGCGTGATCTTCCTGTTTATCTTTCACTATCAAGGCGGCATCCTCAACTGGATCATCCGCCAGATGGGCTATAAGCGCGTCGGCTTTCTGGCCGATCCGGGCCTGTCCAAGCTGGCCATCTCGGTCACGGCTATCTGGATGAGCTTTGGCTACAACTCACTGATCATGTTCGCGGGACTGCAGAACATCCCGCAAAGCTACTATGAGGCTGCGGAGGTCGACGGCGCCACACGCTTCAAACAGCTGATCTACATCACCCTGCCCTCCATGAAAAATACCTTCATCCTCATTTTGATCAACCTGATGACGGGCACGCTGCAGATGTTCGACCTGCCCTACATGATGTTCGGCGGCAGCGGCGGCGCGGGGCCTGTCAACAGTACGCTGACCCCGATGGTCTTTGTGTACAACAACTTCAAAAGCGCGGACTTCTCCCTGGGTTACACCATCTCGGCGGCGCTACTGCTGATGATCGTCATCGGCACGCTCAACAGCCTGGTGTTTACCGTGATCGGCTCGCAGAAGTCGCAGGATGAGTGAGGAGGATGGCATGACGCAACAATCGATCAAGCGGCGAAAAATGAGGCATGCCGGCAGGACCGTCTTCACCCTCATCGCCATCATCGTGACGCTGATCTCGGTATTTCCGCTGCTGTGGATGTTTGTCTCATCCTTCAAGGAGGGCAAAGAGGTGCTGCGCGCCAACCCTCTGCGCTTTTTGCCGGCAGAGTGGATCCGCGACAACTTCACCAAGCTGGCCGAGGACAGGACATACCCCTTCTGGCTGTCCATGCGTTCGACCGCCTTCGTCTCGGTCTCGTCGGCACTGGCCTCCGTCACCATCAACTCCATGGCCGGCTATGCCTACGCGCGCATCGACTTCAGCTTCAAGCGCTTTTTATGGCGGCTGACCATCCTGTCGATGTATATCCCCGGGCTGACCATCCTGGTCACCAGCTTCGTGGTGGTCAATAACCTGGGCCTGCTTGACAGCTACTGGGTGCTGATCCTGCCGGGCCTGGCCAGCGCCTATTCCATCTTCTTTTTCAGGCAGTTCTTTCTCAACATGCCCATGGCGACGGAAGAAGCCGCGCTGATCGACGGGGCCGGCCGCTTTCGCATCTTCCTGAGCATCTTCATCCCCAACGCAAAATCCCCTTACGTCATCATGGGCACGGGCGCCTTTCTGGGCTACTGGAACAGCTTTTTATGGCCCGCGATGACCGTGACCAATCAGAAGTATGTGCAGGTCATGCAGGTGATACGCTCCTACAACAATGTATATGCCAACAACTACGGCGTGGTGCTGGCGGGCTCTCTGCTGGCGGCTCTGCCGCCCGTCATCCTCTTTTTGATCTTCCAGCGCTACATCGTCAGGGGCCTGATGATTTCGGGCATCAAATAATACCATGGACAGGAGTATCGTATGAACAGCTATTTTTCCCCTGAACTCTCCAACCTCTACCTGCCCCGCCCGGCCAGGCGCCGGCGCGTATCCAGCTATGACACCACCGGCGGCAACGACGACCGCTGGCATGTGCAGCCCGGTGAGACGGCAGTGCTGGCGGATATTCAAGGCCCCGGCTGCATCACCCACATCTGGATGACCCTGATGAACGATCCCAAGGACGAGGAGCACTTCCTGCGCCGCTCCCTTCTGCGCATGTACTGGGACGGCGAGACAGAGCCCAGCGTGGAAGTGCCCATCGGCGACTTCTTCGGCATGGGCCACGCGATGAGCAAAAACTTTGTCTCCGAACCCCTGCAGATGAGCCCTGAAAACGGGCGGGGCTTCAACTGCTGGTTCCCGATGCCCTTTCACAAAAGCGCCCGCATCGAGGTGGAAAACCAGGGCAGCCTGCCGCTGCTGACTTATTTTTATATCGACTACGAATCGGACATCAAGCTGCCCGAAGAGGCCCTTTACTTCCACGCGAGCTGGCACCGGGAATGCCCCACCGGAGGCATCGATGACAAGGGCGATAACCGCGCCTGGTGCTTCGGCGGCGAAAACACCTCGGGCGACGGCAATTATGTGGTCCTGGAAGCGGAGGGCAAGGGACAATACGTCGGCTGCAACATCAACATCCACAACCTGCGCGAGAGCAATCTGTGGGACTGGCCGGGCGAGGGCGACGACATGATCTTCATCGACGGCGAAAAGTGGCCGCCCGGTCTGCACGGCACAGGCACGGAGGACTATGTCAACATGGCCTGGTGCCCCCAGCAGGAGTACAGCGCCCCCTACCACGGCATCATCCTGGGCGGCAAGGAGAACTGGAAAGGCAAGATCACCTATTACCGCTACCATGTCCGGGACCCGATCTGCTTTGACAAGGACATCCGCGTGACCATCGAGCACGGCCACAACAACAACCGCAGCGACGACTGGAGCACCACGGCCTACTGGTATCAGCAGGAGCCTCACAAGCCCTTTGCCCCCATGCCGCCGGCTGACAAGCGCCTGCCGATCGACGAGGAAGCCCTGCGCTGGCAGCGCCCTGAGGAACCGGGCCTATGACAAAGCTGATCACGCTGCTGCTGAGCCTCCTATTATGCGCGGCTCCCGCGCTGGCCGGCGATATCCCGCCCCTGGGCGAGGATGCGGCGCTGGCGGAGCTGCCCGGCAAGCAATGGGCGCTGCATGATCTGAAGGGGCTGGCCACCGAAAAGATCGCCCAGATCACAGGCGAAGAGACTGAGAACAAAACCCAGTCGCGCTTCGGCGTATGGGGCACGGATCTGGGCAGCATGGCCGAGCTGGACGGCAAAGTCTACATGTTCGGCGGCGATACCTTCGCCAGCGAAACTCACGCCAACTGGCGCAGCAATGTGCTGTTTATCATGGAGGACGAGGACCCCTCGGACGGGCTGACCATCACGGGCGCCGTCACCGACAAGCGGGGAACGGCCAAGGAGCTGCTGCGCAGCCTGAAGGTCGATTACAAGGAGATGACCGTCATCCCCACCAACCTGTTTTCGGCGGACGGCAAGCTCTATTGCATCTATATGAGCGTCCGCTTTTGGGGCGCCGCGGGGCAATGGACAGCCAACCACGGCGGCCTTGCGGTATCGGAGGATCTGGGAGAAACCTGGCAAAAGCTCAGCGATGTGCAGTGGCCGGGTGACAGCGGCTTTATCCAGACCGCCAACGCTCAAGTGGGTGACACCATGTACATCTGGGGCATCCCCGCAGGCCGTTTCGGCGGCGTATACCTGATGAAGGCACCTGCCGACCGGCTGGAAGACTTCAGCGCTTACAGCTACTACATCGGCCCGGATGAAGATGGCGGTCCCCTCTGGCTTCAAGGGCCCGAAGGCATTGAGAAAGCCGCCCTGGTCATCCAGGCCCCGGTCGGTGAAATCTCGGTGATCTATAACGAATACCTGGGCAACTTCATCATCACCTATCTCAATGAAAAAAAGGCCGCCATCGTCATGCGCGAGGGCCTCACCCCCTGGGGTGAATTCGGCGACGAATACACACTGGCCAAGGGCATCGACTACCCCGCCCTGTACGGCGCCTATATGTTGCCCAAGTACGTCGAAGACGAGGACCGGTCCTTCTATTTCGCGATGAGCCAGTTCTTCCCGATCTATAACATCATGTGGATGCGGACGACGCTGCCCTGACTGCAGAATACAAAAGGCCGGAGAAGCGAAAGTTTCTCCGGCCTTTTGTATGCTTAACTCTATCTGACCTTCGGGTGCCTCGTGCTCCTTCTCCGACGCAGGGGCTGGGGCTGCTCCTTTTCGATGGGCGCCTTGCCCTGCAGCTTGAAGAGCTCATCGCGGTAGCCCGCCGCCTTTTCAAAGTCAAGGTCGCCCGCGGCTGAGAGCATCTTGTCTTCCAGCGCCCGGATCAGCTCCTGCTTATCTTCCTCGGACAGGCTGTCTCCGTAGCGCTCCTCCGTCTCCACGGCGATCTCAATGAGGGCGCGCACGGCTGAATTGATACTCTCGGGCGTAATGCCGTGTTTTTCGTTGTAGGCGCGCTGGATATCCCGGCGGCGCGTGGTCTCCCGGATGGCGCGCATCATGCTGTCGGTCGGCCGGTCGGCATACATAATGACCCGCCCGTCGGTGTTGCGCGCGGCGCGGCCGATGGTCTGCACCAGGCTGGTCTCGCTGCGCAGAAAACCTTCCTTGTCGGCGTCTAAAATAGCCACCAGTGACACTTCAGGCAGGTCCAAACCCTCTCTGAGGAGGTTTATCCCCACCAATACATCATATAGGCCCAGTCTGAGGTCGCGTATCAACACCATGCGCTCCATGGTCTTGATCTCCGAGTGCAGGTAGCGCACGCGCATGCCGTTTTCCCGCAGGTAGTCGGTCAGGCGCTCGGCCATCTGTTTGGTCAGCGTGGTCACCAGAACGCGCTGGCCCCGGCCGACCACCTGGCGCAGCTCGCCCAGCAGGTCATCCACCTGGCCGGTGGCCGGCCGCACCTCGATCTCTGGGTCGATCAGGCCGGTCGGGCGAATGATCTGCTCCACCACCTGCTCGGCGTGTTCGGCTTCGTAAGGTCCCGGCGTGGCCGACACAAAGGCCACCTGCCTGATGCGCTCTTCAAACTCATCAAACATCAAAGGGCGGTTGTCAAAGGCAGAGGGCAGGCGGAAGCCGTATTCCACCAGGGTATTCTTGCGCGCGCGGTCACCCGCGTACATGCCGCGTATCTGGGGAATGGTCACATGGCTTTCGTCGATGAAACAGATGAAGTCATCCGGAAAATAGTCCAGCAGCGAAAAAGGCGGATCGCCGGGCCGGCGGCCGTCAAAATAGCGGCTGTAGTTTTCGATGCCGGTGCAAAAGCCGATCTCCCTCAGCATCTCGATGTCGTAGCGGGTGCGCTGGGCGATGCGCTGGGCCTCCAGCAAGAGGTTTTCCCCCTCAAAGTACGCGACTCGCTCCTTCAGATCGCGCTCTATCTGGGCGATCTGCTCTTCCTGCCCCTCAACGCCCGTCGCGTAGTGCGTGGCCGGGAATACGGCATAGTGATTGACCGCGCGGATGGCGTGGCCGGTGGTGATCTCAAACTCACTCACCCGCTCGATCTCGTCGCCGAAAAACTCGACCCGCACGCCGTTTTCCCGGCTGCCCGCGGGGATGATCTCCACCACATCGCCGCGCACGCGGAACATGCCGCGTGAAAAGCCGATGTCGTTGCGCTCGTACTGCACGCTGACCAGCCGCTCCGCCAGGGCTTCGCGTGTCATGCGCATGCCCGGCCGCAGGGAGATCATATGCCCGGCATACTCTCTGGGGTCACCCATCGAGTAGATGCAGGACACCGACGCCACGATGATCACATCCCGCCGCTCGCGCAGCGCCGCCGTGGCCGAGTGCCGCAGGCGGTCGATCTCATCGTTGATGGACGCGTCCTTCTCTATATAGGTATCGCTGGAAGCGATATAGGCCTCCGGCTGGTAATAATCGTAGTAGCTGACAAAGTACTCTACCGCGCTGTCGGGAAAAAAGGCGCGGAACTCACTGCACAGCTGCGCCGCCAGCGTCTTGTTGTGGGCGATGACCAGGGTAGGCCTCTGCACCTTTTCGATGACGGAGGCCATCGTGAAGGTCTTGCCCGATCCGGTGACGCCCAGCAGGGTCTGGGCCTTCATGCCCTTGTCAAAGCCTTCCACCAGCGCCTCGACTGCCTGGGGCTGGTCGCCCTTGGGCGAGTAGTCGGATACCAGTTTGAATTGATCCATTTACTCTTTCTTTTCTCTAAGATGTTTTTGTTCATTAGATATTTGTGACACGCTCTTTTCAGGTGTGGGTAGTTTCTCAGGCATGGTTCCACCCAAATCATGAATCGTCTGTCTAACTTTTTTGCCTACTTCAAAATGAGTACTATTTGCTGCCTGTTTTCCTCGTATCTGCTCCCTTCGTAGTTTCTCATCCGTCTGAGTAGCACGAAACAAATTAGCGGCTAACTCAGTAGACCCCATATGGTCAAGAATCTGTTGACTTTTCTTCAACCCTTTACGGACATGAATTTCCTTGGCTCCCAAGCCGCCATACAGACCTTTATATCCTTGATTCTGGAAGATAGCATATTCTTTGGGAGTTTCTACACCCGCTAGCTGCGCCGCTTCTGCGAGTGACTTATTATGTTCAGCCATCTCACGTCTGATAGCCAGGCGTTTTTGGTCTTCGCTAAGCTGTTCATAGTTCTCTGAAAGCTCCTGTTGACGAGTTTTAATAGCAAAATAAGTCTGACCCACTGCGATCACTCTTTTTCGAGAATCGCCGTTTTGAACAATCAAGTAACAAGCATAGCGGGAAAGCATGATGTCTTCAATTTCTCTATAAGCTTCCGATCCCAAAGCAACCATTTTGCCGACGTCGGCAAAATGGTCCGCAATTTCATTGCCGCTGTTCCTACACGCATCTTTTGCCTTGAAAATAACTGAGCTGAAATGTGTCCACTTTGTGTACTCTAAAGCAATCTGTAGTTCTCTGGCATACCAGAATTCGACTCCTTCTTCATCTAAATGCTTGATATTCTCAAAGGTATTTTCGCTGTAATTAGTCAGAGAGCCTGCCATATTATTTCCTCCCGCTTCGCGAACATTCATTCCCCTTTAAGTATTATAACAAAATTATTATCTCAGCTCAAGCACCTCTGTGTCATAAAATAGGGCACTGTGATAGGGCACATTTTAGTAACATATATTCAGACCATAACCGGTTTCGTTAATCCTTGATTTTGCTGCCTTTTCTACCTATGATAGGCATAAATATGACATCCATGTCATGTCTGTTACGGCCTCTGTTCCCGGCTCGCGCGGGCGCGCCATCCATCAAAAGCATAGGAGAGTACAAGGATGAGCATCGATCACATCAGTCAGCTTCAAAACCACATCACACGCTCCATCAGCCCCGAGAACATCACGGGCGAAAAGGGCATGGGCGGGCGCTGCCCGCTTGAAGAGGGAACGGCCCGAAACGCCGCGCGCGATCTGGGCACGGGCTGGAAGGTAAACCCCTATTTTGTGGTGCAGCCGGGCGAAACGCGCGTGCTGGCCGACATCACGGGCAGCGGCAAGATCCAGCACATCTGGATGACCCCGACAGGCCGCTGGCGCAACAGCATCCTGCGCATGTACTGGGACGGCCAGGAACAGCCCAGCGTCGAGTGCCCGGTGGGCGATTTCTTCGCCATGGGCTGGAATGAATATGCGCAGCTGAGCTCGCTGGCCGTCTGCGTCAACCCCGGCAGCGCCTTCAACTGCTACTGGCCGATGCCCTTTCGCAAAAACGCGAAAATGACCCTCACCAACATCGGCGACGAGCTCATGACCATCTACTACCAAATCGACTACTGCCTGTGCGAGGTGGATGACAGCGAGGCCCTCTTCCACGCGCAGTTCCGCCGCGTCAACCCCCTGCCCTATAAAAGCGTTCACACCATCCTGGAAGGGGTGCGAGGCCGGGGCAAGTATGTAGGCACCTACATGGCCTGGGGCGTCAATAACCGCGGCTGGTGGGGCGAGGGCGAGATCAAGTTCTATATGGACGGCGACCGGGAATACCCCACCATCTGCGGCACGGGGACGGAGGACTACTTCTGCGGCTCCTACAACTTTGAAGACCCTAAGACCCGCAAGCAGTACCTGGCCTTCACCACCCCTTACGCGGGCCTGCATCAGGTGATCACGCCGGACGCGCTGTACCAAAGCCAGCTCCGCTTCGGCATGTACCGCTGGCATATCACCGACCCCGTCTGCTTTGAAGAGGACCTGAAAGTCACCATCCAGGCCCTCGGCTGGCGCGAAGGCGGCCGCTATCTGCCCCTGCAGGATGACATCGCCTCCGTAGCTTACTGGTATCAGACCCTGCCGACGGCGCCCTTCCCCGCGCTGCCGGACAAGGATTACCTGGAAGTCATATAACGGCGGAACAAAGCGCAAGATATAGAGTGCAAAAATTCATACACCCGATAAAAACAGGAGCTTCCGATATCGAGGAAGCTCCTGCGTTTTATCCGTTTTCCTTTACCTGTTCAGGCTTGCGTACAGGATGGCGGTGCCC
>CAZVUU010000026.1:0-13561 GCA_964630465.1 uncultured Christensenella sp.
CGTTGAGGTCGGTCGTGCAGTTGTTGCAGTGCACCATCGCCACCGGCAGGCCGTCGGGCGTGGCCACGATGTCGATCTCGGGGTAGGGGCGCGACAGCGGCCTCTCCAGCACGGCCATCAGGAAGATGGAGGTGCCGGCGGACACATTGCCCGTGCGCGCCGCGATGCTGTTGGTGGCCACCATGCCGGTGCCTGCGTCGCCTTCGGGCGGGCAGAGCGGAATGCCATCCGAAAGATCCCCTTTGGGGTCAAGCAGCGCGGCGCCTTCTTTGCTCAGCCGGCCGGCCGGATCGCCTGCCTTCAGCACTCTTGGCAGAATGGAGGCCAAATCAGCCTGCAGCTCGGCACACTCGGGCAGACCGGTAAACAGAGCAAGCTTCTTCGCGTCATAGCTCCTGCTCTCCTGATCCAGCGGGAACATGCCGGAGGCTTCTCCCGCGCCCAGCACCTTCTCTCCTGTCAATCTGTAATGGACAAAGCCCGCCAGCGTGGTCAAAAAGGCAATGTCCCTGACATGCGCCTCCCGGTTCAGCATCGCCTGATACAGGTGCGCGATGCTCCAGCGCTGGGGGATGTTGAAGTCAAACAGCTCCGACAGCCTGGCTGCCGCCTCCCCGGTGCTGGTGTTGCGCCAGGTGCGGAAGGCGGCCAGCTGGCGGCCCTGTGCGTCAAAGGGCAGGTAGCCGTGCATCATGGCGGAGATGCCGAGGCCGGACAGGCCGCGCAAAACTACGCCGCAACGATCCTTCACCTCCCGCTTCAGCCGGGCATAGGCCGACTGCATGCCCAGGATCACGTCCTCCGGGGCATAGGTCCAGTAGTCATTTTCAAAGCGGTTTTCCCAGCTGTGCGTGCCGACCGCCAGGGGCTTGAAGTCGGGGCCGATCAGCACCGCCTTGATGCGGGTGGAGCCAAACTCAATGCCGAGGAAGGCTTCCCCCGCCTCGATCAGGCGGGCGGTATCGGTCTCATTCACTCTGTCTGTCATCATGCTCACCGATAGATCAGCATGCCTAGCGCCAGATCGCGCTTGAGATCGCGGATGGTCGTGCTGCCATCCAGCACCACGGCCTCGATGCCCATATAGGCCGCCCAGTCCGCCATCTGCTCGGCGCTCAGGTCAAAGCTGAAGGAGGAGTGATGCGCGCCGCCGGTCAGCACCCAGGCCTCGATGCCGGTGTAAAAGTCGGGCCGGGGCGTCCAGAAGGCTGTCGCCACGGGCAGCTTGGGCATGGGGCGCTCGTTCTTCTTGCAGTCCACTTCTTGGATGACCAGGCGGAAGCGGGTGCCCAGGTCGATCAGCGAGGTGGCGATGCCGGGGCCGGTCTTGGAGGTGAACACCAGGCGGGCCGGGTCCTCACGCCTGCCCATGGACAGGGGCTGGCAGCGGATGGAAATCGGGCCGTCTGCCAGGGTCGGGCAGATTTCCAGCATGTGCGCCTGCAGGATGCCCTCCTTGCCGGGCACCAGGTTGTAGGTATAGTCTTCCAGCATCGAGGTGCCCTTTTGATCCTTCATGCCGGCGGTCATCAGCTTCATCAGGCGCACCATGGCGGCCGTCTTCCAGTCGCCCTCCGCGCCGAAGCCGTAGCCCTTTTCCTCCAGCCTTTGGATGGCCAGTCCGGGCAGCTGCTGCAGGCCCTCCAGGTCATCAAAGTGGGTGACGACGGCGTGGTAGTTCTTTTCCTTCAAAAAGCGCTCGATGCCGATCTCGATCTGCGCCTGCACCGCCACATGCCGGCGGAACTCACCGGGGTCACGCCCGTCAAGCAAAATAGTGTAGCGCTCGTAGTATTCATCTACCAGGGCATTGACATCATTCGGGGCAACATCGCGCACGGCGTGGGCGATCTCTGAGGAGGGATAGGCGTCCACCTCCCAGCCGAAGACCTGCTGGGCTTCCACCTTGTCGCCCTCGGTGACGGCCACATTGCGCATGTTGTCGGCCATGCGTAGCACACGCAGTTTCCGGCTTTCCACCACGCCGATGGCGGTGCGCATCCAGGAGGCCACACGCGACAGTACCTTCTCATCCTCCCAGTAGCCCGCGATCAGCTTGCGCTCGATGCCAAGGCGGGTGACCACATGGCCGTATTCCCTGTCACCGTGGGCGGACTGGTTTTCGTTCATGAAGTCCATGTCGATCTCTTCGTAGGGGATCTCACGGTTGAACTGGGTCAGCAGGTGCATCAGGGGCTTGCGCAGCTCCTGCAGGCCCGCGATCCAGGATTTGGCGGGCGAGAAGGTATGCATCCAGGTGATCACGCCCGCGCAGTTCTCATCCGCGTTGGCCTCGTTCAGCGTTGCGCGGATCATCGCGCTGGTCAGCAGCGTGGGCTTCAGTACCAGCGGGAAGGGCAGCAGACCCGAGGCGTTGACGCGCTCCGTCATGATGCGGGCATGCTCCGCCACGTTTCTCAGACACTCGTCGCCGTACAGATCCTGCGACCCGACGCAGAACCAGAACTCATACTGTTTCATCTCGATCATCGTATTTCTCCTCAAAGCTTATTTTACTATGCGGATCACGTTCCAGCTCAGCGCGGGGACAGTGATGTTCAGGTACCCATTGTCGAGTTTGCCGCCGGGACCGGCCGCGGGCTTCACTTCATCAGGATTCTCCTCTGTGTTGACGGCCTTCACATCATCATGGTGCAGCAGGCTGTGCTCCACCCGACTCAGCCCCGGGAAGGAGCGAAGGTCGACGTTCAGGCTGATATCCTCCCCCATATTCCTGTTGACGGCAAAGATGGTGACATGGCCCTCTTCGTCCACGGTCGCCGTCGCGTCAAGCTCGGGCACGCCCTCATAATCCTCACAGTCATAGACGGGCGAATCCACGATGGTCCGCAGGGCCTCGCCCCGGCCGTAGCGGCTGGCCTGCATCAGGGGCCAGTAGATGGTCTGCGCCCAGGCGCCGCCGCCGTTGCGCGTCATGATCGGGGCGATCACGTTGACCAGCTGCGCCATGCAGGCGATCTTCACCCGGTCGGCGTTGCGCAGGAAGGTGATCAGCATGGAGCCGACCAGCAGCGCGTCTTCAAAGTTGTAGATATCCTCAAGCAGCGGCAGCGCGCGGCCCCACTTGTCCCGTTTCCAGATCTCCTTGTCCTGCTCATTGCTGTGGTACCACACGTTCCACTCGTCAAAGGAGAGCTGCAGCTTCTTCTTTGAGTGCTTCTTGCCGCCGACGGCGTCGCAGATGGCGGCGACGGTCTTGATAAAGTCATCCATATCCATCGAGCGGGCCAGGAAACCCGGCGTATCGTTGGTGGGGTTGCCGTAGTAGCGGTGAAGCGAAACATAATCCACATTGTCGTAGCACTCGTCAAGCATCTCAAGCTCCCAGTCGCCGAAGGTCTTCATCTGAGAGGAAGAGCTGCCGCAAGCCACCAGCTCGATCGTGGGGTCCACCCACTTCATCACCTTGGCCGCTTCGTTGGCGACGCGCCCGTATTCGGTGGCCGTCTTATGGCTGATCTGCCAGGGGCCGTCCATCTCATTGCCCAGGCACCACAGCTTGATGCCGAAGGGCTCCTCTGCGCCGTTCTTTTTGCGCAGGTCGCTCCAGTAGCTGCCGCCGGGGTGGTTGGCGTACTCCACCACCGAACGGGCCGCGTCAACGCCCCGGGTGCCCAGGTTGACGGCGTACATGCACTCGGTATTGGCCTGCCTGCACCACTCCATGAACTCGTGCAGGCCGACCTCGTTGGTCTCCGTGGTAAACCAGGCCAGGTCCAGCCTCTGCCGCCTTTGGTCGCGCGGCCCGATCGAATCCTCCCAGTCAAAGCCCGATACAAAGTTGCCGCCCGGGTAGCGCGTCACGGGCACGCCAAGCTGCTTTACCAGGTCGATCACATCGCGGCGGAAGCCGTTTTTGTCAGCCGCGGGATGCCCCGGCTCATAGATGCCGCCGTACACGGCGCGCCCCAGGTGCTCAATGAACGATCCGTAAATGCGCGGGTCGATCTGATCGATGATGTAGGAACGGTCCAGCTTCATGGTGGCTTTTTTCATGTCAAATCCTCTTTGCTGTCGGTCGGACACAAGGCCCTTGTCAGATGGCCCCGACTCATCTGCTGAAGGAGCGGAAACAAAAGCATGTATGCTGCATATCAAAGCGCCGAAGAACTCTTTCGTTGTCGGGGACTGTCACTTCGCTTATATGTCCATGATAAGGTGTTTTCAGCCGAATGATAGCATCCATCCGGCCTAAATTAGAAATGTTGATTCAATTGCCTTCTATTTTACACGTCTGTGCCCCGTCAGGCGCGCAGAAGGAGCATCTTCCTGTACTCGCTGGGCGTGCAGCCCTGATGTCTTTTAAAGACTTTTGTGAAATAGTTGTAATCGGGAATTCCCACCTCAGCCGCCACGCGGCCGATCAGCCAGTCCGTGCTCTCCAGCAGATGCCTGGCCTTGTCGATCCTCAGCTTGCTGACATAGCTTTGCAGGCTCATGCCAAAGCACTCGCGCGCCAGCCTGTTCAGCCGGGAGCGGCTGGCGCAAAGCGCTTCGCACAGCGCGTCGGTCGACAGATCCTCCGACGGGTGCTCATTGATATATGCTGATATCCGGTAGGCCATGCTGCCTTCATTGACCGATGCCGCGCGACTCATCCAGACGTGCGCGGTGCAGGCCCGGAGAATTTCAAACGCGGCGTCAAGCACCGGGGGCTCGACCTCCCGGTGCCGGTGATAGGCCTCAATGATGACCGTTTCTTCCACGCCGTATTTCAGGCAGTTTTCAACGACCAGGGGCAGGGTCTCATCTCTGCGCCCGTAGGGGATCAGCTGCCCCGATATGATGTAGCCGATGATCAGGTTGTTGTCGGACCTGATCGGCACAGCGAACTCTTCAAGCCCGATGTGGCAGCGGTACTGCTGGCCCTGCCCCGTCTGCTTGCAGCGCAGGCAAGCCAGACGATCGCATCGGATGCACTGCTGCTCAAACGCGGGGATGCGGCGCAGCAGATCGCACAGGGCAGAACGCTCCTTGTTCCGGCTCCAGGCGATGCCGCGGCCGTTCTCGTCAAAAACGGCCGAATGAATACCGCTGACCATATAAAAGCTGTCGATGATGCGCTGCACCTTTTCGTGGTCAAAGAATGATATCATTCTGCCCCCTTTGAGCGGCATAGTCCGGAGCTTGTCCTCCCGTTTTATATCCCTTACCTCGGAATATAGTTCCCCCGCACCTGCCTGACCGCCTCCATGCGCTGCTCGGCGAATATCTTGGCGGCCTGCTGGCTGGGCACACCTTCCTTGTCGGCGATGGCCAGGATCTCAAGCAGGCGGTCGTATATTTTCGAGGTATCGTTCAAAGCCCGCTCACGCTGATAGCCGCTCAGCTCATGGTAGACATTGATCAGTCCGCCCGCGTTGATCACAAAATCCGGGCAGTAGACGATGCCGCGGTCCATCAGCATCCTGCCGTGCAGGTCTTCATCCAGCAGCACGTTGTTGGCAGAGCCCGCGATGATGGGCGCACGCAGCTTCTCGATGGTTTCGGTGTTGATGACACCGCCCAGCGCGCAGGGGACGAACACATCCACATCCTGGCTGTAGATCTCTTCGGGCGCGACAAAGCTCACCCTGGGGTGCTCGCGCCGCATGCGCTCGATGTGTCTGTCGCTCAGCTCGGTGAAGCACACGCGCTTGGCCCCTGCCTCCAGCAGGTAGCCGATCAGGTAATAGCCTGTCTGGCCCGCGCCCTGCACGGCATAGCTGTAGTTTTCGATATCCGCGTTGCCGAATTTGTGCATCAGGCCTGCTTTGATGCCGTGGAAGATCCCCAGGGCCGTCACCGGCGAGGGATTGCCGCTCTTCCCTTCCAGGCCGACGACATGATCGGTCTCCATGGCCACATAGCTCATGTCGCGGGTGGAGGTGTTGACATCCTCCGCCGTGATGTAGCGGCCGTTCAGGCTCTGCACAAAGCGGCCCAGCGCCCTGAAATAGGCCTCTGACTTCATCGTGGCCGCGTTGCCGATCAGCACCGTCTTGCCGCCGCCAAGGTTGAGGCCGGAGGCAGCCGCCTTGTAGCTCATGCCGCGGGCCAGCCGCAGGCAGTCGATCAGCGCGTCCTCTTCGCTTGAGTAGTTCCACATGCGCGTTCCGCCAAGCGCGGGCCCCAGAAAGGTGTTGTGAATGACTGTAATGCCCTTGAGCCCCGTTGAAGCATCATAAAAATGGATCACCTGCTCATACCGGTACTTTTCCATGTAATCAAAAACCTTGAAATCCCCCATAGGCGCCTCCAATATGTTGATTGTGGTCACATTATATCCTCTGCACCGGGGGTTTACAAGGCGCTGAAAAAAATGTTTTTATATTGCATTTTTACCCCGGATACATTATTGTGTAGGCGGATAGAAAAGAACACGGAGACGGGCTGCCACAGGCAGCGCACATTGATATGTATTTGAGGACCTCAGTATGAAGATATTGGCCGTCAATTTGGGCTCCACCTCCACCAAGCTGGGCGTATTTGATGACAGGAATTCTCCCCTCACGCATACCCTGCGCCACAGCCGGGAAGAGCTGGCCCCTTTTGAGGGGATCATGGCGCAAAAGGAATACCGAAAGCATCTCATCGAGCGGTGGCTGTCGCAACAAGGCCATCCGCTTTCCTCCTTTTCACTGATCGCCGCCCGCGGCGGCCTGATCCGGCCCGTGGAAGGCGGCATCTACCGCGTGGACGAAGAGGTCATGGACGATGCCGCCAGCGGCCGCTTCGGTACGCACGCGGCCAACCTCGGCCTGGTCATTGCGGGCGAATGGCAGCGGACGCACAGCATCCCGGCCATATTTGTCGACGCGCCCGTCACCGATGAGCTGAGCCCCCTGGCCCGGGTATCGGGCTATGCGGGCATTACGCGCAGCTGTGCCTTTCACGCGCTCAACGCCAAACGGGTCATCCGCCTGTACTGTGAAGAGGCCGGCATTGACCCTCTCCTGCACAGCTTTGTCGTCGCGCATCTGGGCGGCGGCTTCAGCATAGGCGCCTATGACAGGCTGCGCGCCATCGATGTCAACAATGCCGTGGAGGGCGAAGGCCCCTTTACGCCCGAGCGGGCGGGCGGCCTCAGCAGCCTGAGCGTGCTGCGCCTGTGCGAACAGTTTGAGGGCGATACCAAAAAGACCTACGAAGCCCTCTACCGTCACGGCGGCCTGCAATCCTACTTCGGGACCAACGATGTCCCCGCCCTCCTGCAGAAATATGAACACGAACCAGGCATTCGTCTGATAATAGACTCTATGTGCTATAATGTCGCGAAGGCAGCAGGCGCGATGGCGGCAGCCTTAGGCAGCCGGCCGGAGATGATCCTCCTCACCGGCGGGCTGTGCTACAGTGAGCTGATCACCTCTTCCATCGCGGCACGCCTCAGCTGGATCGCGCCGGTCAAGGTCTACCCCGGCGAGGATGAGCTGGCGGCGCTTTACGAAGGCGGCCGGCGTTACCTGATGGATGCCGAGCAGCCCAAAACTTATTCCGTCACACGAATATAATCGTTATATATAAGGAGAGCCGAATGAAAGGAATCGTCACTTTCAACCTCGACCGCTGCAAGGGCTGCGGTCTGTGCGTGTCCGTCTGCCCCAAACAGATCCTGCGGCTGGACGAAAGCATCACCAACATCAAGGGCTACCACCCCTGCGGCATCATCGACCAGGATCAGTGCATCGCCTGCGGGAACTGCGCGCGCATCTGCCCGGACTCGGTAATCACGGTTGAACGCATCGTGGAGGGCAAGTAATATGGCAGCGGAAATAAAAAAAGAGCTGTGGAAGGGCAATGAAGCCATCGCCGAGGCGGCCATCCGCGCGGGCTGCCGTGCCTACTTCGGCTACCCCATCACCCCTCAGAACGAGATCCCCGAATACATGAGCCGCCGTATGCCCGAGACGGGCGGCGTGTTCGTGCAGGCGGAGAGCGAAATAGCCGCCATCAACATGGTCTACGGCGCCTCCTCCCTCGGCGAGCGGGCCATGACCTCCTCCTCTTCCCCCGGCATCAGCTTAAAGCAGGAGGGGCTGAGCTACATGGTGGGCGCGGAACTGCCCGGCGTCATCGTCAACATGATGCGCGGCGGGCCGGGCCTGGGCACCATCCAACCCGGGCAGGCCGACTATTACCAGGCCACGCGCAGCGCCGGCCACGGCGATGGCCGCATGATTGTTCTGGCGCCCGCCGGGCTGCAGGAGGCCGTGGATCTGATGCAGGATGCCTTTGACCTGGCGGACGAGTACCGTACGCCGGTGATGGTCCTGGCCGACGGCATGATCGGCCAGATGATGGAGCCCATCCTGTGGAAGGAACGGGAAAAGAAGCCTCAGCCCGACACCTCCTGGGCAGTCGGAAGCGGCGACGGGGGCAAGCCCCGCTTCGTCACCTCCCTGCGCCTTGATTCGGGCGACAACGAGCGCTTCAACCTTCGCCTGCAGGAAAAATACAGGCTGATCGCCTCAAAAGAAGCGCGCTATGAGAGCATCGACTGCGAAGGGGCGGACCTGATCTTCGTCGCCTACGGCACCACCGCCCGCATCGCCCTTTCTGCCGCGCGTGATCTGAGGCGCGAAGGGCTGAAGGTCGGCCTCTTGCGGCCCATCACGCTGTGGCCCTGGCCTTCCGAGGCCCTGCTTGAGCTTGCCCGCCAGCCGGAGGTCAAGGCCCTGATGGCGGTCGAAATGTCCGCCGGGCAGATGGTCGACGACGTGCGCATGGCCGTCCGCTTTGAAAAGCCCGTTCATTTCTACGGCCGTACCGGCGGCATGATCCCCGAACCCGAGCACATCGCGCAAGCCGCGCGTGAAGCCCTCAAGCAGGAGGCATTATGATCAACGATCTGAACATCACCGCCCCCAAAACCCGCATCGTCTATCAGCGCAGCGAAGGGCTGCAGGACGTGCCGACCCACTACTGCCCCGGCTGCCACCACGGCATCATCCACAAGCTGATCGCCGAAAGCCTGGTGGAGATGGACCTGCTTAAAACAGCCGTGGGCATCTGCGCCGTCGGCTGTTCCGTGCTGGCAGGCGACTACATCAACTGCGATTTTGTGCAGGCCGCCCACGGGCGCGCCCCGGCCGTCGCCACCGCCATCAAGCGCCTGCGGCCGGATATGCCCGTGTTCACCTATCAGGGGGACGGCGATCTGGCCTCCATCGGCGCCGCCGAGATCATGCACGCGGCCATGCGCGGTGAAAAGTTCACTACCATCTTCGTCAACAACGCCACCTACGGCATGACGGGCGGGCAGATGGCCCCCACCACGCTGGAAGGCCAGCCAACCAGCACTTCATCCCACGGCCGCCTCCGTTCGGAGCACGGCCTGCCCGTGCGCATGGCAGAGCTCTTATCCACCATGGACGGCATGGCCTATGCCGAACGCGTCTGCGTGGCCGACATGCCCAGCCTCAACCGCGCCAAGAAGGCCATCAAAAAAGCCCTCACCCTGCAGATGCAGGGCATCGGCTTCACTTTTGTCGAAGTGCTGTCCACCTGCCCGACCAACTGGGGCATGACCCCCGTGGAGG
Organism: uncultured Christensenella sp.; assembly: GCA_964630465.1. Lineage (GTDB taxonomy): Bacteria > Bacillota > Clostridia > Christensenellales > Aristaeellaceae > UBA1038. The sequence goes on from CAZVUU010000026.1 coordinate 9,540, forward strand.
CCGGCAAATGGGTCAAGGGTCCCATGAGCGAGTACTACCCGCTGGGCCTGATCAAGGACTGGGAGGGGGAGAAGGCATGACACGCGAGATCATCATCGCCGGCTTCGGCGGCCAGGGCGTCATGTCCATGGGAAAAACACTGATCGAGGCCGGTATGGAAGAAGGGCTCGAGGTCTCTTGGGTGCCTTCCTACGGCCCGGAGATGCGCGGCGGCACAGCCAACTGCTCCGTCGTCCTGTCCAGCCTGCCCGTCGGTTCCCCCGTGGTCAACCGGCCCAACGAGCTGATCGCCATGAACGGCCCTTCCCTAAAGCGCTTTGAGCCCCTGTGCCGGCCGGACGCGCTGGTGCTGGTCAACTCCTCTCAGGCGCTTGAAAAAGTGAGCCGCAGCGACCTGCGCGCCTACTATATCCCCTCCATGGAAGAGGCAGGGCGTCTGGGCAACTTCAAGGTGGCCAACATGGTCATGCTGGGCGCCTATATCCGGGCGACCCGGGCGCTGCGCGTCGACACCATTGAAAAGATGCTGGCCCGCGTATTTACAGGGCCCAAAGCCCACCTGGTGGAGCTGAACATCCGGGCGCTGCAGGCCGGGGCAGGGTATGTGAGCTGACTCAAAAAACTTCAGGGCAGAAAGCAAAAGCTTTCTGCCCTTTTTAGTTGCTGTCAAAGATGATCTGTCCGCATCCTTGCCTTGTCATTGAATATGGTCAAATAATGCAGCAACGACACTGTTTCCTTATTGGCTTGAATCAGTCGGCCGACTCTTCCTCGGCCTCCGTCTCTTCGGGCGCTGCGGCCTGCTGGATCTCCGCGCGGATGATCGCCTCGATCTCGGCCGCCGCGTCCCGGTTTTCCTGCAGGAACCTGCGGGCGTTGTCCCGGCCCTGGCCGATGCGCAGGTCGTTATAGCTGAACCAGGAGCCGGACTTCTGGATGATGTCACGGGCCACGGCCATGTCAAGCAGGGTGCCTTCCTTGCTGATGCCGTAGCCGTAGAGCAGGTCAAACTCCGCCATCCTGAAGGGCGGGGCCACCTTGTTTTTGACGACCTTGACCCTGGTGCGGTTGCCGATCACCTCGCTGCCGCTCTTGAGCTGCTCGCCGCGGCGAACGTCCAGACGCACGGAGGAATAGAACTTCAGCGCCCGTCCGCCGGGGGTCACCTCGGGGCTGCCGTAGATCACGCCGACCTTTTCGCGCAGCTGGTTGATAAACAGCGCGATGGAGTTTGTCTTTGAGACGACGCCCGCCAGCTTGCGCATGGCCTGGCTCATCATGCGGGCCTGCAGGCCAACAAAGCTGTCGCCCATCTCGCCGTCGATCTCGGCGCGCGGCACCAGGGCCGCCACGCTGTCTATGACCACCAGATCGATGGCGCCTGAGCGCACCATGGCCTCAGCGATCTCCAGCGCGTCCTCACCCGTATTGGGCTGGCTGACATAGAGCTCATCGATATTGACGCCCAGGCGCCCGGCATAGGCGGGGTCCAGCGCGTGCTCGGCGTCGATGAAGGCCGCGATGCCGCCCTTCTTTTGAACCTCCGCCACCACATGCAGGGCGACGGTGGTCTTGCCGGAAGACTCCGGCCCGAAGACCTCGATGATCCTGCCGCGCGGAATGCCGCCGACACCCAAGGCCAGGTCCAGCTCCAGGCAGCCGGTGGGCACGGCGTCCACCTGCATCTTCGCCTGGTCGCCCAGCTTCATCACCGTGCCCCGGCCAAACTGCTTGTCCAGGTCTGCCAATGCCCGGTCCAGGGCCATGGTCCGCTCGTCCCGCGCGCCCGCCGCGGCCTTTTTATCTTTTACTGCCATGATCTATCTGTTTCCTTTCGGGTTTGTTTGATGTGTTTTGAAATACGCTTGAAGCTCTATGAAAATACTGAAGGCCGGATATCACCGTCAGCACACTCATCAAAATGGCCAGGCTCATTGTCAGCCCCTGCGGCAGAGCCAGCAGAGCCGACAGCAGGGAAAATATCTGCGCCGCGGTCTTAGCCTTGCCCAGATGTCCGGCCGCGATCACCAGGCCCTGCTCGATTGCCACCATGCGCAGGCCGTCCACCGCCAGCTCCCGGACGGCTACCACGCAGACGGCCCACCAGGGATACATCCCTTTGTGCAGCAGCGCGATCATGACGGCCAGCACCAGGATCTTATCGGCCACCGGGTCCGCAAACCTGCCGAAGTTGGTCACCAGGTTGTGCTTGCGGGCAAGGTGGCCGTCCAGCAGGTCGGTCAGCGCCGCCAGGGCAAAGACGGCGGCCGCCGCCACATAATGACCCGTCAGCACAAACACCAGGCACAGCGGGATCATGATCACCCGCAGGATCGTCAGCTTGTTGGGCAGGTTCACGGCAGATCCTCAACAACCGCGCCGGTCAGATCATAGGTGTCGGCTTTTGTGATCATGACGTCGGTAAATTCGCCGGGCTTCAGCGCAGACTTTGATTCAAAGCGGATAAGGCCGTCCGCGTCCGGGGCCTCCCAGGCCGAGCGGCCCGTATACAGCCCTGCCTGCCGCCCCGTTACCAGCACGCGGCAGGTACTGCCCACGCGCCGCTCGTTCTGCTCCCGGCTGATATCGGCCTGCTGGCTCATCAGGCGATCCAGCCGCTGCTTTTTGACCTCCTCGGGGACCTGATCCTCCATCAGGGCAGCCGCAGTATCCTCCTCCGGCGAGAAGGCGAAGGCCCCCATGCGGTCAAAGCGCACATCGCGGCAAAAGGCCATCAGCTCTTCGAAATCTTCCTCCGTCTCGCCGGGGAAGCCGACGATGAAGGTGGTGCGCAGGGCAAAGCCCAGGCTGCGCGCGTACATCAATACCTCACGCGCCCGGTCGATATCACCCCGGCGGCGCATGGCCTTGAGTATCTTTTTGGAAGCATGCTGCAGGGGCAAGTCAAGGTAGCGGCAGATGTTGTCGTGCGCCGCCATCTCATCGATCAGGGCCTCATCGGTGCCCTCGGGGTAGCAGTAGAGCACCCGCAGCCACTCAAGCCCTTCTGTTTCCTGCGCCGCGCGGCGCATCAGATCCTTCAAGCGCAAAGGGCCGAGGTCGCGGCCCCAGGCGGTGGTGTCCTGGGCGATCAGGATCTGTTCCTTCACACCCCCGGAAGCCAGCTCCTTCATCTCTGCCAGAATGTCTTCCATATCCCGGGAATGATGGCTGCCCCGGATCAGCGGGATGGCGCAGTAGGCGCAGCGGTTGTCACAGCCTTCGCCGATGCGCACATAGGCGCTGTAGCCGGGCGTGGTCAGGATGCGGCCGCAGTGCAAAAAGGCCTTTTTGCGTTCAGTATTCATGCGCCGCTCGCCCTTGTCAAGCGCGATGGAGATGGCCTCCGCCAGAGTGTCATACTGGCTGACGCCGCTGAGTACGTCGATCTGAGGGATCTCCCGCATCAGCTCTTCGCCGTAGCGCTGAGCCAGGCAGCCGGTCACCACCAGGGCCCGGCACGCGCCCCGCTCTTTATATCGCGCCATGTCAAATATGGCGTCGATCGATTCTTCCTTGGCCGAGGTGATGAAGCCGCATGTGTTGACCACCAGCACCTCCGCCTCCTCCGCTTTGGCGGTCAGCTCATAGCCTTCCCGGCTCAGCAGAGAAAGCATTTCTTCTGTATCTACACGGTTTTTCGCGCAGCCCAGCGAAACAACCCCTACTCTCATTCCCGTCCTCACATCATCTCTTGTATCTTCGGCACAACCATATACTATTATATCATAGCCAAAACAGCCGCACAAGCATAAATGCGAATGTTTGTTCTTAATCAGGCCATGGAAGCAGGTTCCGTTGACCGGGCGCTTAAGCCATGTTAGGATATTTTACGACAAGGAGGAAAGGATATGATCAGAAAAATCGAACCCGCCGACAGGCAAAACTATCTGCTCATGGCAGAAGCTTTTTATGACTCGGACGCGGTCATCAAGAAAATACCCACCCATGTCATCGAGGCGACTTTTGACAGGATCATCGCCGGCAGCCCCTACCTGGAGGGCTATATATTATCGGACGAT
>CAZVUU010000026.1:13571-23651 GCA_964630465.1 uncultured Christensenella sp.
GCTGGCCCACTCTTTTTCACAGGAAGCCGGCGGAAAGGTACTGTGGGTCGAAGAAGTCTATATCAGCCCCGACCACCGCGGCAAAGGCCTGGCCAAGGAGTTCTTCGGCTTTATCAAGCAAAGCTATGCAGGCCGGGTAAAGAGAATCCGCCTCGATGTGGAGGCGGACAATGAGGAAGCCATCGCCTTGTACGAAAAGATGGGCCTCTCGCCGCTTGAGTACAAACAGATGGTGATCGACCTCGATTGAGGGGTCTTTACTTTCTCATCCTTCTTTTAAGCACTTCGGGCCTGGCTACGCTGTAGCCGAAGAAACCCTCCGGCCGGTCCACAGGCACATATTCCCCGTGGCTGTAGGCGACCAGCTCCGCCTTCGCCAGATCCAGCTTGCCCTTATCGTCCAGCAGGTGTCCCTGCGCGCCGACTGAAACAATCTCAGCCAGAAACATATGATGCGAGCCCAGCTCAATGATCTGCCGAAGCCTGCAGCTCAGGTACATCGGGCTTTGTGCGATGCAGGGGGCATGATCCATGCCGTCGGCGGGCAGAGCCTGCAGCCCGCAGGCTTCAAACTTGTCCATATCCCGGCCCGATCGCACACCGCAAAAATCGGCGGCCTTCATCAGTTCCCTGCTGACCGAGTTGACCACAAACTCACCCGAACGCTTGATGATGCCGTAGGAGTGGCGCTCGGGCCGTATCGAGACGGACAGCATCGGCGGGTTTGAGTTTACCACCCCCAGCCAGGCCACGGTGATGATGTTGGGCCTGTCTTCCTCCCCGGCGCAGCTGACCATCGCAAGCGATGCGGGGGCCAGCAGCGTCCCGGCGCCGATCGTCTTAAATGCCATGAACGCCTCCCTTTGACATCAATAATCTCCGATACCGCGCAGCACGTCCGGTTCGCGCAGATCGCGCGCGTTGGTAAACATGGTGCGGGTGATGATGGCCCCGTTGCGGTAATAAAGGCTGACCAGCGGGCAGTCCTCAACAAACTGCGCCTGGATCTCATAGAGCTTTTGTATATACATTTCCTTGTCCATGGTGGCGCGCAGCTCCTTGAACAGCTGATCCATCCGCTCGGACTTATAGCGCATATAGTTGCCCGTATTGCCGCTGATCAGGAGAAATCCCGGATCGGGCACCGCGTCCATATTGAAAGCGGCCAGCGCAAGATCAAAATTGCCTGCTTTCAGCCGCGCCTGCGCGTCTGAAAAGGGCAGCGAGGTCACGCGCGCTTCAATGCCCACGTCCATCAGCATCATGGCGATCTGCTGGGCGGTGGACAGCCTGGCCCCGTCGCTGCCTTCATCGTAGACGACCATATTGAGGCTGAGCACCTTTCTTTTGCCGTCGATCATCTTCGTCAGTATGCCGCCCTCATTGGGATCGCCCCAGCCGGCTTCCGCCAGAAGGGTCCTGGCCCGCGCCGTATCCTGGCGCAGGGTGCTGCTGACTCCTCCCTGCATCCAGGTGCCCACGGGCATCAGCGTATCGCTTCGGATCACCATGCCCATATAGCTGCCGTTTGCCAGCGACTCGATGTTGATGGCGAAACGGATGGCCTTTCGTACCTTGGCGTCCTCCAGCTCGTAGGAGCGGTAGCTGAACAGCAAGGTCTCCAGCTGCTTGGTACGGTAGGGGATATTGAGCGTGCTGACGCCGCTGCGGTACTGCGCCGCGTTGAGCGCCCGGGTCAGGATGGCATCCACGCGGTTATACTCATAGCTGGATACCAGGTCGGAGTTGCCGGCGTGGAATACGGCCATGATGTCTTCAATCTGAAGCGAGCCCCCCCACCAGTCCTGGTTGGCGGTCAGCATCATATAGTTGTCGGGCACATGCTTTGCCAGGCGGTACGGCCCCGTTCCGGGCGGGCTGCCCGCCTGAATGGCCGAGGCCGGAAGGACCGGAAAAGTCATGCCGAACAAAAAGCCGTAGTTTTTGCGGTTGGTCCGGATCTCCACCGTCAGCTCACCCGAAGCGGTCGCCTTCTCGATCAGGTAGCGCAGCGAGGCATAAGGGCCCCTGTTGGTCACGCCCTCTTCCGTCGCCAGCCGCTTGATCTCATTGATCGTTGCCACGACGTCCGCTGAGGTCAGCGGCGTTCCGTCATGAAAGGTCAGGCCTTCTTTGAGATAGAAGGTCCAGTTGCTGCCGTCGGAGCTCGCCTCCCAGCGCTCCGCCAGCACAGGATGGGGCTCATAGTCGTCATCGATCAGCACAAGCCCTTCATATATCAGACCGGTCAGCGCCATCAAGTCCCGCTCGGGGGATACAAGGGGGTTGATATAATCACTCGTCCCGCCGACGATTCCGATCGTCAGCTGATGGCTGCGGCCCGCCGCCGCAAGAGCGCCCGCGGGGGCAAACAGCAGCGCCAGGCTCAGCGCCAGCGCCGCCGCGCGCTTAATGGCTGCTGTCATATTCATAAAACAGCGCATAGGCATTCATCACCTTTCGGACATAGTCTCTCGTATCCTCAGCCGGGATCTGCTCTGCTCGCAAGATGCGCTTGTCATCGGCGTGCTTCATGGCCCACAGCTTCGCATTGTTGGCGCCGGCGTGGTAGGCGGAGGCGATCATCACCGGGTCGCCGCCAAACTGGGCACTCAGGTAGCTCAGGTACCAGGTGCCCATGCGGATATTCAGCTCCGGATCAAACAGCAGCTCATAGCTGTAAGGGCGCAAGGCCAGGCGCGAGGAGACCCACTCCCCCGTATCCTGCATGATCTGCATCAGCCCGCGCGCACCCACGCGCGATTCTGCCTTGGGGTCGTAGTGGCTTTCCCGGGCAATGACGGCCGATATAAAGGAGCGATCCACCTGAAACTCCTGCGCGGAGTTTTTTATATACTCATCAAAGCCCGACACCCTGCGCATCTGCACATAGTAGCCCAGCTCCTTTTCATGCGCTTCGATCTGCGCCTGCCGCTCATCGCGGAGGGTCTTGAGCCCCGCCTGCGCCTTTGAATAGCGCAGGGCACTGAAGGCAAGCACCAGGGCCAGCACGCCGAAGACGATCAGCTGCGCAGCACGCCCAAGGCTGTCGCTACGCTCCCCGCCCCTGTCTTTTTCGCCCTCCGGCCGCCTGCCGCGTCTGCCGCGCTTTGCCTGCCGCATATCCTTGCGCCGCCGGCTGCGGTGCCGGCGCTCCGCCCTCTCCTGCGCGGGCACGCGAAAGGGGTCGTCCTGCCCCGTCTCGTACCGTGATCTGTACCTGGCTGCCGGGCGGTCATCCCGAGGGTGTCTATGAGCCACCTTCCGTCCTCCTCAACGCCTCGCGCCACAGCCGGACAGCCTCTTTGGCGCTGTTTTCCTTGGTGCCTCGGGTATCGATGACGTGGTTCGCCCGGCTGCACTTTTCCCGGCCGGGCAGCTGCGCGCGTACCCGGCGGACGGCCTGCAGCAAGCTGTGTTCGTCCCGCTTCATCAGGCGGCGCACCTGTTCAAAAAAGGGTGCCCAGGCGCACCAGACCTCGTCGCACAGGCTGTCCCAGCCCACTTCAAACAAAAGCGGCACATCGATCACCAGCGCGGGCAGATCCGCCCGTGCCCGTATTTGCTTCTCCATCTCCTCCCTGATCATCGGATGCAGGATGGCGTTCAGCGCCTCCAGGCTCGATTTATCCGCGAATACCAGATCGCCCAGACGCTTGCGGTTGAGCAGCTCGCCGTCAAATATACCCTCGCCAAAGCGCTCGCGCAGCCGGGACAGGGCAGCGCCTTTTGCCCGGGTCAGGCTGTGGGATATTTCATCCGCATCGATGACAAATGCCCCTTCACGGGCAAGCGCTCTGGCAATGTTGGTTTTGCCGCTGGCGATGCCGCCGGTCAGGCCGATGATATAGGGTCTATTTGGTTTCATACCAGCTGTTTCCCGTTTTGATGTCACTCTGCAGCGGGACGTCTAAGCGGATCACCTGTTCCATGCTCTGGCGCAACAGCCGGACAGCCTGCTCAGCTTCATGCTCCGGGGCCTCGATCAGCAGCTCATCGTGCACGGTGAGGATCAGCTTCGCCTCAAGCCCTTCCCGGGCCAGCCTGTCATGCACGCGCACCATCGCGGCCTTGATGATATCGGCCGCCGTGCCCTGGATGGGCATGTTCATCGCCACCCGCTCGCCGAAGTTGCGCATATTGGCGTTGCCGCTCTTCAGCTCCGGCAGCTTCCTGCGCCTGCCGTAGAGTGTGCGGGCGTACTCGTTGAGATAGCCTTCTCTTTTAGCCGTTTCCATGAATTCGTGCACCTTGGGATAGCGCTCAAAATACTTCGCGATAAAATCCCCCGCCCGTTTGAGGCTGATGCCGATGTTGCTGGCCAGGCCAAATTCACTGATGCCGTAGACGATGCCGAAGTTGACCGCTTTGGCGGCCGAGCGCATCTCATCCGTCACCTGCTGCATGGGTAGGCCGTTGATCTCGGCCGCGGTACGCGTATGGATATCCTGTCCGCGGATAAAGGCATCACACATCGCCTCATCCCCCGACATATGGGCCAGCACCCGCAGCTCGATCTGCGAATAGTCGCCGTCTACCAGCACACAGCCCGGCTTTGCCACAAAGGCACGCCTGATCTCGCGCCCCATCCGGGTGCGCACGGGGATGTTCTGCAGGTTCGGCTCGTTGGAGCTGATGCGCCCCGTCGAGGTGCCCACCTGGTCAAAGGTGGTATGGATGCGCCCCGTCCGGTCCACCTTGCGCAGCAGCCCTTCGATATAGGTGCCGTTGAGCTTCACGATCTGGCGGTATTCCAGGACCTTGTCGATGGCAGGGTGCAGGGCTCTGAGGCCCTCCAGGGTATCCGCGTCGGTCGAATAGCCCGTGCGCGTCTTGCGCCCGGCAGGCAGCTTCAGCTCATCAAACAGCACCCGGCCCAGTTGCTGGGGGCTGTTGATGTTGAAGCCCTTCACGCCGGTCAGCCGGTAGATATCCTCCTGCAGCTGCTTTGTCTGCTCGGAAAAACGCTGCCCCATTTCGACCAGGGGCTCGCGGTCCACCTGAAAGCCCTCGACCTCCATGTCAAACAGCACGCGCACCAGTGGCAGCTCGATCTCGCGGTACAGGGCTTCCATGCCCTCTTCGGCCAGATCCTTCAGCCTCTCTTTGAGCAGCAGGGCAACGCCCTGGGCATCAGCGCTGGCGAAGTTCGTCAGCTCATAACCCCTCTCCTGCGGGTTGTGCAGGTAGCACAGCACCATGGTGTCGTGGATCACCTCGGGGATCGGCAGGGCCAGATTTTGCATGCGGTGCAAAAAGCGCTTGGCGTCATGGGTGATCAGGCCGGTCTTCTCAAGCAGCGGCGATATGGCGCGAAGCGCTTCTTCCATCGTGGGAGCCATGGAGGCATTGAACAGATCCTGCTGCGCCTCCTGAAACTTCATCCGCAGGGCATGCCCGTCAGGCTTTGAAAAGCTGATCGCTTCTTCGTTGATGTAGACGATCAAGCTGCCCCGGCCGAGGTGCCTGGCGAAGGCCAGCAGTTCGGCCATATCCTCCGCCGCGTTTACGGCAGGCATGGCGGCATCCTCCGGCATATCGGCCGTGATATCCGCGGCTGCCGACAGCTTGATCACCTCGGAGGCGATCACATTGAGCCGGTACTTTTTTAGGATCGGCAGAGCATTGTGCAGCTTGCCCAAACTCCAGTCGCCGAAGGCCGCCGTCAGCGGCGCGTTGCGGTCGATGGTGGCCAGCTGTTTGGACATGACAGCCTGCTCCTTGTTGGCGCGCACCTTTTCCCCCAGCTTGCCCTTGATCTCATCGGCGTGGTCCAGCACGCCTTCAAGCGTGCCGTAGCTGTCCAGCAGCTTCAGCGCCGTCTTCTCGCCCACGCCGGGGATGCCGGGGATATTGTCGCTTGAATCGCCCATCAGGCCCTTCCAGTCGGGCACCTGTTCGGGCGACACGCCGAAATGCTCCTTGACCCCCGGAGGATCAAACAAAATAGTCTGGGATATCCCCCGCTTGGTAAACAGCATTCTGGTGCCGCCGCCCACGAGCTGCAGCGCGTCCCGGTCTCCCGTCAGCAGCAGGGCTTCGATCCCCCGCTCATTGGCCTGCCGGGAAATGGTGCCCAGGATATCATCGGCCTCCCAGCGCGGCAAAACGACAACGCCGATGCCCATGGCCTGCAATATCTCCTGAATCAGCGGAAACTGCGGCCGAAGATCATCCGGCATCGGCGCGCGCCCTGCCTTATACTCCTCATAGCCCTCATGGCGGAAGGTGGGCGTCGGGTCATCAAAAGCAACGGCGCAATACTGCGGCCGCTGCTCACGAAAAACACGCAGCAGCATGCTTAAAAAGCCATGCACCGCGTTGGTGGCCACGCCGTCCGCGTCCATCGGCGGCAGCGCGTGAAATGCCCGGTACATCAGGCTGTGTCCGTCTACGATCACGCAGCGTTCCTGCACCTTCATCACCTCTTTCGGAGATATTGTAGCATAGATAAGGGGAAGCTGTAAAAAGACAATCATGGACTGGCATCAGGCAAAAGCCCATTGTCCGGTTTAATATTCAAGAAGCAAGCTCCGGTATACGCTGCCCTTCAGGCTCTGTATCCGGAGGCGTCTCAATCAGAGCAAAGATCATCTGTGATCTGAGGCTTTACCACTTTTTTCTACCGGAAGTTGACGTCCACTTCATTGATCAGCCTGTCCAGATACCAGTACTTTCCCTCGCCCCAGCCAGGGCTTTTGATGCGGGGGAAGGCTTTTTCGAAGACCTCCCCGGCCTTTCGCAGCGCGCGGCGGGTCTCCTTCATGGCCTGCGTATCTTCCTTTGACATGCTGTCGGCGGCGATCAAAAAGGCGGTTCGGGCAGCTTCCTTTGCCTCCAGCAAGGCCGCTATGGCCTCCTGTTGTTTTTCATTCGGCTGCATCCCCTCCGCCGCGCTCAGCAAGACATCGGCTACCGCGAGGTAGCGCGCGGCATGAAAGCCGCCGTCTGTCAGCCATTTTGTATACTCCAGGCTGACGTAGGGGATCTCTTCCGCCTCAACGCCGTAGACCTCCCGGATGACCTCCAGGCGATGAGCCTGATCGGTGAAGGTGAAGTTCCAGCCCCGCAAGGCGCTCCGGTAGCGCCCCGTCAGCACGTGGGACCCGATGTCGTCCCGATCCACACTCATGGCCATTCCAAACAGTGACATGATCTCCGTCGCGTTCAAGTTGGTGAAAAAGCCGCCCTCGGCCCCGGCGATGGCTTTCATCAACTGAAGCGGATAGCGCCTGTCGCTCATCACTTTTTCAAAGATGGCCTGCATGAGGTCGCGCTGACGGCCGGTGCGGCCGATGTCGTTGGCGTTGACCTGCGCCCCGCGCCGGGTACGCAGGTACTGCACGATGCCCTCACCGTCCAGATGCCGCCAGCCCCTGCCATAGCCCGGAATACGTGTCTCCAGCTCAAAATCAACGCCGCCGATGGCGTCGCCCAGCAGCTTCATGCCCTGCATGTCCACGGCGGCGTAATGGTCCACCCTGATGCCGCCAAGCAGCCAGGAGGCGGCCTCCATCACCTTATTAAAGCCTTCCTCTGTCTTGCCGCCGCCGCAGTTGATGGCGGCGTTGAGCTTATAGATGCCCTTGATGCCGGGCACATAGCTGAGGGTGTCGCGGGGCAAGGACACCAGATCCACCCTGTTTTTTGTACGGTTAACGGCCACTACCATGATGGCGTCCGTGTGATAATCGCTGCCGTACTTAACCGCTCTGTCGCTTTTATCAATGCCCAGCAGCAGGATGTTGAGGATCTCATCAGCCGGGTTCAGCTTATAATCGACCGGCCGGGGATCGATCAGGGGGTTGTGAGGCAGACCTTCTGCCCGCCCCGGCAGAGGCAGCAGAAAGCACAGCAGCAGCAAAAGAGCAGCATATGACTTCTTCATGATATCCCGATAACCTCCGTTTGAGCCAAAGGCCCTGATCCGTCCGAAGGATGCCTTAGCACAACAGCCCGGCAAAACGGCCGGGCTGTTGCGCATACTATTGACGGCCTCTGTCAGGCTCAGTCCTCATCGTCCTCCACCTTGTCGGCGCTTTCGATGATCTTCTTGGCGACGTCGGAGGGCACTTCCTCGTAGCGCTCAAAGCGCATGGTGAAGCTGCCGCGCGCCTGGGTCTTGCTCCGCAGGTCGGTCGCGTACTTGAACATCTCGGCCAGGGGCACTTCGGCCACCACCTGCTGCATGCCATCTACCTGGTTCATGCCCATGATGCGGCCGCGGCGCGTAGATACATCGCCCATGATGTCACCCATGTACTCATCGGGCACCATCACCTCAACATGCATGACCGGCTCCAGCAGCACGGGGCTGGCTTCTGCCGCGCCCTTTCTGTAGGCGATGCGGGCTGCAGTCTTAAATGCCATTTCAGAGGAGTCGACCGCGTGGGAAGACCCGTCGTAAAGCTTGGCACGCAGGCCCACCATGGGATAGCCCGCCAGAACGCCCTTGACAATATTCTCGCGAAGACCTTTTTCGACCGAGGGGATGAAGTTGCGCGGCACCGCGCCGCCCACGACGGCGTCGACAAACTCAAACTCAATGTTGGTATCGCCGATGGGGCTGAACTCGATCCATACATCGCCGAACTGGCCGTGCCCGCCGGACTGCTTCTTATGGCGGCCCTGGCAGGAGACCGTCTTGCGGATGGTCTCACGGTAGGGAATGCGCGGATCCTGAAGCACGGCGTTGGCGCCGTACTTGTTGGAGAGCTTGGAGCGGATCACGTCCAGGTGCAGGTCGCCCTGGCCGGACAGCACCGTCTCAACGGTTTCCGCGTTCTTTTCGATCTTGATGGAAGGATCTTCCTCCATCAGCTTGTTGATGCCCGAGAACACCTTGTCTTCCTCGCCCTGTTTGGCGGCGTAGACAGCCTTGGAGAAGTTGCCCAGCGGGTACTCAAGCGCCGGATAGCGGATGGGGGAAGCCGCGTCGCACAGCGTATCGCCCGTGGAGGTAAACTGCAGCTTGCTCAGCGCGCCGATGTCACCGGCGTTCAGCTGCTGTACAGCCGACTGCTTCTTGCCGCGCAGCATGAACAGGCCGCCGGATTTTTCCGCCTTTTCGTCATTGGCGTTGTACAGCGCGGTACCGGCGGTCAAAACACCGGACATCACGCGCACCAGCGACAGCTTGCCCACAAAGGGGTCGGCGATGGTCTTGAACACGAAGGCCGAGAAGGGCTCTTCATTAAGGCAGGTGCGGCTGACGGGCTCATCGGTCTTGGGGTTGATGCCCTCGGCCACCGTGCCGCTGGGCCAGTTCAGATAGCTCTTCATGATATCGAGCAGCGGCGCCACGCCGACACCCGTCAGGGCGCTGCAGCAGACCACCGGAACGATCTTGCCGGACTTCATGCCCGCGCGGAAGCCTTCCAGCACCTCATCGTGGCTCAGCTCGCCTTCGGCAAAGAATTTTTCAAGCAGTTCGTCGATCGCCTCGGCGGAAGCCTCGGTGATGACCATCTCGTCGGTCTCAAGCGCGTCGGCCATGTCGTCGGGCACCTCGATGGATTTAAGCGCCTTGCCGGTGCCCTCAAAGGCCGTCCCTTCCAGCACGTTCACCACGCCGCGGAAGTTTGAGCCGGATCCGATGGGGATCAGCAGCGGAACGACCGAGCCGCCGTAGGTCTCGCGCAGCTGCTCGAGCACCTTGTCAAAGTCGGCGTGCTCACGGTCCATCTGGTTGACGATGAACATGCGGCTCAGGCCGTGCTTTTCAGCCAGGTTCCAGGCCTTTTCGGCGCCGACGGTCAGTCCGCCCACGGAGTTGACCACGATGCCCACGGTCTGCGTCACGCGCATGGGCCCCATCACCTCGCCCACAAAGTCAAAATAGCCGGGTACGTCGATGATGTTGACCTTGGTGCCCTTCCATTCCACCGGAGCGACCGCGGTGTTGATCGATATGCCGCGCTTGATCTCTTCGGGGTCAAAATCGCTGACTGTATGGCCGTCTTCGACACGGCCCTGACGGTCAATATGTCCGGCAGCATAGAGCATCGACTCCGTCAAAGTCGTCTTGCCCTCGCTGCCATGCCCTAAGAAAGCGATGTTACGGATATCCTTTGGTTGATA
>CAZVUU010000027.1:0-23444 GCA_964630465.1 uncultured Christensenella sp.
TGATTCCATGGCCCTTCCCGCTCTCAGCGCAGCGCCCCGATCCGCTCGATGGGCCAGATCTTCGCCTCCACCCGCCCGACGATCTCCCTCAGCGCCACCGTGCCGACCGCAAGGCTTCTGCTGTCGGCGGATACCAGCCGGTGGTCGCCCAGCACAAACACCCGGGCCTCGGGCACGGTGAAGGGATATTCCGTATCCCCCTGATCGCGCCCCCGGCTGAGCCGGTATTTTTCCTCAAGGATGACGCTGTTGACGGACACCGTGCCGTCCTGGTACACGGTGACCTCGTCGCCGCTCAGCGCGATCACCCGCCGGATCATCAGCGAACCTTCCCGCTCAAAGGCCACGACATCGCCGCGCTTCACCTCGGCGCCCCGGCGTAAAAACACCACATCGCCCGAGCGCAGCGTGTCGCGCATGCCGTCCCCCGTTACGCTCATCAGGGCGAACTCGCGGGAGGCCAGGTAGACGCCGCCAAGCAATGCCAGTATCGCCAGGACGGCCAGCGCCTTCAGCCACTTGCGCCGCGCGGCACTCCTGCGGACGCGCCGCAGCTCATCATCCAGCTCCTTCAGGCTGGGCCGGTAGGGCGGTCTCTTCCCCGTGCTTGTCATGGCGCGGCCTCATCTTCCCCGGACGGCTCACTTTGCCCGGCCGGCAGAACATCCTCCCCGCCCTCAAGCCGCCTGAGCATGGCCTCCATGCCCGCCCGAAGGCCGCGTATCTCCTCGCGCAGCGAGGCCTCGTCCGTCTGCGGCGTCACCCGGCCTTCTTTGATCTCAGGCCGCGAGAGCTCCTCCCTCAGGCTTTCGTTTTCCGCCGTCAGCTCACGGATTAGCAAAATCAGCCCCTCGCGTGACATTCGTTTTAAAGAACGGCCCTTTTTCACACCCACTCTCTGTCTCCGTTCACTCATGGGCTGTCGTCAGGCTTGCGGATCTGTAAAAAAGAAGCTTGGCTCGCCTGCCCCTGCCTGTTTTCCTAAACCCTTGCGGTATCTCAATAAAAAACCGGAGCATCATCAAAGACGGCTCCATATATGACAAGATTGATATAAATTGGTATTTTTAACACATAGATCGTAAAATTCCATCGTTTCCCCCTGTCCGAAGCTTGAGGCCTTCGTATAAAACTATTAAACGTGTTTATAGTATTCAAATTTAATATATTTGTCAATACATTTTTCTATTATTTATTCTATTTTTATAAAGTTTTGTTTTCAGCCTGTGGCATGAAGGTGAAAAATACCTGATATTCATTGGCTAATTCCGAAAAATTGCATGATTTGTCCGCCTGCCCATGGAGCGGGATCCGTCGGCGCAAACTCAGGTTTTGCTTGAAGTGTTGACAGACGGGTAGGATTTTGCGTATGCGTTGAAACCTGCCATTGACTTTTGACCCTTTTAGCGCCGTCATGTTTCATTCATCCGCCCGGCGGGAACAAACTGCGCCGATCGTTAAGAATGTATCATCATTGTTTATCTGACAGGAGGACTCACCATGACCATCTCAGACCTCACCATCCGCATGATCCGCTTCTGCAAAGGCAGCCTGCACGACATCGAGCATTTCCTGAAGGTATGGGCCTACGCCAAGACCATCGGGGAGGCCGAGGGCCTGGACGCCGCTACTCAGGAAGTCCTGGAAGTGGCCGCCATCGTGCACGACATCGCCTGCCCCATGTGCCGCGAAAAATACGGCAGCACCGCCCCCAAATACCAGGAGCCGGAGGGCGCCCGCATGTCGCGCGACTTTCTGGCGGACAAGGGCTACACGGAGGCCTTTATCGACCGCGTCGTCCACATCGTCGGCCATCACCATACCATCGACGCCATCGACGGCCCCGAATTTCAGATCCTGGTGGAGGCCGATTACCTCGTTAACGCGGGCAACAAATCCTACCCCAAGGACACCATCCGCAGCGCGAGGGACCGCTTTTTCAAAACCCCCGCCGGCATCGAGCTGCTGACATCCATCTACGGCCTGTAATCCCCCCTCGGCAAACGGGCAGACAGCGCGGCGCGCCTTGCGGCCGCGCTGTTTCACGTTCAAAAATTATTATAGTGAAATATTTCTGGCAATCCTTCGTTTCATATGCTATACTACTTTACACATCATACAGCATAAACCCCCGTACCTGTTATTTTACAAGAAGCCGCAGTGAACCCTCGTATTTGCGCACTGCGGCGGCGGAGGACAAATGAAAAGATGGATGGATCTGCCAATCGACCGGGAGAAGGCCTATAAACAGCTGGCTTTGGATAACGCCGAAGCTGTCCTCGAGTTCAACCGGAAAATGCTGTCGGTCCTCTCCTTGATGGGCGGCGCGCTCATGACGCTGGCCCTGTTTTTCCTGCCGCCGAGGCTGATGGTGCCCCGCTACCTTCTGGCCCACCTGCCGGTCGCCGTGATGCTCTTTGGCCTCAACCTGATCTTCACGCGGCCCGCCTTTCGGGCGGATGCTCTGCTGGGCTTATACATCGGCTTTTGCGTGTTCTTCGTCTTCGCCATCTACCTCAGCGTCTTCTACGGCGCGGAAACGCAGTCGACCGTGCTGGCGGGCGTCTTTTGCATCATGCCCATGTGCTTCATTGACCGCCCCTTGCGGATACACGCCTTCAGCCTGGGCTGGTTTGTTCTGTATTTCTTTCTGGCCGTCTCCTTCAAGCCCTTATACAGCTGGAGCGATACGGTGAGCATCCTGTTTTTCACCGTGCTCAGCGGCTTTTTGGGCAACCTCACGGTGCGCGCCCGCCTGGAGAGCTATGATGCCCGCCGCCTGCTGACCATCGAGCGCGATACCGATGTGCTGACCGGCCTGTTTAACCGACGCAAGCTGATGAGCACCCTGAAAGAGCTGTCCCGCCCGGAAGAACATAAGCCAAGCGGCATCCTGATGATGGACATCGACCGCTTCAAGCTGTTCAACGACACCTACGGCCACATCGCGGGCGATGAGTGCCTGGCGGGCCTGGGCGAAACCCTGCTCGGCTTTTCCCGGGAGCGGCAGGCGGCCTTTTTTCGCTACGGCGGGGAGGAGTTCATCGGGATCATCTGGGATCAGAGCGAGGAAGAGCTGAGCCGCCTGGCTGAAAACATACGCGCCGCTGTTCAGGATATGCAAAGGGGCAGCTGCCGCATCACCGTCTCCATCGGGGCGGTCTACTGCGGCGGCAGGCAGGTGAGCAACTATGAGCAGGTCATCGCCTGGGCGGACAGGGCCTCCTACACCGCCAAGCACTGCGGGCGCAACAAGGTATGCATGGAGACTTGCGATCAGATAGAGATGCCGCTTGAAGACAGCGTAAAAACCTGAGCCCGGCAGACAAGCTGTCTGCCGGGCTCTTTCCGATAGGGGCCTTAATCACAGGCTATGTGGCGGAGCTTGCTCAGCCGTTGTTCACCGTCCCCAGGTAGGGGTGGATCTCCTCTTCGCTGAGCCAGCGGTATCCCTCCACCGGGCCGCTGCCGTCCGAGGCCTCAAAGTCCACCATATAGGCGGTGCCTGTCAGCACCTCGACAATTTCGGCCTGCGCGCCCCCCATGCCGGGGGCAAAGCCTGCCTTGAGGGTCACGATGTTGCCGGCCTCATAGGGCAGCCCGGTCGCCCCCTCGATCTCCTCATGGGCCACCCAGCGCTGCCACAGCACCTGCTCGCCCGTATCGGTCCGCGTGTAGCTGACCGCGTAGAGCACTGTGTCAAAGGCGGCGGATACGACGGCCTCGGCCCCTTCCATGCCGGGCAGATGGTCGGCCGCCAGAACGACCCGGGTGCCCACGGGGTAGACGGGGTCTTCGGCAGGGGTGAAGGCCTCCGGCGGCGTCAGCGCGCCGGGGTCTGCCGGGCCCTGCGCCATGGCAGGCGCCGTCAGGCCCAGCATCCATACTGTCAGTAAGATTGCAATGCGTTTGATCATGATGTCCTCCTCTTGCGGGCTGTTGCGGCCGGGCCCGTCATGCTGGTCAGGTCACAGCGTGTTTTCAAACCACTCGACGGTCTTGTCCATCAGTGCCTCAAAGGCGGTCATGTCACCGCTGAAGATGTTAAAGGTATGGTCCGCCCCTTCCATGATGAATGCGGCGGAGCGCTCGTTGGCGGCCAGGGCCGCGATGGTCTCGGCGGCTTCGGGCGGCACCACGGTGTCCTCCGCCCCGTTGATGGCCAGGATGGGGGCCTTGATCAGCGGCACGGCCGCCTCCACCTTCAGCTCGCGCAGCGCTTCAAAGTAGGCGGGGCTGAGCTTCAAAGAGGGGCGCCAGTCGTAGACGGATTCATAAAAGCCGTCCTTCTTGGCCGTCTCGTACTGCTCCTCGTCGATCTGCCCGTCGTAGAGGGCGCCCGCCCAGGTCAGCACGGATTTGAAGCCCTCCTCGCGGCTGGCCGTCACCAGGCTCAGGCCGCCGCCCTGGCTCCAGCCCATGATGCCCACGCGCTCCGCGTCCACCGCGGGCAGCTCATTGATATACTCAAAGGCCCTCAGGGCGTCCTCGATGCCCTTTTCATGCGTAAACTCAATGTAGTCTGTGGCGCTGTCGCCGTTGCCGATGTAGTCAAAGCGCAGCGACGCGATGCCTGCCTCGGCCAGTTTGGGGGCCAGCAGATCGTAGCCGCCGCCTGCCTCGTGCCGGTCAGAGCCGTTGCCGTGCAGCATCAGCACCAGGGGCAGCTTCTCGCCCTCGGCCGCGGCGGGGATGGTCAGTGTCGCGGGGATCAGGTGATCGCCCGCGTCGATGAATATGTCTTCCGCCGTGTAGGCAGGGGCTTCGGCATGCGCAAACGCGGCCAGGCCGAGCAGCATGACAGCGGAGAGGATCAGGGATGTCAGACGTTTCATAAAGCGTGTGCCTCCTAATTTGTACTCATTAGGATGATACCCCGAAACATGCAGTCTGTTTTCATTGCCATATATTAGCTTTATACCGACGACATTATGAGCAGTATTTTAGTCGCCTACTCCTCATAATCAAGAGCCATATATACCCCGACCGAAGGCATCACCCTTTTGACAGTCAGCAACCTGCACGAGTTTGTGCCTTAAAGGCCCTGTGATTTTAGCTTCCTTAAAGACAGTGAAAAGATCGATGCCGGGATTGAGAGAGGCTGTTGCCCCAAGATCTGCTCAGGCTTTGAACCCGTCTACAAATATACACATGTCTTCTTTGATATGCTTAACTGATTTAAATACATAGTCCTGACGGCGTTGAACTTCCTGTGCTTTTGATCTGAGCAGGAAAACTTTCATCCCCTTCTGTCCCCACGGTGGCGCAGGCTTTGGGAGAGATAGAGGAAGACCTGCACATGGAGTATTCTTTCGCGCGCATTCTGAACGGCTTGGTTGCCATAGCGGATGTAAATCTTGAGAAAGTGGTGTGATGAGTAAATGAATGTGAATGTAATCAAAACAATTGAATATGGATGTCAAATCATCTACAATATAATAGCTGACACGTAACAGCAGCATCACTTCAAGAACTATTATCCAGCTATTGCTGACAACGTCTATCCAACTCTGTATGGTGAGGTAAGGCATGAATGGAAAACCTTGATAAGCTAGTTAATGAACTTCGAAAACATCCAACTGAAACACAGTGGATTGAATTAAAGCATAATAATTACGAACCAAATATGATTGGAAAAGATATTAGCGCACTTTCCAACAGCGCAGCAATACATGAAAAGAGTTATGCATATATGTTGTGGGGAATCGATGATACCACACATGAGATCGTTGGAACAGATTATAATCTGTAGACCTTAAAAAAAGGAAATCAGGAATTAGAGATTTGGCTTCGTTCCTTTTTATCCCGAAACGCTGACTTTGAGTTTCATAACGTTGCTATCAATCAAAAAAATGTTGGAGTGCTTATCATCCATAAAGCCGTTAATCAAACTGTTACATTTGAAAAGCTTGATTATATTCGGGTGGGAAGTTGTACCAAAAGACTCAATGAGTACCCGGCATTAGAAGCACAGTTGTGGGATAAAATACGCAATTCGAGATTTGAGGAGCGTTACGCCAAGCAGGATTTAGACTTGAACGATGCTTTACGCTTAATAGATTACACAACATATTTTGATATATTAAAGATCCCTCAACCAATAGATGCGATGGGTATAGCTCACTATATGATCGAAGAGGAAATTTTCATCAAACAGGATAACGGATTATATGCCATAACAAATCTTGGTGCAGCGTTACTTTCAAAACGACTTGATGATTTCCCAAAGATATCCCGCAAGGCTGTTCGAGTCGTACAGTTTTCAGGGAACAGTCGTCTTAATATGCTGAGGGAAGAAATAAGTACACAAGGATATGTGGTTGGTTTTGAAGGTTTGATCAAATTTATGGAAGCGCTTATCCCGACACAGGAACTCATCACTAGCGCTCTTCGGGAAAAGAAGTCCGCATATCCTATCCTTGCAATTAGAGAAGCTATCGCAAACGCCTTAATCCATCAGGATTTTTCCATCAGTGGTACAGGGCCATTGGTGGAAGTTTTCGAGAACAGGATTGAGATCACCAATTCAGGAACTCCGCTTGTAGATATAAAACGAATCGTCGATAACCCACCAAAATCCAGAAATGAAAAACTTGCGGCCCTTATGAGGAGATTGAAGATGTGTGAGGAGCTGGGAACAGGATGGGATAGAATTGTACTTACATGTGAGCTTCTCCAGCTTCCTGCCCCCAAAATAGATCTGTATGAAGAAAGCACAAAGGTTACTCTGTTCTCCGAAGTTCCTTACTCAAATATCTCCATGGAAGATAAGCTTTGGGCTTGCTATCTTCACGCTTGCATTAAACAAGTTCAAGGAGAACAACTCACTAACAGTTCGTTGCGCGAAAGATTTGGTCTAAAAGAGTCTTCTTCCGGAAGCATTTCCCGTCTGATAAAGGAAACTGTTGAGAGTCGCCTCATCAAACCTCTTGACCCGACAACCGCTCCTCGGTACATGAAGTACATCCCTTTTTGGGCGTGATTTAAGTTGCCGGTAACTTGCTGAAGCAGTATATACCTAGTAATGTTTTTTATGAGAGCCACAATATATCATTGTTTCTATTCAAAGATCTACGATATGCAGAAAAAATCTAACTTGCCGGTAACTTGCCAGCCGTCTGCTGCAAGGCTATAAGGTCGGCAAATAGAACGCAGGAAAAAAGAAAATGGGCGGATTACATCTAGAGAATACTATACTATCAAAAATCAGAACATGAAAAGGGAGGACATGCAGAAATTCCTCCCTTTTTAGTGCCTGTCGTGTTTTCACGGTTAATCGCCTAAACCCTGCCCCTTTACTCCATAAACCCCTTCATATACGCCATCACCTTGCCGCCCAAAGCCCTGGCTGCGTCCATGCCCTCATCGGCGCGCGTATTCACATACACCTTGATCTTGGGCTCGGTACCGCTGGGGCGCACGCAGCACCAGTGCCCGCCCTCCAGCACGTAAAACAGCACGTCGGAGGCGGGATAATCCAGTTTTTCCTCCTGCCCATTTTCAAGGCGCAGGCCTTTGAGGTAATCAAGCGATGCCTTCACCTTCAGCCCCGCGACTTCAAGCGGGGGCTCGTCCCGCAGGCGCTGCATCAGGGCGCGCATGTTGTCAAGCCCTTCCTTGCCGGGCAGGGTGATCGACAGCACATCCTCATAATAATAGCCGAACTCGCGGTAGAGCTGCTGCAGGCGGTCGTAGAGCGTGATGCCCTCACTCATGCAGACACAGGCAGCCTCCGCGATCAGCAGCGAGGCGTTCACGCCGTCCTTGTCGCGCACGCTGGTGCCCGACAGATAGCCGAAGCTCTCCTCAAAGCCGAAGAGAAAGCTGTATTCGCCGCTCTGCTCAAACTGGTGGATCCTTTCGCCGATATACTTAAAGCCCGTCAGCGTGTCAAACAGCTTAACGCCGTAGGCATCGCAGATGGCCCGCGCCATCTCGGTGGATACGATGCTCTTGCAGACGGCTCCGTTTGAGGGCAATGTGCCCCGGCGCTTCCTGCCCTCCAGCACATGGTGCAGCAGCAGGCAGCCGATCTGGTTGCCCGACAGCGTCCTGTACACGCCCTCTCCGTCGCGCACGCAGACGCCCAGGCGATCACAGTCCGGATCGGTGCCGAAGATCACGCTGGCGCCCGCCTTTTCTGCCAGGGGAATGGCCAGCCTGAAGGCGTCCGGGTCCTCCGGATTGGGGGCCTTGACGGTGGAAAAATCGGGGTCGGGCAGCTCCTGCTCGGGCACGACAGTCACATCCGTGATGCCCGCCTCGCGCAGCGCGCGGCGCACGGGGATGTTGCCGCTGCCGTGCAGGGGGGTGTATACGATCTTCAGGTCCTTTCCCTTGTCACGCACCAGCTCAGGGTCGATCAAAAGATCCAGCACCATCCGGATATAGTCGTCATCCACCTCACGGTCGCCGATATAAGAAAGCAGGCCCTTTTCAAGCGCCTCCCCTTCATCCATCGGCAGGCACTCGGCATAGGGCAGGCTGAACACGATGCCGGAGATACCCTCCGCCATCTCGGGCCCCACCTGCGCGCCGTCCTCGGCGTAGACCTTGTAGCCGTTGTACTGCGGCGGATTGTGGCTGGCGGTGATCACCACCCCGGCCGCCGCATCCAGATGCCGCACCGCGTAGCTGACCACGGGCACGGGCCGCAGCGCGTCAAACAGCCTGGCTTTGACGCCGCGCGCGGCAAACACCAGCGCCGCTTCCAGGGCAAACTCCTCAGACATCCGCCGGCTGTCATAGCCGATCACGATGCCGCGCCCGGCGCCCCCCTCCAGGCTCTTCACATACTCCGCAAGCCCCGCCGACAGGCGGCGCACGTTGTAGATGTTCATCCGGTTGGTGCCGGCCCCGAGCACCCCGCGCATACCCGCCGTGCCGAAGCTGAGCTCCGTATAAAACCTGTCTTCAATGGCCTCGGGCCGGTCTTTGATCTCCTCCAGCTCACGGATCAGCTCCGGTTCATCTGATGCCATCTTCAGCCAAAGCTTATAGTTCTCCATCACCGTCATGATCGGTCCCTCCTTGCATATTATGGCGATACGCCTTTTTTCTTTTCACTTCACAAATCCGCTGTGCCTGACGCTTTCTATTATAGAGGGCTTTGCGCCGCCCGCGCAAGCGGGACCGGGCCTTTGGCAGGCCCGCTGCCCGGAAAAAGCGGCGGGCGAAGGCCTTTTACCGCCCCATCGGATCATTGCTTTCACATCATGAGCGAAAATCCGGCGCCCGCGGCCTTTTTCAAGCATTGATTTCGCGTTTATTCCCAAAAAAGGCCTGTATTTGTTGACCATGTAATCAATCTGTAATATACTGCTGATGGAGTATTCTGCGGTTTTCGCGTAACGAAGGGTTGAGGTGTTCCATGAAACCAACATACAAGGGTAATAACTGGCGCGGCAGGCTGATGTGCCTGCTGCTGGCGTTGGCCTTGCTTTCGCCCGGGCTGGGTGTGGAGGCGGAAGCCCTTTCCGCCAAATACATGTACACCACGATGTCAAACGTGATGTTCCGCCCGAAACCCGGCACCAGCGACTACATCGACCGGCTGTCCCTGGGCTGGCCGCTTGAGCTGCTGTCGCAGACCACCTCGGGCGACGAGCTGTGGTACCAGGTCAAGGCTTTCAACACCCCCACCTTCCCAAACAGGGAGCAGACGGGCTATGTGCGCGGCAATGTCGTGCGCATGATGACCGCCGCCGAGGAAGCCGCCTACCTGGCCGGCACGGGCGGCGGTGATACCTCCCCGCCTGTCGTCCTCCCTCCGGGTGAGGGCGGCGTGCTGAGCAACATTGCCGTGGTCGTGCCCACCAGCGCCAATATCCTGCAGACCGCGGGGGGCGCGCTCATCGTCGGGGTATTGTCAGGCACCCGCCTGACCATCCTGGAAACGCCGTCCGATACCGCTTCCGGCTGGTACAAGGTAAGTGCGGAGGGCTATACGGGCTATATCGCGGCCGCGGATATCCGCGTGCTGACGGCGGCGGAGGCCGAGGAGGGGGGGGCCACGCAAAGCCCCGCCGAGCAGGCAGGCTATGTCAAGCTGACCAAGCACGGCGTCAACCTGCGCCGCACCCCCGGCGGCGAAAGCCAGACTCAGGTGCCCATCAACACCGTATTGCCCTTCTACGGCACGCCCACCAACCGCGCGGGCTACCAGTGGGTCTATGTCAAGTATAACGATCTGTGGGGCTATGTCCGCGGCGACTGCTACATGTTCTCGGATGCCTCAGGCAACCCCGTGACGGGGCCGACCGTCCCGCCGACGGAGACCGCGCCGCCCACCACCCCCATCGAACCTCCCGCCGGCGCCGGCACCATCCGCCTGACCAAGGGCGGCGTCAATCTGCGCAAGACACCCGGCGGCGAGAGCCTCATGCAGATGACGCGCGGCCTCACGCTGAGCTATACGGGCCAGCCCGTGTCGCACGCGGGCTACCAGTGGGTCTATGCCCAGCACCCCAGCCTGGGCGTATGGGGCTATGTTCGCAGCGACTGCTATGAGTTTGTTTCGGGCGGCGGGGGCACCGCGCCCACCACACCGCCCCCCCCGGGGGATATCGGCTATATCACCACGACGATCAAAAACCTCAATGTCCGCACGGCGCCCAGCCTGAATGCCACCACCTTTACGCAGCTGCCAAACGCGGGCGTCACCTTCCCCTATCGGGGCATGGTGACAGGCGGCGGGCGCAGCTGGTACCATATCACCTACAACAGCCGCAGTGCCTACATCCTGTCCGACTACGCGAAGGTCACCGGCGGCGGCCCCACACAGCCGCCCGTCACCCCCACCCCGACCATCGCCCCGGAAAACCTGTCCAACACCGCCCTGACCACGACGACAAAGGTCCTGATCCGCGCCTCCGCCAGCATGAGCGCCCAGTCGCTCACCAGGCTTGAGCGGGCCAACACCGTCGTCAAGCTGACGGGCCAGTCGGCCACGGCCGAGGGTCATGCCTGGCTGCAGGGTACGGCCAGCGGCGTCACCGGCTGGATACGGGCCGAGTTCCTGCGCGTCCTCACCAAGGCCGAGGAGACGCAGCTCGAAAACACCGGCAACCCCGACCTGCCCCAGGAAGCCACCTACCGCACCCTGCGCAAGGGCGACAAGGGCGAAGACGTCACCAGGCTGCAGGCGGAGCTGTCCAGGCTCGGCTTCCTGCCCGCCAGCGCCGTCACGGGCGCCTACACCACACAGACATCCGAGGCCGTGCGCAGATACCAGCAAGCGGCCGGGCTCGCGGTGGACGGCATCGCCGGCCCCCTCACCCAGCACAGGATGTACGGCACCGTGCCCCCCGGCACCAACAACCCCGGCGGCACGGTCGACCCCAACATGTATCCCGTCGAAAAGGAAAACTGGTCCGTCGTCAACACCGTCTGGGCGCGCGGCACGACCGCCGTGCTCACCGACGTGAAAACGGGCCTCAGCTTCCGCGCCAGGCGCTGGGCCGGCGGCAGCCATGCTGACGTCGAGCCGCTCACAGCGGCCGACACGGTGATCATGTGCCGCATCTACGGTGTCACCACCGCCCAGCAGATCGCGGATAAAGATCTGTGGGAGCGCAAGCCCTTCTGGGTCACCGTGGGCGGTCACACCTACGCGGCCAGCGTCTACGGCGTACCGCACAACTACCCCGCGGGCGATACCATCCCCAACAACGACTTCAACGGTCAGTTCTGCGTGCACTTTGTCGGCTCTACCACGCACACCAATCCCAACACGCCTGACCCTGACCACCAAAAGGCGATTCAGGAGGCCTATGACAAGGCGCCCAACAAAAAATAATCCGGCAGATTGTCTCATCATCGGCGGCGGGGCCTCTGGCCTCGCCGCCGCCTGCGTTGCGGCCCGGCGCGGCAGACGCGTCATTTTGCTGGAGGCGCGCGACCGCGTCGGCAAAAAGATACTGGCCACGGGCAACGGCCGCTGCAACCTGATGAACATGGGCAGGCCCCATTACTTTGGCCGGGCGGAGTTCGCGGCGCAGGTGCTTTCACACTGCCCGCAGGAGAAGGTGCTGCGCTTTTTTCATGAACTGGGGCTCAACACCCTGCAGGACGGCGACCTGGTCTACCCCGCCACCCTGCAGGCCGCCGCGGTGCTGGAAACGCTGCGCCTGCCCATCGAGGGAAACCCCCTGGCCGACATCATCACGGGGGCAAAGGTCACGCGGATCAACTCCGGGGAGGGCAGCTTTACGGTCACCACGGAGGACGGCAGGGCCTTCAGCGCCCGTCGTCTCATCGCGGCGGCAGGCGGCCCGGCTCAGCCCAGGCTGTCTGGCTCAGACAGCCTCTTCCCGGCACTGGAGACCCTCGGCCACCGACTGGTCCCCACCCGGCCATCCCTGACCGCGTTGCTCACGGAAAGGGAGGCCGTGCGCGGCCTCAAGGGTCTGCGCCTGCCCGCCGTCTGCACGCTGGCCGATGAAGGGGGCCATCCCCTTGAAGCCACGGAGGGCGAGGTGCTCTTTGCCGATGACGGCATCAGCGGCGTATGCGTGATGCAGCTGAGCAACAGGGCGGGCGCGCTGCTGGCGCGGGGGCAAAAGCCCATCGTATACCTCGATTTCTCCCCCCTGCTGGGGCTTGTTCCCCGCAGGTTTCAGCGGACCCAGCCGCAGCCGGTCGGCCTCAATCGACAGGAAATATACGATTGCCTCAAGGAGCGCGCGGCGCTGCTCGGCCGGGATCATCTCCTGATCGGCGCGCTGCCGCGCCTGCTGCGGGAAAAGCTCGGCGGCCTGTCCATCGAAGCCCTGGCCGAACGCCTCAGCGCCTATCCCCTGCCCCTTCTGGGCCTGCGCGGCTGGGATCATGCCCAGGTGGCCGCGGGCGGCATCGATACCGATGACGTGGATCCAAAGGATATGCAAAGCCGCATCATGCCCGGCCTGCACCTCACGGGCGAGCTGCTCGACGTGGACGGCGACTGCGGCGGCCACAACCTGCTCTTCGCCTGGGCCTGCGGCATCATCGCGGGGGAGAGCGTGTGATACTGAGGGGATGCCCGGCCGCAAAGCGCAGAAAAGGGCCTGAAACACTGAATCCAAAGGAGCATGCATGAATCCCATCATCCGACTGGCCACCCCGGACGACAGCGCCGCCTTGCGCGAGATCTACGCCGGGTATATCGGCACGAACATCAGCTTTGAGCTGACCATGCCCGGTCCCGCGGAGTACGCCCGGCGCGTTGAGGAGACCCGGGCGGAGTTCCCCTACCTGGTCTATGAACAGGAGGGCCGCCTGACAGGCTACGCCTACGCTCACCGCATCCGCGAGCGGGAGGCCTATCAGTGGAGCGCCGAATTATCCATCTACCTGGCGCCTGACTTTGCCTCAAAGGGCACGGGCGCCCGGCTCTACGAGTGCCTGATCAGCCTGCTCGCGCTGCAAAACGTGCGCAATGTCTACGGCGGCATCACGGGCGGCAACGCGCGGAGCATCCGCTTCCACGAAAAGCTGGGCTTCAGCTATGTAGGCACCTACCGCAACATCGGCTATAAAAACGGCACCTGGCTGGATGTGCTGTGGTACGAGCGGCAGATCGCCCCCTGGGACAGGCCGGAGCCCTTCGTGCCCTTCAACAGGCTGGATCAAAGCAAGGTCCGGGGCCTGATCGACGCGGCCAATGCCCAGGCCTTTTGATGTATAATAGACCCAAGGATATCTTGACCCAATACAATCAAATCAGGGAGGAACCAAGCATGGAAAGAAAAATCACTCAGCCGGTCACCGGCTATCGCACAAAGGACGGCGCCGGCGTCAGCCTGGTACGCGTTCTGGGCCACGAGACCGTGGACGCCTATGACCCGATCCTGCTGCTCGACTCGTTTGACAGCACCAACCCGGATGATTACACCGCCGGCTTCCCCATGCACCCCCACCGCGGCATCGAAACCGTCAGCTATGTCTACCGCGGAAAGATGATGCACCGCGACAGCCTGGGCCATGAGGACACCATCTCCGACGGCGAGCTGCAGTGGATGACGGCCGGCTCCGGCATCATGCACGAAGAGCTGCTGCCCGCCTCCGAGCGCATGCTGGGCGTACAGCTATGGCTGAACCTGCCGGCGAAGGATAAGATGGCTCCTCCCGCCTACCACAGCATCAAAAACGAAGACATCAAAGAGATCCCGATTGAGGGCGGCAAGCTGCGCCTGCTGGCCGGGGAATACGAGGGTGAAAAGGGTTATCAAAGCCGGTACCTGCCGTTGGATTACTACGATATCCACCTGGATCCCGGCGCGTCCTTTACCGTGAACACGGCGGAGGACCGCTCCGTCATGGCCTTCACCCTGCTGGGCGATGCCATCATCGCGGGCGACACCGTCAAGGAAAAGACTGCCGTCAAGCTGACCGCGGGCAACAAGGTGCAGATCCGCTCGGGCGAACAGGGCCTGCAGCTGCTGTTCGTCAGCTCCAAACGCCTGGATGAGCCCGTCGCCTGGGGCGGCCCGATCGTCATGAATACCCAAACCGAGCTGCGCCAAGCCTTTGACGACCTGCGCAGCGGCACCTTCCTGCAGCAGGACATCGCGTACTGATATACCGCCTAATCCGAGTGAGTGGATACACCGGAGCCGGACTCCCGGGTCGTTCCGCTGATGTATGAACAAAGGAGAATCGACTATCTCATGATGATCATGAACGATCAACTGGTCTTGCGCGACTTGCGTCAGGATGATATCTCCCGCCGCCTGCATTGGGAAACTGAAGAGAACGAATGGCAGCTGTGGGATGCCCCCTGGGAGTATGAAAATCTAAGCAAGGACGAAGCCTTGAAAAACCTTGAAAGCTACCGCGCCTCGCTCACCCGACAGGCAGACCGCCTGGCCAATCCGGACAATAACGGGAAACGCAACGGCTTTGAAATTGAAGAGCGCCTGACGGGCCGGCATATCGGTTGGGTCGGCTCCTATATGATTGACGCACAGTATCGAATATGCAGTGATGAAAAGGAATCAATCGGCCTTGCGGTGGGCATCGACATTCCTGACATGAGCGCCAGAGGAAAGGGCCTTGGATTGGAGGCACTTCGCTTGTTCATCGCTTATATCAAGGAAACCAGCAGCGCGACCGTCTATACCCAGACCTGGTCGGGCAACCGACGTATGATTGCCCTGGCGGAAAAGCTGGGGTTTGTTGAAATCAATCGGTACGCCGGGATTCGGCAGGTAAGGGGCGAAACATATGACGGCCTGACCTTTCGTTTGAATGCCTGATCCCCTGTCCCCGCATGCCCGAAAAGGGTATAATAACAAGTGACAGCCACCCGCCCGAGGCGGGCGATGAAAAGGAGTAATTCATGACCAAATTCAGCCAGATGGAGTACAAACGCCCGGACTTTCAGACAATTTTTGATGAGGCCAAGGCAGGACTTTCCCGGATGGAAAACGCCGGGAGCGCGCAGGAGCTCTTTGAAGCCATGCAGGCGCTGGACCGGCTGATGCGGGGCCTCAGCACCCAGCGCACCCTGGCCCACATCCGCTACACCATCAACACCAAGGATCCCTTCTACGACGCGGAAAATTCCGTATATGATGAGGAGCTGCCCCGCTTTGCCGAGATCGGCACCGAAGCAGCCCGCATCGTGCTGGAGAGCCCCTTCAAAGAGGATGTGACGGCCAAATTCGGCCCGCACCTGCTTGAGAAGTACGAGGTGCAGCGCAAGGTCTTCAAGCCCGAGATCGTGGAAGACCTGGTCGAAGAAAACAAGCTGTCCAGCGAGTATCAAAAGCTGATGGCCTCCGCCGAAATCGAGTTCGACGGCAAAACGCACAACCTCTCCGGCCTCATCCCCTACATGGAGTCCACCGACCGCGAGGTGCGCCGCGCGGCCAACGCGGCCAGCTGGGGCTGGATCGCCGGCCATCAGGAGGAGCTGGACGAGCTTTACGACAAATTGGTCAAGGTGCGCGACCGCATCGGCAAAAAGCTGGGCTACGATAATTTCATCCCCGTCGCCTACGCCCGCATGGGCCGCACGGACTGGGATCAAAAGGACGCCAAGGCCTACCGCGACCAGATCGTGCAGAGCGTCGTGCCCCTCACGCAGAAGCTCTACCGCGAGCAGGCCGCCCGCATCGGCATCAGCGACATGAAAAACTACGATTACTCCCTGATGTTCCTCACCGGCAACCCCACCCCCAAGGGCGAGGAAGCCTACATGGTCGATCAGGCCAAGGTGATGTACAAGGAGCTGTCGCCCGAGACCGACGCCTTCTTCAATGTCATGACGGGGCAGGAGCTCATGGACCTGACCACCAAGCCCGGCAAGGCCAACGGCGGCTACATGACCTTCATTGACGACTACAAGGTGCCCTTCATCTTCTCTAACTTCAACGGCACCTCGGGCGATGTGGACGTGCTGACGCACGAAGCGGGCCATGCCTTCCAGGGCTGGCTGCAGCGGGATGTCGAGCTGCGTGACATCGCCGACATCACCAGCGAAGTCGCCGAGATCCACTCCATGAGCATGGAGTTCTTCACCCACCCCTGGATGGAGCGCTTCTTCAAGGAGGACACCGAAAAGTACTTCTACGCCCACGTGGTCGACGCCCTTAACTTCCTGCCCTACGGCGCCTCCATCGACGAGCTGCAGGAGTGGGTCTACGAAAATCCCGACGCCACGCCGCAAGCCCGCCGCGCCAAATACCGTGAGATCGAAAAGAAATACCTGCCCCATCTGGATTATGACGGGCTGGCTTTCCTCGAAAACGGCGGCCGCTGGCAAAAACAGCTGCACGTCTACCTCTATCCCTTCTACTACCTGGATTACACCTTAAGCCAGGTCTGCGCCCTGCAGTACCTCGTCTGGGATATGAAGGACCACGCCGCCGCCTGGAACAGCTACCTGACCCTCTGCCGCGAGTCCGGCCGCACCCCCTTCAAAAAACTCGCCCCCAAAAGCGGGCTGAAGAGCCCCTTTGAATCAGGCACCATCGCCGCCGTCACCCCGGCGCTGGAAGAGTACCTGGACGGGCTGGATAAGTCGAAGATCAAGTAAGATAGTATATATTTCAAATAGTCGGCACGCAGATATTAATAACTGTGTGCCGATTATTTGAATGTGTTTTACTAAATACACCACTCGTTCCTCTAACGATTGCGGTTTTAGCAGAGATGATACCATGGCCATTCCAAAAAGCATCAAAGACATACAAATCAAATGGAGTTTTTTCTGAGGACGCTCAAAGATCATCCATTGGATTTCCCTGAGGTCACCGCCCGGATTCAATCCTTCCTGCAGCCCGTATTCAATGCCCTGGTGAGCCGCTTGCCATATGCAGGCACCTGGAGTCCTGAGTATCACCAATGGGTTTAAATCGTGTCTGATTTTAAAGGTGAAATACCATACCGGTTCCCTCCTTTTCGCTCATCTTGAAATCAAATTCAAATTATGTTCTAATATAATGGCTTAGTAAAATTATACACAAGCATATGCCGCATCGATCATTTTCTATATCATTTGCCGGAAGAGGAGCAAAAAAATGTTTGACAGAAATCACCTGAAGAGAGCACTGAAAGAATATAAACAGGATTTTGTTCAAAAGCAATGGCCGAATGAAAAATATAAATGGGAAGCCATTAAGTTTTTTCAAGATAATTGGGATGTAAATCATGCTGAGTTTTCCACTATGCTGGTAAACTCTCTGTCTAAAACTTTTAATTTACTCGCATCGATGAATAACTTCCCAGCCGGAGTGATTGGAGAGTTTTCGCAAAAAGCTCCTGAAGAAGTTCGGGCGATGTTCATCTCTCTGTTTGATGAAAGCAGAGATGTAATTATCAGAATTCTTGAGTTCAAAGACCAAGCATCCATCATGCTGGAAAAATATGGCAGCGGCGCTCGGCAGCATTACCAGTACGAAAACGCCATCAGCACATATCTTTGGCTTCGTTACCCGGACAAGTACTACATCTATAAATATGGAGAAACCAGTACTATTGCAAAAAAGTTAGGTAGCGCCTATCAGTTCAAAAAAGGCGCTTATACAGATAATCTGCGTAATTTCTATAGTTTAAATGATGAGCTGTGTGAAGAAATAAAAAAAGACGAAGAACTAATTGCTTTATTCCATTCGCAACTCTCTGAAGATTGTTATCAAGACCCTGAATATAAAACGCTTACGATGGACGTAGGTTTTTATATTAGCCGATATTATCCCAACGAGGACCCCGGTTCTAAGGATTGGTTCCCAAAAGATTACTCGCCGAATTTTTCTGTAGATGATTGGATCAAATTATTGAATGATCCTGAAGTGTTTACGGTTAACAGTCTTGAAATCATGAAACGCATGAAAGACCATGGAGGTCAAGCTACTTGTACACAACTTGCTGTAAAATACGGTGAATCAAAGAACTTCTATAACAGAGGATCGTCTGCATTAGCCCGCCGGATAGCAGATAAAACCAACTGCCCTATACTGGAGCAAGAGAATGGCAGCAATCGTTGGTGGCCTATCCTGTATATCGGACGCATTGCAGATAAAAATGATGATGGCAGCTATACTTGGAAGCTTCGGGATGAATTATCAAACGCTTTGGATAATATAGACATGTCGAATGTTAAACTATATGCTGACTTGTCCTCTCCAGCTGAGCATATTGTGCCGCAAAGTTACTGGTGGCTCAATGCAAACCCAAAGATGTGGAGATTTTCAGACGTTTCTGTCGGGGATGTTACTTCATATACACTTTATAATGAGAACGGTAATAAACGTCGTATTTTTCAAAATTTTATTGAAGCAAAAGCTGGGGATCTGATTATCGGCTATGAGGCAAGCCCTGTCCGACAAATTGTCGCGATATGCAAGATCAGTGCTGAACAGGATGGAGAACAACTTTACTTTGAGAAAGTAGAAGGTCTTTCTACTCCCATAGATTATCAAACTTTAAGAAACTGTCCAGAGCTTGAAAAGATGGAGTATTTTACCAATCCGCAAGGCAGTCTGTTTAAGCTTACAAAAGAAGAATATGACTTTATAGTTGATATGATTCGAGAGGAGAATCCCATACCTCCGGAGCATGGCATAAGTGAATACAATAAGGAGAAATTTCTTAACGAAGTTTATATGTCTGAGCGTAATTATGACATGCTGGTTTCGGTTTTAAAAAACAAGAAGAATATAATTTTACAAGGTGCACCAGGCGTGGGTAAAACTTATGCCGCAAAGCGCCTTGCATACTCAATGATAGAAGGAATCGATGATAGTCGCGTTGAGTTCATACAGTTTCATCAGAACTATTCATATGAGGATTTTATGATGGGGTATAAGCCGGTGAGCGATGGTTTTGAACTTAAATACGGTGTTTTCTACCGTTTTTGTCAGAAGGCTGTGAATTATCCTGAAAAAATGTTTTTCTTTATTATTGATGAGATCAATCGCGGAAATCTGAGTAAAATCTTCGGTGAGTTGCTCATGTTGATTGAACGCGATTATCGAGGCAAAAAAGCTACCCTTGCATATACCGGCATGTCTTTTGCGGTGCCAGAGAATGTGTACATTATTGGCATGATGAATACTGCAGATCGCAGTCTTGCCATGATTGACTATGCGCTACGCCGTCGGTTCAGTTTCTTTGAAATGGAGCCAGGATTTGAATCAGAAGGGTTTATCAAACACCAACAAGGGTTGGATAATGAAATATTTGACGACTTAATCAGAAGAATTAAGGAGTTGAATCAGGAAATTAAAAAAGATAATTCCTTGGGCAAAGGATTCTGTATCGGGCATAGTTATTTTTGTGGACAGATTGTCTGCACAAACGAATGGCTACGCTCAATTGTAGAATTTGATATCTTGCCTATATTGCGTGAATATTGGTTTGATGACAACAGTAAGTTACAACGTTGGGAGAATGTTCTTCTCGGTATTTTTCAATGATCAAGCACAAAAGCATATTTATCAAGAATATCTATTATATGTTGTCTTATGCTTTCACGTCTTTGAAGCAATCTGTTTTTGATGATATTGCAACTGAAGAGTTTGATAATTTCCATAACCTTTTTACCTCAATTCTTGCAAAAGGCATAAGTCAACAGTTAAAACGTGGTCTGTATCGCGAATATATAAATAAAAAAGAAATTGTCATGGTCATGCGTGGAAAAATTGATCTCCCTGGTACCATCAACAACAGGATAGCGAGACAACGGACACTCACTTGTGATTTTGACGAGCTTTCGGAAAATAATTTATTAAATCAGATTTTGAAGACAACAGCTTTTATTTTATTGAGATCTCATGAAGTCTCTCCTGATTACAAAGATATTTTGAAGAAGGAGATGCTGTTTTTCTCCAGTGTTGAACTCATTGATCCTGTTCTAATCAGATGGTCTGAAATCCGCTTCCAGAGAAGTAACCAGACTTATCGAATGCTTATCGGTATCTGTCAGCTTGTTTTAGAAGGAATGCTTATGTCAACAGAAGAAGGCGAATACAGATTGGCTTCGTTTGTTGATGAACAACGGATGAGCCGTCTGTACGAAAAGTTTATTTTTGAATATTACGTAAAAAACTTTCCCTCTTTAACTGTGAATGCATCTGTTATAAAATGGGCTTTGGATGATGGAATAGGGGCGCTTCTACCCGCTATGCACAGTGATATCACTCTTTCCAATAAGAATGAGTTTCTGATAATTGACGCAAAGTATTATACGCGCACAACTCAAGTACACTATGATGTCCATACGCTTCACTCAGCCAATCTTTATCAGATATTTTCCTATGTAAAGAATTTAAGTTTTAACCTTGGCTGTATAAATAAAAAAGTATCTGGTCTTCTGCTATATGCCAGAACTGATGAAGCTATCCAACCTAATAATTCATATCAAATGAGTGGCAATAAAATCGGTGTCCAAACACTTGATCTCAATCAAGAATTTCAAATAATAGCTAAGCAGCTTAATGCCATTGTTCAAAGTCATTTCAGTAGTATTCCAACTCCTCCATAAGGGTTTAATGAGCAACCTGCTGACAAGATAATTCTTCACCTGCCTCTCCCCGACCAGTTTACGGTATTTCCGGCAAATTTACGGTATGCCTTTATCCCCTAAATAACCTCCCTGAAAAGTAAGCCCTGTCAACAGCTTCCGGGCCTTCTGCAAGGAAAAAATGAATTTACGGTATTTACGGTATCCCCCGCGCCTTTATCTCCCCATACCTCGCGCAGCCCATCACATGGTCATTCACCAGCCCTGCCGCCTGCATATAGGCATAGACAACAGTCGGGCCCACGAAGCTGAAGCCCCGCTTTTTCATATCGCGGGATATGGCTTCGGACAGGGGCGTCCTGGCGGGCACCTCCTCCATGCTCCCGCGCCTGCCGTCGATGGGCCGGTGATCCACAAAGCCCCAGAAGTAGTCGGCGAAACTGCCGAACTCTTCCTGCACCCTGATGAATGCCCGGGCGTTATTCGGCAGCGCTCTCAGCTTCAGCCGGTTTTTGATGATGCCGGGGGCCCTCATCAGGGCCTCTATTTTCTCGTCATCATAGGCGGCCGCCTTCGAGGCGTCAAAGCCGTCAAAGGCCGCGCGCATGGCTTCCCGCTTCAATAATATGGTGGACCAGCTCAGCCCGGCCTGCATGTATTCAAGCACCAGCAGCTCAAACAGGCGCTTGTCGTCGCGCAGCGGGAGGCCCCATTCCTCATCATGGTATATGCGCTCAAGCGGCGTTCTCAGCGCCCAGGTGCAGATATCGCCCGCGCCGCTCACGGCTGCCGCCCGTCCACGATCTGCACCTTGCTTTGCGGCGGCGACAGGTGGATGTGCTCCCGGTCGAAGTCGTTTTTCAGGCGCTCATTCAGGTCAAAGGTAACAGTCCAGAAATCGGGCGTCTTCGCCCAGCAGCGCAGAGTGAAGTTCATCAGCCCGCTCGTCATGCCGCCCATGCGGGCAGCGGGCTCGGGGTCCTCCAGCACCAGGGGATGCTCCCTGGCCGCGTGCGCCATCAGGCGCTTGACCGCCTCGATATCGCTGTCTGCGCCCACCGTGAAGCTGATGTCCACGCGCCTGCTCTGCATGGCGGAGAAATTGGTCACCACGCCGTTTGACAGCGTGCTGTTGGGCACGATGACCAGCTTGTTATCGGGCGTCTTCATCTGTGTGTAGAGGATGTTGATGCCCAGCACGGTGCCGGCCACATCCCCCGCCTGGATATAGTCCCCCACATGGAAAGGGTGGAAGATCAGCAGCATCAGCCCGCCCGCGAAGTTGCCCAGGCTCCCCTGCAGGCCCAGGCCGACGGCCAGGCCGATGGAGGAGAGGATGGCGATAAAGCTGGTATTGGGCACGCCAAGGTAGGTGGCCGCCATGATGAACAATATCACCCGCAGCGTGATCTTGAGCAGGCTCGACAGGAAGCTCATCACACCCTGGTCGATCTTTTTATTGCCCGTGTAGCGGTCAAACAGCCGCATCAGGTGCTTGATGATAAACAAGCCGGCGGCCACCATGATCACCGCGCCCAGTATGCGCAGCGCCGCGTCGGCCGTCGCCTTGGAGAAAAAGCCTATGACATTGTCGATGATGCTGTCCAAGGCTCAGCGCGCTCCCTTATCGTAGGGCACGCCGCTCGCGCGCGGTGCCTGCGAGCGCTTGGAGGTAAACATCAGCACGATCAGCGTGGCGATGAAGGGCACCATCTTGTATACGTCGCTCGGGATACCCAGGTTGGCCAGCAGCGGTACCCCCGAATAGGCGGAGGCGATGGTCTTCATCAGCCCGAAGAAGAAGGCGGCCACCAGGATGCGCAGCGGCTTCCACTGGCCGAAGATCAGCACCGCCAGCGCCAGGAAGCCGTAGCCCGACACCGTGGCGTTGAAGTTGGTGGAGGTGGGGATCACGTAGACCAGGCCGCCGAGGCCCGCCAGCGCGCCCGATATCAGCACGCCCGCGTAGCGGATCTTATAGACATTGATGCCCGCGCTGTCCGCCGCCTGGGGGTGTTCGCCGCAGGCGCGCAGGCGCAGGCCAAAGCGCGTCCTGTACAGCACAAAGGCCGCCGCGGCGAAGATGGCAAAGCCGATATAGGTGGTGATATAGGCGTTTTGAAACAGCAGCGGCCCCAGCACCGGGATGTCCCCGAGCAAAGGCACCTTCGGGATGCGGAAGGTATTGGTAAAGGCCACCTGCTGCACGCCGTTGGGCTGCAGGGTGCGCGCCAGGTAGATGGCCAGAGCCGGCGCCACCATGTTCAGCGCCGTGCCGGAGATGGTCTGGTCGCTCTTTAAGTTGATGGCCGCGTAGGCATGCAGCAGGGAAAACACAATGCCCGTCGTCACGGCGATCAGGATGGCGAGGATCAGCAGCGGCTGCCCGCTCATCACCCCCTGCATGCGGTTGATGAAAAAGATAGAGACAAAGGCCCCGGCCACCATGATGCCCTCCAGCGCGATGTTGACCACGCCCGAGCGCTCGGAAAACATG
>CAZVUU010000028.1:0-5159 GCA_964630465.1 uncultured Christensenella sp.
CCGTGTGGCTGAACACGCCGTCAAGCATGACGCGGATGCCCATCTCCCGGGCTTCTTTGCACAGGCGCTTGAAGTCGGCCTCCGTCCCCAGGATGGGGTCGATGGATGTATAGTCGCCCGTATCATAGCGGTGGTTGTTGCGCGCTTTGAAGATGGGGTTCAGATAAAGGATGGTGATGCCCAGGTCTTTTAGATAGGGCAGTTTGCGGCGGATGCCCTCCAGGTCGCCGCCGAAAAAATCCTTGGCGGGATTGCTGCCGTGCATGCCGTTGCCGTAGGGAAAGGGCAGGGCGTACCAGTCCTTGCGGATGACGGCGTCATCCCGCCCCGTCCGGGGGATGCCGGAGCGGTGGAAGCGGTCGGGGAAAATCTGGTACATGATGCCGCGGCGCAGATAGTCGGGGGTGTCATAGGCAGGGTCGTAGACCGTGACCTGGTAGGAAGGCGGCAGGTTCAGGTGCTCGGCGCCTTCGCCGCCCAGGCGGTCGTGCGCGTTGCCGTAGTACATGCGCCGCCCGCGCTCATCATCCGCGTAAAAGTCATACCAGAGGATATGCGGTTCTTCTTTTGTGTCGATGAAAGCCTCCCATCGGCCAAAGCCGCAGGGCTGCATGGGGTAGAAATGTTCTCCGCCGTTCCAGGTGCGCAGCGTGACGTTGCTTGGCTTGCCCGACACGGTCAGGCTCAGGCGGATACGGGTGCCGCAGGGCACCGCGCCGAGAGGCAGTCGATAGGCAGGGTCCTGAGAGTTGTGATAAAGCTCCATGTATCTCCTCGTGTGGAAAAACTTAATTCAGCATATGAAGCAGCCGCCGCAGCAGCAGGCTCAGCGCGTAAAAGATCGCCGCGCACAGCACCACCGCCGCGCCGACGCTGGAGCCCAGCGCGTAGGAGGCGACCAGGCCGAGCACGCCCGACAGGATGCTGATCAGCACGCTGAACAGGGCGTGCTGGGGCGCCGAGCGGGCCAGGTTGCGCCCCGCAGCCGCAGGCAGGATCAGCAGGGCATTGATCAGCAGCACGCCCACCCAGCGGATGGACAGCATCACCGCCACCGCCACCAGGCTGACAAAGATATCCTCGGCCAGCTGTGTTTTGATGCCCCGGCTCTGCGCCAGCTGCGGGTTGACCGCCGTCAGCAGCAGGGGGTTATACAGCAGCGCCCAGAGGGCCAGGCCCAGGATCAGCGAGATAAACAGCCACAGGATGTCCCCCTGCGAGATCGCCAGCACGTCGCCCACCAGCAGGGAGGAATACTTGGAAAAGTTGCTATTCTGGCTCAGCAGCACCAGGCCCAGCGCGATGCCCGTGGAGGAAAACACGCTGATGTTGGTGTCGGCCGAGGCGCCGCCGGTGCGGTTGATGCGGCTGATCATCAGCGCCCACAAAAGGCCGAAGGCAATCAGGACCACCGTCAGGTTGCTGATGCCCAGGATCATGCCGATGCCGGCGCCCGCCAGGGCGCTGTGCCCCAGGGCATCCGAAAAAAAGGCCATCCGCCTGTTCACCGCCATGGTGCCCAGCAGGGCCAGCAGGGGCGTCAGCAGCAGCAGGGCCAGCAGCGCGTTTTTCATAAACTGCAGGGAGAACATGTCGCCCGGCAGGATCAGGTCCATGATGTGATGGATCGTCTGCATCAGTTTGTCCCCCCCGCGCCATGGCTGTGCGGAAAGGCCGCCTCAAAGGCCTCGGAGGCAAATACCGCCTGGGGCCTGTCAACGACCAGGGTGGTCTTGTTGAGCAGGGCCACCACATCCGCGTATTCGCGCACCAGCGTCCAGTCGTGGGACACCATCAAGATCGCCATGTGCTGCTGGGCGCGCAGGGCGTTGACGGTGTCCAGGAACATCGCCTGCCCGTTGTGGTCGACGCCGGATACCGGCTCGTCCAGCAGCAGCAGATCGGGCGCCGGGGTCAGGGCGAGCGCCAGCAGCACGCGCTGCAGCTCGCCGCCCGACAAGGTGCCCAGGCGCTTGTCGATCAGGTGCTGCGCCTGCGCCAGATTCAGGGCTGACAGGGCCTGCTCCCGCGTCTTTTTGCCGACGCCCGTCCACACGGGCCGCTTTGACAGGGAGGAGGCCAGAAAGTCGCGCACCGTCAGCGGCATCTGGCGGTCAAACAGCAGGTGCTGGGGCACATAGCCCACCCGCATGGAGGGGAAGGGCCTGCTTGATGTATCCAGGTGGGAGATGCTGCCCTCGTGGGGAATATCGCCCAAAATAGCGCGCAGCAAGGTAGTCTTGCCGCCCCCGTTGGGGCCGATCAGGACGGTCAGCTGGCCGCAGTGCACGTGCAGGTTGACATCCGACAGCAGGGTCTGGTTGTCCAGCCGGACGCTCACGCGGTCGAGCTCTATGCGGCACAGGCTGCAGGTATGAGGGTCAAGTTTTTGCGCTTGCACGGCCTTCTCCCCGGAGGTAGTAAAAACAGACATCATTGAGCGGGCAGATGCTGCACAAGGGCCTCTGCGCCTTGCACACGCGCCGCCCGTGATAGATCAGCCAGTGGTGGGCGCGGTTCCAGTCCTCGCGCGGGATGTTCTGCATCAGTTGCCGCTCGGTCTTGTCGATGCTGTTGGCGTTGGCCAGGCCCAGGCGGTTGCTGACGCGGAATACATGGGTATCCACCGCCATCGCGGGGATGTTGAAGGCGTTGGCCAGCACCACGTTGGCGGTCTTGCGGCCCACGCCCGGCAGGGTGAGCAGCTTGTCCATATCACCGGGCACCTCGCCGCCGTACTCCGCCATGATCTTGCGGGCCGCCATGACGATGTTGGTGGCCTTGGAGGCAAAGCCGCAGCTCCTCACATAGGGATAGAGGATCTCGGGCGTGGTTTCCGCCATGCTTTTCAGGGTGGGAAAGTCGCGGAACACGGCAGGCGTCACCTTGTTGACCTGCTTGTCGGTGCTCTGCGCCGACAATATGGTGGCCACCAGGGTCTCGTAGGGGTTTGTAAAGTGCAGCTCCGGCACCGCGTCCGGGTACAGCCCCTCCAGCGTTTTTAAGATATGGGGGATGTGGGTATTGAATTCGCTCATTGGATCAATCTCTCAAAGTTCTTGCGGTATTCGCTCAGCTTGATCACCACGATCACCTCGATGGGGAAGAAGAGCGCGTTTTTAAGCGCCCTCAGCGGCAGCAAGGCAAAGAAGCCGCGCCCCACGATGGGCACGATCAGCAGGGTGTTAAACACCAGGTTGATGCCCAGCGTGATGGCCAGCTGGCCCAGGGCCACGCGCTGCTTGGATACCCGGGGCGCGTGCAGCGTCAGCCCGTAGACCGCGCCCTGCAGGGCGGCCGACAGCGTAAAGCCCAGGTTGAAGGGGCCCGAGGGAAAGGCCAGCGCGCCGATCAGGTCGGCGATGGTGGCCGTCAGGGCGCCGCCCGCCGGCCCCAGCAGCATGCCGGCCAGGGCGATCGGCACAAAGCCGAAGGAGGCGGAGATAAACTGGTTGTTAAAGCCTAAAAACCGCTTGGCGACGATGGCCAGGGCTGCCAGCAGCGCCATGGTGATCAGGCGCTTGAGGGAGGCTGATTGTGTGTTGTTTGCTTGCATGGCGGGTATGTTCACCGTCCTTTATTATTCGGTCACGACGAAGGTCTGCTGGAATAAAAAGTCCCGCAGGGCTTCGCGGTTGGGGGCAAACTCCATCAGCTGGCTGGCTCCGCCGAAATAGTCAAAGCTGCGGAAGGTGCCGTTGACGGGCAGCCGGAACATCTCGACGGGGGTGCCCCGCATGGCGTAGACCATGTTGAAGGCGTCCAGCAGATCGCCCGCGGAGAGGTTGGTGTCCAGGATGTTGGCGGTGATGCTCTCCAGGATCTTCTGCGCCTTTTCATAGCTGACATCCTTGAGGCTCTCCGCGATGGAGCTCAGCACCAGCCGGGTGCGGTAGGTGCGGCCGATGTCGTGCGGGTCGCCGTTTGAGGCGGGCACGCGGCGGGTGCGCATGTAGATCACGGCGGCATGGCCGCTGAACAGGTAATCGCCCGCCCCGGCCATCGCGGGCTTGGTGGAGGAGGGGGAAATGGCGTAGCGCTTCAAGTAGCCCGCCTCCCCCGCCGTCACAGTCAATTGTACCCCGCCGACGGCGTCTACAATGCTGGATACCTGGCTCCAGTCCATCAGAATGTATTTTTCGATATGCAGGCCGAAGTGGCGGTTGATGGTGTCGATCAGGCCCTGCACGCCGTATTCCTTGACGATGTAGGTGAGCCTGCCCGGCTTGTCATTGGGGTGCATCACCAGCATGTCGCGTATAAAGGAGGTGGCGATGATGCGCCCTGCGGACTCGTCCACCGTCACCAGCACCATGCCGTCCGAATAGCCCAGGCGGTTCAGGCGCGCGGCCCAGCTGTCCATGCACAGCAAAAGGTAGTGGTGCATGCCCTTGGGCGTCGCGGGGATCTCGGCAGGGTCCAGCACGTCGATCTCGGGGATCACCTGCTGCGCCGGGGCGGACAGGGGTAAAAAACACAGGCAGCATAACAGCGCCAGCCACTTTTTCACGGCTGCTCCTCCTTTTTCAGATCATCGTAGCGATCCAGAACAATATCGGCTTCGTTCAGGATGTCCAGCGAAAACTGGTCCGGGTAGCCCTGATCGTACACGATGCGCTTGATGCCCGCGTTCACCAGGATGCGGGCGCAGACCGAGCAGGGCTGATGGGTGCAGTAGCAGGTGCCGCCGTCGATGGAAACGCCCAGCTTGGCGGCCTGGATCACCGCGTTTTGCTCGGCGTGTATGGCGTAGCAGATCTCCGTGCGGGTGCCCGAGGGGATGTTCAGCTTGCGCCTGAGGCACTCGCCCCGCTCCTTGCAGGTGCGGATGCCCTGGGGGGCGCCGTTGTAGCCCGTGGTCATCACGCGCTTGTCGCGCACGATCACCGCGCCGATCTCGCGGTTGGGCTGAAAGCAGCTGCTCCAGCCGGAGACCAACCGAGCCATTTCCATGAACCGTTTATCCCATTTATCCATCTGAAGCGTACCTCCGCACAAGTAGAGCCATTATATAGTCGGGCCGGGGGGCTGTCAAACGGACAGCACGCGCTCCAGCGCGGCGTCCAGAGCGGCTGCATCGTCAGCCAGGGCCGCTTGCTGTCTGGCCTGCGCTGCCGTGGCGCGCATGCGCTCGGCCAGCAGGGCCAGGCCCTTGCCCT
>CAZVUU010000028.1:5169-22843 GCA_964630465.1 uncultured Christensenella sp.
GTGGGCATAGGTGAGCCCGCCCTGCAAAAAGGCGGTATAGGGCGGGCGCAGGGGCCCGTCGCAGCTCAGCTCGATGGAGCTGCCCGGCACAAAGGTGCCCGCCGCCATGATCACCCGGTCCTGATAGCCGGGCATGGCCCAGGGCTCGGGCGAGGCAAAGCTGTCCACCGGGGAAGCCGCCTGGATGCCCTGACAGAAGGCGATCAGCCTGTCCGGGCTGTCTAAAAAGAGCGCCTGGATGATGTCTGAGCGCGGCTCGTCATAGGCCGGGCGCGTCCCCATGTCCAGCTGTTCAAAGACGCGGGCGGCCAGCACGGCCGTCTTCAGGGCCTGGGCCACGGTGTGCGGTGCCAGAAAGAGCCCCTGGTAAAACAGGCGGTAGCCCGGGGCATAGCTGCCCACTTCCGGGCCGATGCCCGGGGCCGTCAGGCGGGAGGCGATGCGCTCGACGGCTTCCTTTGTGCCCGCGATATAGCCGCCCGTAGGCGCCAGGCCGCCGCCCAGGTTTTTGATGAGGCTGCCCGCCAGGCAGTCGGCGCCCCGGTCGCTTGGCTCATCGTCGGCGGTGAAGGCGCCGTAGCAGTTATCCACAAAAATAAAGACATCGGGGCGGGCCGCTTTGACAGCCTTGAAAAGAGGGGCCATTTCGCCCGGCAAAAAGCTCTTGCGGTCGCTGTAGCCCCGGCTGCGCTGCAGGTGCAGCACCCGGGTCTCGGGGCGCAGGGCGCGGAGCACTTCGGGCACATCGATATTGCCACGTTCATCCGGCGGCACCATCGAATAGCTGACGCCCATCTCCTTGAGCGAGCCCGGCACGGGCCCGTCCAGCCCGATCACATCGCGCAGGGTGTCGTAGGGATCGCCGCAGGCGGCCAGGATATGCTCGCCCGGCTTCAGCAGGCCGAACAGGCAGAGGCTCAGCGCGTGGGTGCCGCTGGCGATCTGGGGGCGGAAGATGGCGGCCTCGGTATGAAAGAGGTCGGCGATCAGCCGCTCCAGGGTGTCGCGGCCCACATCGTCATAGCCGTAGCCCTCGCTGCCCGCGAAGTGGCGCAGGGCGATCCGGTGCTCCTGAAACAGCCCGAGCATCCGCCGGGTGTGCCGCTCCTCGCGGCGGTCGATGTCCTTGAATATGGGGGCGCAGGCTTCCTCCGCCTGCCTGATATGCTCTGAAATGTTCAACTTAGGCCAGGTCCTCCCGAATCAGTGATAAAAATTCTTCCGCCATATGCTCCGGCTGCAGCCAGCGGATGCGCGGATCGCGGCGAAACCAGGTCAGCTGCCGCTTGGCATAGTTGCGCGTGCGGCGCATGAGGATCTCCCCGCAGGCAGCCAGATCCGCTTCACCTTTGATATAGGGGATCAGCTCTTTATAGCCCAGGCCCTGCATACTCTGGGCCTCGGGGGAGACCCCCCGGTCCAGCAGGGCCTGCACCTCGCCCGGCAGGCCGCCCCGCAGCATGTCCCGGGCGCGGCAGTCTACGCGGGTGTAGAGTTCTTCCCGCGGCCAGTCGGGGGCATAGAGGCGGATGTCGTAGGGGGCATCCTCTTCCCGGGGCCTTTGCGCCGAAAAGGGGCGTCCCGTCAGCTCCCAGACCTCCAGTGCCCGGATGATCCGGCGGGTGTCGTTGGGGTGCAGCCGGGCGGCCGTTTCCGGGTCGACCGCGGCCAGGCGCTCCCGCAGGCTTTCCTTGCCTTCTTCTGATAAAAGTGCCTC
Source organism: uncultured Christensenella sp. (assembly GCA_964630465.1). Classification (GTDB taxonomy): domain Bacteria; phylum Bacillota; class Clostridia; order Christensenellales; family Aristaeellaceae; genus UBA1038. The sequence goes on from CAZVUU010000028.1 coordinate 6,887, forward strand.
GTACCTGGCCCTGATGGCTTCATCCTTGGCGGTATTGCCCAGGCTCAGCCCCTGGCTGAGGGCGCGCAGATAAAGCCCCGTGCCGCCGACCAGTACGGGCAGACGGCCCCGTTTCAATATGCCGCCGATGGCGGCCGTGGCCCCTTCAAGGTACTCCGCCACGCTGTATTCGTCCTGGGGCTCCGCCACATCCAGCATATGGTGGGGGATGGCCGCCTGCTCTTCCCGAGTGGGTTTGGCCGTGCCGATGTCCATGCCGCGGTAGACCTGCATGGAATCCATGCAGACGATCTCAACGGGGCGGGTATCCGCCAAGGCAAAGGACAGCGCGGTCTTGCCCGAGGCCGTGGGGCCGACGATGCCGATTATGCGGGGTTTTTGCATCAGTTCGGTATCCTCTGGAAGCGCTTTTCAAGCTCCGTGCGGGTGAACTGCATCATCAGCGGCCTGCCATGGGGGCAGGTGGGGCGCACATTGCCGTCGAGCACGCCCCGCACCAGGCTGATCAGCTCCTCGTCAGACAGCTTCTCACCGCCCTTGACCGCGTGCTTGCAGGAGGCGGTGATGATCTTCTCCACCCGCCTGTCATCGGACAGGCTGCCCGAAGCGATCAGCTCCTCCAGCGCCTCCTTGAAGCCGCCCTCGGCCTGGGGCTGGCCCAGGGTGAGGGGAACGGAGTGCAGCTTGACCGTCTGGTCGCCGAAGTCCTCGGCCTCGTAGCCCGCCGCCGCCAGCAGCGCCTGATATTCCAGAAAACTGCCGTACTCCCTGTAGCTCAGGGGGATCACGCGCGGCACCATCAGGGTCTGGGCGATGGCGCCGCTGTCATAGGCCGTCATGAGGCGGTCAAACATCAGCCGCTCGTGCATGGCGTGCTGGTCGCACAGGCAGACGAGCTCACCCGACTCAAAGAGGATATAGGTATTGAAGGCCGCGCCGATCAGCCGCACGGGGCGAAGGGCCAGCTCGGGCAGGTGCTCGGCCGCGCTGAGCTGCTCGGGCTCTTCGGGCGCGGCATGGCTGATATCCCCTCCTGCCTGCTTGCTGCTTTCGTTCTCCGCCCCCAAGGCTGCGCTCTGCACCTTGAGATCGGCACTGCCCGCCTGCTCCCGGGCGGGCGAGCGCAGGCCGGCGGGGAAGGCGGGCGGAGCGGCAGCAGCCTCCGCCACATAGGAAGCGGCCTCGGGCTCCCTTCGCAGCACCTGCATCGGGGGCAGGCCTGCCCGGTCGGGCGGCGGCGCGGAAAAGAAGGGCGGGGGCGTCAGGTCGGCTGCGCCGGGGCTTAAGGCCTCCAGGACGATCCCGGTCACGGCGTCCAGAATGCCCCGCTCATCGGCAAAGCGCACCTCCCATTTGTTGGGGTGCACGTTGACATCCACGGCCTCATAGGGCAGCTTCAGGTGCAGCACGCACATGGGAAAGCGCCCGATCATCACCCGCTGGCGGCAGCCCTCTTCCACCGCCTGGGAGAGGAGTATGCTGCGCATCGCGCGGCTGTTGATAAAAAACTGCTGCTGGCTGCGGTTGCCGCGCGACAGCTCGCCCACCCCCAGGTATCCCGTGAGGATCAGGCCGCCCGCGCTCCCGTCCACGGGGATCATCTGCTTTAAGGCGTTAACGCCGTAGATGCTCATCACCGCCGTCTCCAGCTTTCCGTCGCCGGGGCTGAAGAACACCGTCTTGCCGTCCGCCGTGAAGCGGAAGGAGACATCGGGGTGCGAGAGGATCAGCCGCTGCATCAGGTCGGCCACCAGCTGCGTCTCCTGCGCGGGCTTTTTCATGAACTTGCGGCGCACGGGCGCGTTGAAGAACAGGTCGCGCACGGTGATGGCCGTGCCCTCGGCGCAGGGCGCGGGGCGGATATCGCTGATCTGCCCGCCCTCGTTAATCAGCTGCATGCCGCTGTCGCTGCCCCTCGTGCGGCTGAGCAGCGTCACACGCGATACCGCGGCGATCGAGCTGAGCGCCTCCCCGCGAAAGCCCAGGGTGGCGATGCGGGCCAGATCCTCCTGGCTGCGCAGCTTGCTGGTGGCGTGGCGTTCAAAGGCCATGCGCAGCTCGCTTTCGGGGATGCCCGTGCCGTTGTCGCTGACGCGCATATACTCAAGGCCACCCTCGCGGATATCCACCGTGACGGAGGTGGCCCCGGCGTCCATGCTGTTCTCCACCAGCTCCTTGATGGCGGCGTCGGGCCGCTCGACGACCTCGCCCGCGGCGATATGGCCGATGACCTCGGCGCTTAGCTTGACGATCTTTTCCATGCTCTGCTCCTTACAGGGTACGCGCCCGCTCGCGCAGCAAAAACAGCGCGTTGAGGGCCTCCATCGGGTTCATGGACAGCACGTCCATGGCCGCGATCTCCTCGACCAGCTCGGCCTTGCCCGTGTCAAACAGGTGCATCTGCTGCTTTTTCCCGGCGCGGCCCTTTTCCAGGATCCCCTTGCCGATGGCGTTCTGGTTGAAGTTGTTGGCCTCCAGCCTCGCCTGGATCTCCATCGCGCGGGCGACCACGGGGCGGGGCACGCCCGCCAGCCTGGCCACATAGGTGCCGAAGCTCTTGTCCGCGCCGCCGCGGGTGATCTTGCGCAGAAAGATCACTTCCTCGCCCAGCTCCTGCACGCTGACGCAGCAGTTGATCACGCCCTCCAGGCTGCCCTCCAGCTCCGACAGCTCGTGGTAGTGGGTGGCAAAGAGGGTCTTGGCGCCGCTCTTCTTCCTGTCGGCCAGGTATTCCACGGCCGACCAGGCGATGGCCAGGCCGTCAAAGGTGCTCGTGCCGCGGCCGATCTCGTCGAGGATCACCAGAGATTTATTCGACGCGCTGCGCAGGATATAGGCCAGCTCGCTCATCTCCACCATGAAGGTGGACTGCCCGCCCGCCAGGTCATCGGCCGCGCCGATGCGGGTGAATATATTGTCAGTCAGGGGGATATCGGCCTCCGCTGCCGGCACAAAGCTGCCGATGTGGGCCATCAGGGTGATCAGAGCCGTCTGGCGCATATAGGTGGACTTGCCCGCCATGTTGGGCCCGGTGAGGATCAGCACGCGCTGCGCCTCGTTGTCCATGTCAGTGTCGTTGGGCACAAAGCTCTGCTCGCTGAGGGTCTTTTCGACTACGGGGTGGCGGCCGTCCTTGATAAAAAGCCTGCCCGTTTCGTTGAGCGCGGGCATCACATAGCCGTTTTCCCGCGCGACGCGGGCCAGCGACAGCAGCGCGTCCAGCTCCTTAAAGCCCAGCGCCGTCCCCTGAAGGCGGGGCAGGTGGCTCAGCAGCGCCTCCCTGATCCCGCCGTAGAGCTCGCCCTCCAGCCGCAGGCTTTCCGCCTGCGCGCCGGTGATCTTGCGCTCCAGCTCCTTGAGCTCCTCGGTGATATAGCGCTCGGCGTTGGCCAGGGTCTGCTTGCGGGTATAGTGGGCGGGCACCGCGTCGTAGTTTGACTTGGTCACCTCGATGGCGTAGCCGAAGACGCGGTTGTACTGCACCTTGAGGTTTTTGATGCCGGTCGCTTCCCGCTCCCTCGCCTCATAGTCAAGCAGCCACTCCTTGCCTTGGGTGGCGGCGGCGCGGTATTCATCGAGCTTCGCGTCGTAGCCCTCGCGGATCACGCCCCCGTCGGCGGGGCTCAGCGGCGGGTCGGGGTCGATGGCGGATTCAAGCAACCCGGCCAGCTCATCCAGCGGGTCCATGCCATCAAGCGCCCGGCGGATGCCCGGGGCCTCCAGGGAGCTCAGCAGCTCTTTGACGGGCGGCACCTGCCGCAGCGAGCGCAGCAGCGACAGGCAGTCGCGCGGGCCGACGGTCCTGTAGGCCACGCGGCTTAAAAGTCTCTCCATATCGTAGACCTGCGTCAGGTGGCCCAGCAGCAGCTCCGCCGTCACGGGCTCATCATAGAGGGCCCGCACGCTCTCAAGCCGCCCGCGGATCATATCAGCCTTTACCAGGGGCTGCTCCACCCAGCTGCGCAGCAGCCGCCCGCCCATGGCGGTCGCCGTCCTGTCCAGCAGCCACAGCAGCGAACCCCAGGGCGTGCCGCCGCGCAGGCTCCGCGTCAGCTCCAGGTTGCGGCGGGTGCCGGCGTCCAGCGGCATGGTGTCGGACTCAGACAGCAGCTTGAGGCTCAATATATGCTTCAGCTCCGTCATCTGCGTGTCGGCCAGGTATTTGAGCAGCGCCCCCGCCGCCTGAACGGCGGGCTGCATGGCCTTGTCAAGCCCCAGCGCGTCCAGGCTGCCGACGGCAAAGTGGCCCAGCAGCCGTTCCTTGGCCGAGCCCGTGCTGAAGGCAGCGGGGGAATAGCCCTGCACAAAGGCATCGGTCTGGGCGCGCAGCTGCTCCGGCGCGTTGGTGATGATCTCGCTGGGCGCGTAGGCCGACAAGGCCCCCGGCAGCTCGCGTTCGGCGTCCGTCAGATTCCTGACAAAAAATTCCCCCGTCGTCACGTCGCACAGGGCAAGCCCCGCCCTTTTGCCCGCCAGGTACACCGCGCACAGGAAGTTGTTGGCCCGCTCGTTCAAAGCGCCGTAGTCGCTGACCGTGCCGGGCGTCACCACCCGCACCACCTCGCGCTTCACCAGGCCCTTGGAAAGCGCCGGGTCCTCCGTCTGCTCGCAGATGGCCACCTTGTAGCCCTTCCGGATCAGCCGGGGCAGGTAAGTATCCACCGCGTGGTAGGGCACGCCGCACATGGGCGCGCGCTCCTCCAGGCCGCACTCGCGCCCCGTCAGGGTCAGCTCCAGCTCGCGGCTGACCAGCAGCGCGTCATCAAAAAACATCTCATAAAAATCCCCGAGGCGGTAAAACAAGATCGCGTCAGGGTACTGCTGTTTGATTTCCATATACTGCTGCATCATCGGGGTGAGCTGGGCCATGGTGCGCTCCTTTTGGTAGATCGTCATAGGGGGGAAAGAGTTTCTCACAGAGGGCACGGAGGAGGGGAGGCGGCAGCACGGGGCCGCCTTGTCACAGAGGAATATTTACAGGATGCTCTCTGTACCTTATGCCGCAGGCGCGCTTCATTAAACAGTCGGAGCAACGGCAAACGGCATTGCCTTCCTATTATATCATTCTTCGTGAAAAGGCCGCAGGCCGCTTCTGTCTCTCTGCGCGCTCTGTGCGGAACGTCCCTCATCTAACAATAAGCGGCCGCCGCTTAGCGGCGGCCCTTATCTGTGCCGGTTGCCGGTGGGGTCAGCCGCACCCGCTGCAGCCGTCGCAGCCGCTGGCGGTGCCGCAGCCCGCGCCCATGAAGGCCTCCTCTTCCTCATCCTTGGGGTTGAGGACTTCTTCAAGCACCGTGTTGACCTGCTGCATCAGCCGGTCAAAGCCCGCGCGGGCGGTGTTGAGGGAGATCAGGGTCTCGCCCTGGCTGAGCTCGGACTCAAGGCGGCTGATCTCCATACGGAACTGTACGATGCTGTCTTCATCGCGCTCGGGCTGCATCTCAGCCTCCTGCAGGCTCTGGCGGGCCAGGGCATACTCGCGGTACTGGCCCTGCAGCTCGTTATCCAGCAGGGCATCCACTTCCCTCTCCTGCATGGTGGTGAACTCTTCGCTCTCGCGCAGCAATATGCCCAGCTGCTGGGCCGCGGACAGTATGGCGTCATTCATAGTGGTCTGCTCCTTTTACATACTCGCCTCGCAGCGTGTTGCTGCCGGCGCCGGTGATGGTAACGGGGACGATCCGGCCGATCATGCCCTTGTCGCCGCCCGTAAAATTGACGGAGATATTCCGCCCGCATTTACCGGACATTTGACTTTCTCTGCGGGCTGAAACACCTTCTACCAGTATACCCATGCGCTCCCCTTTTAGCCCGGCCAGGGTCTGCTTTGTGATGCCCTCCTGCAGGGCGATCAGGCGCTCGATGCGCTCGGTCGCCAGCTCTTTGGGCACCGCGCCTTCAAACTCTGCCGCGCGGGTCCCCGCGCGCTTTGAGTAGATAAAGGTAAAGGCGCTGTCGTAGCGCATCCGGCGCACCAGCTCCAGGGTCTGGCCGAAGTCTTCCTCCGTCTCGCCCGGGAAGGCCACGATCAGGTCGGTGGTCAGGCCGATGTCGGGCAGGGCCGCCCGCAGCTTCTTCGCCCTGTCCAGATAGCTCTCCACCGTATAGCCCCGGTTCATGGCCTTGAGCATCCTGTCGCTGCCCGACTGGATCGGCAGGTGCAGGTGCGGCGCCAGGGATCTCAGGCTCGCGTAGGCCTCCGTCAGCTCGTCCGACAGGTCCTTGGGGTGGGAGGTCATGAAGCGCAGGCGCTCGATGCCCGTGCGGTCGAGCCTCTTGAGCAGCTCGGGGAAGCTGATCTCGCCCGTGTCGTTGCCAAAGGAGTTCACGTTTTGCCCAAGCAGGGTGATCTCCTTGACGCCGTCTTTCACCAGGGCATCCGCCTCGCGCAGGATGTCGTCCGCCTTGCGGCTGCGCTCGCGCCCACGTACATAGGGCACGATGCAGTAAGAACAGAAGTTGTTGCAGCCGTACATGATGTTGATGTAGGCCTTGAAGGCCGAATCCCGCAGGATGGGCAGGCCCTCGGCGATGGTGGACTCCTCCCGGCTGACGTCGATCACCCGGCGCTTTTCATCCACCAGCTGATAGAGGTACTCGGGCAGGCGGTAGAGCGTGCCCGTGCCGAAGGCCAGGTCCACAAAGGGGTACTTCTTCAGCACGGTCTCGGCCATGCCCTTTTGCTGCATCATGCAGCCGCAGATGCCGATCAGCATGCCGGGCCTGCGCTTTTTCACCTCATTGAGCCAGGTGATGTTGCCCAGGGCCTTGCGCTCGGCGTTGTCGCGGATGCAGCAGGTATTGAACAGCACCAGGTCGGCCTCGGTGCGGTCGGCGGCCTGCTCCATGCCCATGTGGCTCAGGGTACCGGCCAGCGTTTCGGAATCGTGGCTGTTCATCTGGCAGCCGAAGGTGACGATGTGGTAGCTCTTGGGCTTGTCGGGGTGCTCGCGGACGATGGCGGCGTACTTCTCCTGCGCCGAGATCATCTCGGGCTCTATGTGAACGATGGGCTCACGCTTCATCTTCATTCTCCTCTTTTTGTATCATGCCCTTGCCCAGGCACAAAGGGCAGGGCAATAAAGTCTCGCCCCGCAGCGGGGCATCGGTCTTCTTGCGGGTCAGTTCCAGAAAACCCAGGGCGGTAAAGCCGTGGATGCTTGTCTTGACGGGGTCATGTTTGAGCGCCTCGCGCAGCGCCGACAATACCTCCTCGCGGTCTGCGGATGACTTCATGTCGATGAAGTCGATCAGCACGATGCCGCCCATCCGCCGCAGGCGCATCAGGCGGGCGATCTCCCTTGCCGCCTCGATGTTGGTGGCCAGGATGGTCTTTTCCCTGTCCTTGCCCGCGATGTTGGCGGCCGTGTTCACGTCGATCACCCACATGGCCTCGCTGGGGTCGATCACCAGCATGGCCCCGCTTTTGAGGCTCTGCCGGCGGCGCAGGGCCTTCCTGAGCTTGTGCTCCACCTCGTAGAGCTGCATGGGGTCACCGGCCCGGGTGACGGGGATGCCGTAGTCGGGCAGCCTGTCGGGCTGGTTGGTGATGATCTTTTCGGGCGCCTCCGGCAGGCCTTCCAGCAGCCTTTGCGCGGCGTCGGGCGCCCCCTCGATCAGGGCCGGGGCGCTGCGGGCGGCGGCCTTTTCCGATACACAGAGCCAGCGCCGGCTCAGCGCCTCAATATCGGCTTTCAAGGCCTGCTTGTCAAGGGCCAGAGCCCCCTCCCGCATCAGCAGGCCCATGCCATCGGGGGCTAGCTCGTCTGCCAGGCGGTAGAGGGCCCGCCGCTTTTTTTCATCCCGCACGCGGCCGGATACCTTGCTGCCGGGCTCCTTCACAAGCAGCGTGAAGCAGCTGCCCGGCAGGGCGATCCTGGCGGTCATATAGGCGGCCTTCGCGTCCAGCGGCGGCTTTTTCACCTGCACCAGCAGGCTGTCGCCGGGCATGGGCTGTCCGCCCGGGATCTCGTCAAAGGGCAAAAAGCCGTCCTTGCCGTCTGTCAGGCGGATAAAGGCCGCCTGCAGGTTTTTCATCACGCGGCTGACGCGGCCCAGGTAGATCTCGTCCGCCTTCAGCTCGCCCGCGTCGCGGCTCTGTATATACTCGCAAAGCCTGCCATCCTCCATCAGGGCGATGGTGCGCTTGTCCAGTTCTGTTTTAATCAGCAGCAGGCTGCTCACGATTCCTCCGGTTATATTTCAGCGCTGAGCGCTGTTCATCGTTGCGTTTTGCGAAATGCGGCCTGCGGGCCGCCGCGAAGCTGTAGCAAAGGGGCTGGGATGGCCCGCCTCCGTATCCCCTTCGCGTCTGCGAAGCAGACATTTTGCCATGGCTTCGCATGGCCGCAGGCCATACTTTGCACGCCTCAGGCTTCTTCCAGGGGCACAAAGTTCGCCGTATACAGGGCCTCACGCGTCACCCGGCAGGGCAGGGGCTCCTCAAAGCCGGCCTTGCCGCTGAGCGCCTCGATCAGGAGGCTGGGCTTGCAGGTGCCGGCGGGGGAGAGGGCCAGCAGGGCCTTCAGCGCCCCGTCTTTAATAAAAGCGTTGTAGATCAAGGGCCGCAGGTCGATCTCCACCATGCCTTTTTTGGACTTGCGCATGGCCATGATCTTCTCCTGCGCGAGCAGCTCGGGCAGGGCGGCGAAAAAGGCCTCCTCCCCCTCCAGCGGCCTGATCTCAAAACCGGCGGCCCCCAGCATCGCCATGCGCGCCGCGTGGCTGTCGTCCACGCTGCGGGCGCTGATGCAGCGGATCAAGGGCGGCAGGGCCGCGTTGAGCTTATGGATAAATTCATTCGGCGTGATATTCCCCTCGTAGGGCACCTCCATCACCTCGCGCAGCCCCTCCATGCCCACCGACAGGGGGGCGGCAAAGCTGAGCAGGATGTGGGGGTTAAAGCCCTGGCTGTAGCGCACGGGCAGGCCGCCGCGGCGCAGCGCGCGCTGCATGGCCCGCATCAGGTCGAGGTGGCCGATATACTTCAGCCGGTCCTTCAGCGAAAACACGACGATCATCTTCATGCCGGGCACGCTCCGGGAAAGCGTCTCAGCCCGCAGCCCTCGCAGCCCAGGCGGCAGTCTGGGGTGGTGACGGCCTCAAGGGCCCGCTCGCGCTCCAGCCACAGGTATTGCTTGGTGACGCCGCAGTCGATAAAGTCCCAGGGCAGCAGCTCATCCTTCGCCCGCTCGCGCCCCGCGTAAAAGCCGGGGTCGAGCCCCTGCTCAAGAAAGGCTTCCATCCACTTATCGTACTTGAAGTGCTCGCGCCAGCCGTCCAGCATGCAGCCGCGCCGCCAGGCGCTGTAGATCACCTCGCCCACGCGGCGGTCGCCACGTGAGATGCAGGCCTCCATCCGGCTGAGCTGCGGGTCGTTCCAGCTGAAAGAAACGCCCTTGATCTTGAGGCTTTGGCGCAGCAGCGCCAGCTTCCTCGCGATGGTGTCCATATCGTCCTGCGCGTCCCACTGGAAGGGCGTGAAGGGCTTGGGCACAAAGGTGGAGCTGGACAGGCTGATGGTGAGGTACTTGCCGCGCTGCTCCTTGGGCGTATTGCGGAAGGCATTGATGATCAGGCGGGCCACGTCGCCGAAGGCCGCCAGGTCTTCATCCGTCTCGGTCGGCAGGCTGTTCATGAAGTAGAGCTTCACGCTGCTCCAGCCGTTTTCAAAGGCATCGGTCACCGAGCGGACGATGTCCTCCTCGGTGATACCCTTGTTGATCACGTCGCGCAGTCGCTGAGTGGCGGCCTCGGGGGCCAGGGTCAGGCCGCTCTTTCTGACCTCGCTCACCTGGGCCAGGGCCTCCTTGACGTCGCTGTCCACCCGCATGGAGGGCAGCGACAGCGAGACCCTTTGCTCGCCGAAGCGGTCCATCAGGCCGCGGATCAGCTCGACCAGCTGCCCGTAGTCGCCCGTCGAGAGGGAGGACAGGGACATCTCCTCATAGCCCGTGGCGGCGATCAGCTTTTCGGCCAGCTCAAAGAGTTTTTCGGGGCTGCGCTCGCGCACGGGGCGGTACAGCATGCCCGCCTGGCAGAACCTGCAGCCGCGGGTGCAGCCGCGCATGATCTCAAGCGCCACCCGGTCGTGCACGATGCCGGTGAAGGGCACGGGGATGGCGTCTGGAAAGTCCAGCGCCTCCAGGTCCAGCTCCAGCCGCTTGCGGATGGTGGCAGGCGCCTTGGCATACAGGGGGGTAAAGGCGGCCAGCGTGCCGTCTTCATGGTAGCTCGCCTCATACAGGCTCGGCACATAGCAGCCGGGAATCTCGCACAGAGCCTCCAGGATCTCTTGCCTGGGCCGCCCCTTCAGGCGCATAGTCTTGATCAGGCGGGTGACCTCCACGATGGCGGCCTCCGCGTCGCCGATCACAAAGCAGTCGATGAAAGCTGCCAGCGGCTCCGGGTTGAAGGCGCAGGGCCCCCCCGCGATGACGATGGGGTCATCCTGGGCGCGATCCGACGATCTCACGGGAATCTTCCCCAGGTCCAGCATCTCCAGCACATTGGTAAAGCTCATCTCGTACTGCAGGGTAAAGCCCACCACGTCAAAGTCGCGCAGCGCCGTGCGCGTCTCCAGCGAAAACAGGGGGATATCCTCCGCCCGCAGGTGGCCCATCATGTCCACCCAGGGCATCATCACCCGCTCGCAGAGTATGTCGGGCTGCTTATTCATAATATAGTAGAGTATCTTCATCCCCAGGTGGCTCATGGCCACCTCATAGCTGTCGGGGAAACAAAAGGCAAAGGCTGCGGTTTCCTTCGTCCGGGGCTTGATTTCCGTGTTCATTTCGCCGCCGATATACCGCGCGGGCTTCTCCACCAGGGGCAGCAGCCTGTCGATGGCTGCCAGATGTCGTTCGTCCAAAAAAAGGCCTCCGTTTGCTTGTTATGACAGGGGCATCATAGCATAGGGGGTGAGGGTTTGTCCAACGGCGGGGGACAGGGAGAAGAGGCGGTGACGTGGCGGCCTGCGGATGCCGCGAAAGGTGGCAAAATGGGAGGTAGTCGCTAAACAGACCTAAGCAAATATCTTTTACATAAATCCTAATAATTGTTGCTTTTTGATGAACCGTAGAGTATATTGATGTTAAAATAACTCTTTGACAGTAAAGCCTTATAAAATTTGTGTAATGACCCAACCCAGGAGTTCAAAAAAGTTCTCTCCGTATTCTTTCCCTCATAGAGTCACATCGACCGACGAGGTCCCGATCCGTGTCTTGCTGCTCCTTACTTAGTCTGTCCAGGATCCCAGTGGGATGCTATCCTGTTCGTCTTTACATATTCCGGTATCCTCATGCTGTCGGCTGGATGCCATCGTGACGACGAAAGCAACATTAAGCCTCTGACGCCATATGAATTGAAGACCTGCTGCACGCCATCTTTGACCAGGAGGATACCAAAGCTGGAGAGCAGCAAGCAAAGATCAACCGTGTTAATGCTTACAAGAAGATCATAGCACAGAGTGCAGGAAGGAGCGGACATGCCGTTTTGTACAAAGTGTGGTAATCAAGTCGAACAGGGTGATGGTTTTTGCAGGAAGTGTGGTGCTCAGGTAGCGGGGCAAGTCAGGAGGAGGCGCGCTGACGCTCATAAAGCGAACATAGGACCAGCTGAGAAGATTGTAGGCTTTTGCGATACTTGCCAAGGGGAATGGTATGCTGGAGATATGAAATGCCGCCATTGCAATGCAGATGATTATACTACCATTTTGCCTGATACCAGCGAGGATCCAAGTAGTTTGCCAATTTCTAATTCGCTTGCTTGGTGGATCGCATTCGTTCCATTGATAGGCTTAGTAGCTGAAAATTTGGTTGCTGTTCGTACCGAGGCAGAGCTGTCTCAACTGGCTTGGATTACCATTGTTCTAAATATTGCCCTTAGCTTGTGGGATTCTGCGCGGTTGAGAAAGTGGTTTCCCAACCTTAATCCAATCAGTTCTTTTCTGGTTCCGGTTTACTTATATAAGCGAGCAAAATTACTAAAGCAAAACCTCGCATACTTTTTTGTTTGGATCGCTTGCTTTGCTGTCCTGCTGTTCATTCCCAGTCACCTTATACTTGATAATCCGAACTTCAACTTTGGATTGGGATCAGCCACCACAATCAACAGCGTCAAGAACGGGCACTTTATTGCGTATCCTGATGTTGCAATAGGCAAAGCCCTTGACAAATACCTGGAGAACGAGAAATGGACATCATTCATTGCCGATGGAGGCGGACGTTATGTCCAGGTGACGGGTACGATCGTTTCACCAGAGGGAATGCGGCAGGAGCTTCTTATGCAGTTCCTCATTGACGGCATGTCAAACTCCAGATTCTCGCTTGGGGCAGGTACATTGAATGGTCGCCAAATGTCAAACCGGGAGGTGATGGATCATTTCCTGAAAGCATACGAATTGTCGGGAGGAAAGTAATAGAGGTTACTGTCTCTTTGTTTGGATGTACGAAATGGAAAAATGACGAATCTGAAAAAACAGGAGGGATTGAATTATGGTCGTTACTCGTAGATTGTCAAGAGTACCAACGAAGTTAGAGTTGGAAGCTCATCTTTGTGATTTAGAAGCGCGTGAAATATACAAGCAACCAGCTATCCAACGCAAGGGAAATACAGTGGATAAGGTACCGGTCACAGAAGCCATTGCAGATATACTATTGCGAAAGGACATGTTAAGTTCCATACAAAAAATTACCCGGGAAGCCAGCTACTTTGCAGGACATTCCAAGGAAATGGCTATTCCTCATTCGAATCGAAAAGAGGAGATTCTTGCGATTGAGTTGTATAAAACATGCTCGTTTGTTGTTGATTATCAGGTACCGTTAAAAAGCAAGCAGACCGATATCGCCGGGAAAATTGATCTGCTGCTGCAAAAAGACGATGCGCTTGTTTTAGGCGAGTTAAAGGCAGAAAAAAGTGAGGAATCTTTGTTGCGTGCCGTGCTGGAAGTCGAAACCTATTGGCGTATACTTGACAAAGATAAGCTTCTAAAAGATTTTGCCCGTCAGGGAATTCAAGCCGCTGCAGTCAAAAAGGCAATCATTATTTTCAGGGAATCCCGCCAGGCAAGGGAGTTTGAAAATCCGGTGTTTTCATCGGTTGTTGCTTTGATGAAGCTGTATGGCATTAAGGTGATTTGTGCGGATGATCTAAAAGAAATGTCGGCACTCTCTTTTGGAATGTGAAAATAACAATTCATCGGGATCAAAATCGGATCGGTGGAAACATAATCGAATTTTGAAGGGGCCAATAGAATTGTACTGGATTCTTGATATAATGCTGTGTTGATTTCATATTACCTTGTGAATCAAATGAGGCTCTCGGAAAAGTATACATCCCTACATACCTGTGAATATTAAGGTCGGATAATATGCGTTTAGCATCTCGTTCTAACTTTAGCCTGTCATTTTCAGCATCTTTGAGACGTTGATACTCTTTAAAGAGGTATAGCTTGAAAATTGGACTGATAGCGGAACCAAACTCAAAAGGAATATCTTCATGAGTATGAGTTCCTACGTAGTGCCCTGTTTGGACTTACATGCCAATGGCATTAATTTTAGAAATCCATTCCCTTATGCTCAGCGTAAAAGTGTGGTTATATATCATTTTCCATGTATCTAAAAACTCCAAAGTAATGCAGGAACGCATCCAGTTCTTTATAACATCAGATGCGCGGGTTGCGTTGGAACGAGTCTTTACCATATCTGTCAAGCTGATGTATTCTTTCTGATTGATACGCATGATGATGGCAGGAATATCCTGAACTGTCATTAAAGTATTTATCAATCGGAATAAATCATGCTTCTCATGCGTCTATAGAGTGTCAGGCCCGACAAGAACGCAATCAGAAAGTGAGTGACCATGACAGACCAAAGCCTGGAACAACACATTCTGGCATACACAGACCTTCTCCACCGCATCAGCTGCTCTCTTTTGCGCAGCCCGCAGGACCGCGAAGACGCCGTACAAAATGCCATCGAATCTGCATGGAGCAAGGCAAAGTGGATTCAGGACGAAAGCAAGTTCAGATCATGGCTTACCCGGGTGATGATCAACGCCTGTTATAGCATCCTGCGGAAAAAGCAGTGGGAGACACCTGTCGAAACGGTGGTGGAATCAAGCGATGAGATATCTCTGGAAGCGCTCATGCTCCGGGATGCTCTGGACAGATTGCCCGACAAACAGCGCCTGCCTTTGATCCTGCATTACTTTGAGGGCTTTTCCATCAAGGAGACTGCCAAAGCATTGGGCTGTCCCCAGGGAACGGTACTTTCACGGATGCAGCGGGGGCGCGAAAAACTGAAGGAACTCTTATCGGAGGAATACGATGGAAGATAAACATATGAAACATCTCTGGCGGGAAAGTTGCGGGGAAGTGCCCCAGGGCTTCATTAACCGCCTTCACAAGTCGTTTGGCCAGGCGTCAAAACGGCAGGCCTCACGACGTCTGCGCCCGATTCTTTCCGCAACCTTGGTCCTTGTTTTGCTGCTTGGCAGCGCTTACGCTCTGGAATATCTGGGTGTGTTGGATACATTGCACGCAGTCCTGAGGACACATCTCTTACCTCAGGCAACCGACATGGTTAAAAGCGATATCCCCCAGTCGGCAAAACAGCCCGCCCTGGCTCGTTTCAGTGTAGAGGAGGCTGTGTATGACGGCAGACAGGTTTACTTCACGCTCAGAGTACAGCCTTCAGACCCGGCCAAAACGCTGTTGATGGATGTGCAGGCCGAACCAGCTTGGGCATATGACTGGCAAGACAGCGGAAAGCCATATGAGGGAGAGAGTTTTGCACAAAAAGCACAAACCACAGGCAGGCAATTGGTACAGGTGGAGGTATGGGACGCGCTGGTCAACGCACAGGGACAGCAGATACGTATGCATAATACCCGGTATCAGAATGATGATATCCTTTATACCCTTGCCTTGCCCGCTCACGGGGAGGAAGCCCGGGTACAGCTTAACCTGCTGGCGGTGAATCTACTGGGCCAAGCGGATGAAAGCGCCCGCGGAACGCTGGATTTTACTCTGCAAAAAAGCCCCCATATTCAAGTTGCTTCCGCTCAAACACCTCTTTTCTTGCCTGACTCGGGGCTGACACTGACCCTTTGCCAGGTTGAAACCACACCTATTGCCAGTTATCTGATCCTGAAGTATGCACTCGCCCACGATGCCAGCCCCTTGCAGGCAGTAAACTTTGAAGACGGACTGTGGCCCGAATGGCTTGATGAGAATGGTGAACGCCGCGAATCCGGCGACCCCTGGAACAGCCTGATAAGGCTGAACGACGGCAGCCGGGAAGTGTTGATGACCTACAGCGCTCTAAAAGGAATGCCTCAAAGTATCAGCCTCTTCTTTTACAACTTCATGAGTCAAGAGAGCTTTGCTCCATTCACGCTGCCACTTATTCTAAAGGAGGAACAATAACATGTTTAAACGCATAACCACCGCGATCCTTTTGACCGGTCTTCTCATGATCGGCATCCTCCCTGTGACCCTTGCGGCAGAAATTCCCATCGTGACATTGGGCGACAGCGCTCCCATCCCTTATTTGGCAGGTTTTGTCAGCCGGCTCATAAATGACTCCTCCCTGATGCCCGGCGTCACCGGCAGCGTTGATCTCAGCTGGCAGCAAGCCGGAAATACAGGGTCGCAAGTTATGGTGCAGATACAAAACATCGCGCTGACGGATGATGTCCTGGCAATCTTTTATCGGGCGGAATATGAGAAACCGCTGCCGCTGAACTATGGTACTTCCCCCATCAGCTATCAAAGAGCAGTGCCTTACCTGAATCCAAAATTGAATGGTGATTCCCTTCCCATCATAAGCGTTTTTACGGAAGGACATCCCGATGGTGATAAGGCAGTATCCTGTCTGGCTGTTTTCTCACTGAAGACGTCCGTTCCCGACCAGAGCACCCTGACATTTGAAGGCAACTACAATGTACACTCCAAGC
>CAZVUU010000029.1:0-22629 GCA_964630465.1 uncultured Christensenella sp.
TGTATCGATAACCTAAAACAATCTTTTTTACCTTAATACTGATATCACGTTAACCAATATAAAAGAGGCCTTCTCGATCGAGGGGGCCTCTTTTTTTAAAAAAATTTCTGAGTATATAAAAAAATACCTATATTTGAGGATCGAACTCAATGCCCTTCGATATATGAGGATTTCTGTTGCGCTAAATGAGGAACTGATTGTATGAATTGTAACTGTTATGCTAAAAATACTTATTCTTATCGACTATTCCAGCGAATTCAGCCGTCGCTTACTCAGAGGATTAATCCAGTATTCTAAAGAGCACGGCCCCTGGATTTTTTATCGGCTCCCCTCCTACTATAAAACACTATACGGTAAAGAGGGGATTGTGGAATGGGCCAAGGAGTGGGAAGCCGACGCTATTGTAGCACGGTGGGACCATGAAGGCACAAATTTGCTGAAATCATTGAATATTCCCATTTTACTTCAAAATTACAAAGAGCGGAGCCCCTATTTCTCTAATCTGACCGGAGATTATTTCGGCACGGGAGAAATGGCCGCACAATTTTTCATCAAACGGCGTTACCGGAATTTTGCTTTCTATGGAAATAAAGGCGTGGTTTGGTCACGTGAAAGAGCGGAAGGGTTCAGATCCCAAATCGAGAAGATAGGCGGTAATTATCACTATTTCGAAAGTGAAAATTTAGACGGAGAGGAGTGGGGAAGCAGTCATATACAGCTCGATGAGTGGCTTCTGTCTCTCCCCAAGCCTGTCGGTCTTTTTGCCTGTGACGATAATTTCGCACTCAGGGTATCTCAATACTGCAAGATCAACAATATCAAAATTCCCGAAGAGATTGCTTTGCTCGGCGTAGATAACGACGAACTAATCTGTAACTTGTCCGACCCGCCCATCTCTTCCATTGTTACCGATGTGGAGAAGGGTGGATATGAAGCTGGAGGACTGATCGACAGGATGAATAAAGGGGAAATTAAAGAACCGTTCAATATTATCATCCGGCCCACAAGATTTGAACTTCGAAAATCTACGGAGAAATATGATATCGAAAATGAATATATTTCCCAAGTGGTAAGTTTCATAGAAGATAACTTCATCTCCGATATCAATATTGAGGAACTTACAGGGATGGTTCCCCTATCCCGGCGTAATCTGGAAGTGAAGTTCAAAGAGGAGATGGGAACCTCTATTTATCAGTTTATCATAAGTCTCAGAATCAACTATTTCGCTCATTTATTGGCAACTACCGAAAGAACCCTATTTGATCTGGCATTGGAATCCGGGTTCAACGACTGTAAAAATATCTCCCGGATATTTAAGAGAATGAAGGGTTGCACTCCCCTTGAGTATCGCAAGAAATATGGCGACTCCCATATAGGATAACGTTATTTGAAATCTAAATTACGTTTTTAAAGCATTTCTATACCATATAAAAAAATAACTTTGTGCTTTGAGAATATTTCGAAACCATAAATATTTACAACTTTCAACAATATGAGTGACACTTCTCCAATCAATCATGTACAAGACAAAAACAGGACCATCAAGTCGATGATAATATTGGCTCTGCTGTTTTTTATTTTTGGATTGGTATCCTGGGTAAATACCATCTTGATACCCTACTTTCAATTAACACTACAATTATCTAATTTTCAATCATATTTGGTGACATTCGCTTTTTACATCGCCTATTTAGTCATGGCGATTCCCTCTTCTTTTCTTTTAAATAAAGTGGGTTATAAAAAAGGGATGATGCTTGGATTATGGTGTATGGCGATTGGAGCGTTTCTCTTTGTCCCTGCGGCCTACTGGCGTGTTTATCAAGTATTCTTGTTGGGACTCTTTCTATTAGGAGTGGGATTGGCCATTCTACAGTCGGCCGCCAATCCTTATGTAACCATTGTGGGACCCATAGAAAGTGCGGCCAAACGAATGAGTATCGTCGGCACCGGTAATAAACTGGCCGGGGTAATAGCCAATTTGATATTTGCTGCTGTGGTTATCCGTGAATCAGACAAGGTACTTATGCGGGAGATTGAAGCGGGAAATTACACCGGAACGGCATTAGAAACAGCTTTGGACACGCTGATAAAGGGGGTGATGACCCCTTATCTCATCCTGGCTCTTTTCCTGTTTGTCTTCGGGATCATTGTCCGCTACTCGCCACTGCCCGAATTAGATCCCTCTGTAGTCAACAAACAATCCGTCGAAGATGAAAACTCGCGTAAGTCCATATTACAATATCCGGCACTCATCTTAGGAGTCGTGGCGATGTTCTTTCATATCGGCACCCAAATGATCGCACTGGGTACCAGTATCAAATACGCGGGAACAATGGGTGAAAGTCTTGCGGGACCTGCACAAAATATCCCTTCCTACACCATGCTGCTAACATTTCTCGGTTATTTTCTGGGCATCGCCCTTATCCCCAAATATATAAAACAACGGAACGCATTATTAATCAGCGCGTCTATTAATCTCCTATTATCCGTAATGATTATCACCACATCAGGTACAGTCCGGTTTTTGGGCATCACTGCCGACATATCGCTCTGGTACTTGGTGTTGATGGGGCTTCCCAATGCGTTGCTTTATGCCGGTATCTGGCCATTGGCGATCAACGGATTGGGTAAACACACCAACCTGGGTTCCGCCTTCTTGGTAATGGCCCTGTGCGGAAGTGCCATCATGCCCATTGTCTATAACGCTTTTGTGGAAATGAACACACCCTCATCTCCTTTTGAAGCAATGAAACAGGCATACTGGATCCTTATTCCCTGCTTTGCCTACATCGTGTGGTATGCCGCCAACGGATATAAAATCAAAGTATGGAAAAAGCAGAATTAATGAGATAATTCATTGATGTGACGATTTGATGATTTATCAGCATCAATAAATTATCACATTTACAAATCAAAAAATCAATTTATATGTGTCGGACTATTATAAAAAACGGAAAGATCATTTTCCCTGACAGGATAGAAGAGAATCTGACCATCGTATCTGAGAATGGAAAAACTGTTGATATCTTAAAATCGGATGAAGTTGCCTCCAACAAAGGGGATACAGTCATTGACGCCCAAGGCAAATATATCTCTTCCGGCTTTATCGATATCCACACACACGGTGGTGGGGGACATGACTTTATGGACGGTACCGTGGAGGCATACCTCGGCGCGGCGGAGACACATGCCAAACATGGAACTACTGCGCTGCTACCCACTACCCTTACCAGCACAACAGACGAGTTAATGAAAACGTTTGCCACATACAAGGAAGCGGTAAAACAGAATAAAAAAGGCGCCAAATTTCTTGGCTTACACCTCGAAGGCCCTTACTTTGCCTATAATCAACGTGGGGCACAAGACCCCCAATACCTCAGAAACCCTGAGCCGGAAGAATATAATAAGATATTGGCCGCATCGGATGATATTGTCCGCTGGAGCCTGGCGCCCGAACTACCCGGCGCATTGGAATTTGGAAAGGTCCTTACCGCCCGTAATATCCTCCCGGCCATCGCCCATACCGATGCCATTTATGAAGAGGTCGTGCCCGCATTCGAGGCTGGATTCACCCTGGCAACCCATTTGTACTCGGGCATGTCGACTATTACCCGGAGAAACGCATACCGTTATGCCGGTGTTATCGAAGCCGCTTACCTGATCGACGGGATGGACGTGGAGATTATTGCCGATGGTGTACATCTGCCCAAATCACTCCTTCAATTCGTATATAAATTCAAGGGTCCCGACAAAACCGCACTCGTTACCGACTCAATGCGGGGAGCAGGTATGCCCGATGGAGAATCAATCCTGGGCAGCCTCGACAAAGGACAAAAGGTGATTATTGAAGACGGCGTGGCCAAACTACCCGATCGTACCGCTTTTGCCGGAAGCGTGGCCACTACCGACCGACTGGTCAGAACCATGGTGACCATTGCGGAAGTACCCCTGGTGGAAGCAGTAAGAATGATGACCTTAACCCCCGCCCGCATGATGAAGATAGATCAACAGAAAGGATCTATCGGAAAAGGCAAGGATGCCGATTTTGTTATTTTTGATAATAATATTAATGTTTCATACACAATTTTGGAAGGAAATGTCATATACGGAAATTAACACAGATGTAATCACATTCACGAAAGGAATGTTAGAGGTGAAAATCTTCCATACACGGGAAGAGATGGGAAAAGAGGCGGCGGAGAATGTATCACATACACTTCGGAAGCTGCTTAATGAAAAAGAAGAGGTCAATATGATCTTTGCCGCAGCACCTTCACAAAGCGATTTTATGAAGGAGTTGATTGCCGATAAACGGATCCGGTGGGAAAGGATCAATGCATTCCACATGGATGAATATATTGGATTGGAAAAGAATGCACCGCAAGGGTTTGGAAATTTCCTGAGAGAACGTATCTTTGACAGGATTCCTTTCAAAAGCGTTCATTATATCGATGGTCGGGCAGAGAATTCTGCCGCTGAATGTGAAAGATACACCGGGTTACTAACCCGATATCCTGTCGACATTGTTTGTCTCGGTATCGGAGAGAATGGACATATCGCATTCAATGACCCTCCCGTAGCCAATTTCAATGACCCGAAATCAGTGAAAGTGGTCGAACTGGATATGGCTTGCAGACAACAACAGGTAAACGAAAATCTGTTCTCAGATATAGACCTGGTACCTACTCACGCAATTACAGTCACTATCCCGGCCTTGCTAAAAGCCAAATACATGTTTTGTATGGTACCGGCCCTGAATAAGGCGGAAGCTGTATACCATACATTGAATGATGAAATCAGTGAAAAATGTCCGGCCACCATCTTGAGAACAAAAAAAGATACCATACTTTATCTCGACGAAGAAAGCGCATCATTACTCAATTAAAAAAGTCTTTATTCTTTATCTTTACTCTTTACTCTAAACATCAACCATTATGCAACTAAAAATTATTTTATCAACTATCCTGTCCGGACTTTTACTGATCGCCCAAGCACAGATAAAAATCGGAATCATTGGATTGGATACCTCCCACTCTATCGCCTTCACCAAATTCCTGAATGGAGAAGACAAAAAAGAAGAGTTCAAAGATTTTAGGATTGTAGCAGCCTATCCTTACGGGTCGAAGGCCATCAAGTCGAGCTATGATCGCATCCCGGGTTATATAGAACAGGTAAAAGGATTGGGAGTGGAAATCACATCTTCTATCGCGGAACTTTTAGATAAGGTAGACTGTGTAATGTTGGAAACAAATGACGGTAATCTGCATTTAGAACAGGCTTATGAGGTCTTTAAAGCAGGAAAGATTGTCTTCATAGACAAACCGATAGGTGCCAACTTGGCACAAGCCATCGCTATCTTTCAACTGGCGAAACAATACAATGTCCCTGTTTTCTCAGCCTCCTCCTTGCGCTATATAGATCAGACGCAGAAGCTGCGAAATGGAGAATTGGGAGAAGTACTGGGAGCCGACTGTTATTCTCCCGCACATCTCGAACCATCACACGCAGACATGGCATGGTACGGAATACATGGTATTGAGAACTTATTTACCGTTATGGGAGCGGGGTGTATCTCTGTCAACCGGATGTCCTCAGAAGGAACAGACATGGTCGTCGGGCTTTGGAACGATGGCAGGATAGGAACTGTAAGGGGAGCAAGGACCGGAAAGGCACCTTATGGAGGAACTGCCGTTACGGACCAAGGGGTTGTCTCTACGGGGACATATAGTGGTTACGAACCTCTTTTGGAAGAAGTGCTGAAGTTCTTCAAAACCGGGGTTTCACCTATACCGGAAAAAGAGACATTGGAAATTTTCACTTTTATCGAAGCTGCCGACATCAGCAAGAACAAAGGAGGTAAAATTATTGCTATGGATGCCACCTATAAAAAAGGCAAGAAAGAAGCAAAGAAACTGATCCGTAAACTAAAATAACAAGGAAATGAAGAAAAATTGGCTGATAATGGCAATCGGATTAATATTACTTTTACCTTCTTGCATGCAGAGAGATAATCAAACAGAGAGAAATCAAAATGAATTTAGCGGAAAAGTGGGAGAAGTAAAACTAATTGTCCTGGCGCCAGGGCATTTTCATGCCAATCTACTTCAAAAAAGCACTATCCCACAAGTGAATGACTCGGTATTTGTCTATGCGTCCGCCGAAAATATCGGATTAAAACAATACCTTTCGGCAATCGGCTCTTTCAATCAAAGAGATGAAAACCCTACAAACTGGAAAACCATTCTCTATACCGGCGATGATTTTCTGGACAAGATGGTGACGGATAAAAAGGGGAATGTAGTCGTACTTGCCGGTAATAACAGAGAAAAGACCGAATATATTCTCAGCGCGGTAGATGCAGGGTTAAATATACTGTCAGATAAGCCAATGGCAATTAATCGAGAAGATTTTCTTCTGCTGGAAGAAGCATATACCAATGCCGGCCAACAAAACGTGTTGTTATATGATATGATGACCGAACGTTACGACATGCTGAATATTATTGAAAGAGAACTCATCAATGATCATGACCTCTTTGGGGAATTACAACCGGGAACACCGGAAGACCCCGCCGTCTACATGGAGAGCACGCATCATTTCTACAAAGAAGTATCCGGTACGCCCTTAATCCGTCCGGCATGGTATTACGACGTGGAACAACAGGGAGAAGGCATTGCAGATGTAACTACACACCTGATCGATCTGTTGTTTTGGAAACTCTTTCCCGATCACTCTATAGACTATAACCGAGATATTGGAGATATCTCGTCCACTCACTGGCCCACTGATATTGCATTGTCGCAATTTACTCAATCGACCGGCGAGACCGCTTTTCCCGATTACCTGCGGAAAGATGTCAACGATTCTATATTGAAGGTGTATGCCAACGGCACCCTCCATTTTACTGTAAAAAACCGGCATACAACCCTTAAAGTGATCTGGAATTATCAGGCGCCTGAAGGTGGAGGAGACACTTTCAGATCAGTCGTGAAGGGAACAAAAGCTATCCTGAAAACAGTGCAGGACAAGGAACAGGATTTTGTGAAACAGTTATACGTACAGAAACCCGACGGATCAGATGAAAATCAATTCTCCGGCAACCTCCAAAAAGCAATCGAAAAAATTCAAACAACCTATCCTTTCGTGTCCGTTTCATCTACCTCCACCAAAGGGGAGTATCTTATCAATATACCTCTGGAAAATAGAGAAGGACATGAATCACATTTCAGGTACGTGGCAGAAGATTTTTTCAGTTTCTTAACACATAAGGATATGCCCGAATGGGAAAAAACCAATACTTTAGCAAAATATTATATCACCACAAAAGGAATAGAAGTTGCTAAAGAGAGAGATTGAGACAGACGGCGTTTATTATGAGGAATCGAAAATGTTCCATGGTTCATTAAAAAATATCATGGGAACACGTTTTGATATAGTAGTCATCGACCAAGAGAGATTGAAATCCCAAGAGATCTGGGACGACATAGTATTCGAACTTTTGCGGCTCAACAATATCTTCAATCGTTTTGACAGCACGAGTGAAACTTCGAAAATCAATCGACAAGCAATTCATGAGCCTGTTCATATAAGCCCGGAAATGTGCTCTATCCTGAGAAATTGCAAGAGCTACCATACACGCACTTTAGGACTGTTTGATATCACATTAGATGATTTCTCAAAAGTCTTTCTAAATGAAAAAGAGAACACTGTGATTTTCTTGAAAGAAGATATCTCTCTGGATTTCGGTGGATACGCCAAGGGGTATGCATTACTGAAAATCAAGGATATAATTTATCAGTCCGGGGTAAAAAACTGTTTTATTGATTTCGGGAATAGTTCTATCCTGGGAATGGGACACCATCCTTATGGGGACGCATGGAAAGTGAACTTTGAAAATCCATACAACCACTCTATAGTTTTGGACGAGATATCTTTGAAGGATATGGCGCTCTCGGTCTCGGGTAATACACCTTCATATACGGGACACATTGTACGTCCTGACGCAAAAGAACCTGTGAGTGGACATAAGGCAATATCCATCATAGCAGAGAACCCGTTAGACGCCGAAATATTAAGTACAGTCTTCATGATTGCCTCTGATGAAGAAAAAAAGCAAATTGCTGAGAATTTCACCATACAACATATAGCAGAATATAGTTTATAAAAACATCATGTCAAAAAGAACACCCAAACAGGTAGACACAAGCCTGCGACAATTTATCAAAGATTTAGGTTATATTTCGGGGGGAGCCGCATTGCTGGCTACCACCCCTTGGCTGCAATCGTTCACACCGGACAAAGCCAAGGAAATAAAAAATGAAAAAGCAAGAATCGGATTTATAGGAACGGGGTCCAGGGGACAATACAACCTACACGCCGTAATGGCAATACCACATGCCGAGATTGTAGCCCTTTGCGATATCTATCCGCCTAACCTGAAAGAAGCATCCGCCATCTGTCCAAATGCAAAAACATATACCGATTACCGGAAAATACTGGAATCCAAGGATATCGATGGAGTAGTCATATCCACCCCACTCTATTTGCATGCACCTATGACATTAGATGCGCTGGCCGCGGGTAAACATGTCTACTGCGAAAAAGCCATGGCTTTAAATATGGAACAGTGCAAAGCAATTTACGATGCATACCAGAAAACGGACAGGGTACTCTATTTCTGCGTGCAGCGCATGTTCGACAAGAAATATATAAAAGGGATGCAGATGATCCACGATGGAGTGATTGGCGATATCGTGGGTGAACGCTGCTATTGGTTTAGAAATCATGACTGGCGACGTCCCCTCCCCTCTCCCGAGCTGGAACGTCAGATTAACTGGCGATTATACCGTGATTATTCAGCCGGTCTGATGACCGAACTGGCATCCCATCAATTGGAGGTGTGTTGCTGGGCCACACAGATGGTACCTGAATCGGTAGTAGGAACAGGAGATATTGTATACTGGAAAGATGGAAGGGAGGTCTATGACAGTGTAAATCTGATATATCATTACTCTAACGGAGTCAAGATCAATTACGAATCCCTTATTTCCAATAAATTCAATGGGATGGAAGACCAAATACTGGGCAAGAAAGGTACGATGAACTTAGCCACCGGAATTTATTACCTGGAAGAGGAAGCCGGTGGGAAAAAATCGGGTATTGAACAACTAATCGGACAGATAGGCAATAAACTATATGCCTCGGTCCCTGCGGCCGGACCAAGCTGGCGTCCGGAAACAAAAGAAAATTACACTCCACACCATATCCTTGAAGGAGAGTTTCACGTGAACGACGGGCAGTCGATGGTGGCTGCGCTAAAAGATGGTTCCGACGAGATACTGGCGGCATTTTGCCAAGCTTGTATCACCGGTGAGAAAGGAAAAAATATCGTGGAAGAGGCCTATCTGGCTACTATGCTGTGCCACTTGGGAAATCAGGCGATGGAAGAACAAAAGCAAATCACTTTCCCGGAAGAATACAAAATCCCCTATATGAAGTTCTCATAAAAAAATTATACAATCGACATCTTTCTCACTGTTAATGGAAATATTCAAATGAAAGACCTAATTATAACGTCCGGACGACTAAAAAAAGAAATATATATTGTTTCAGCATGTTTTATCGCAGCATTTGCGACAAATATAGTTTCAATTATAATATTCAAAACGCCATGGTATGAAGCATTCACCCAAATAGGATATGTCATTGTCATAACGGTCACACTTTATTTGATCGCCGCATTTTTCAGGTTTATAATTTACTTGGTAAGTAAACTGATAAGAAAATAACTATTATTGTAAACATTGTCGTTTTTTAAGGAAATAACTTCGTAAAAACATATTCCATCTATTATCCGAATAGAGAAAATGCCGCTATCCAACCACTCTCCACATTGGCTTATGCTTCCGCAAACGCTTATGAAGCACTTGCCAAAGTGAAGGATGTAGATCCGGAAAAAATTGGGATAGTAGGACATTCTTATGGCGGTAAATGGGCAATGTTTGCTTCGTGCCTATACGGCAAATTTACCACCGCGGTATGGATAGATCCCGGCATCGTCTTCGATGAAACCAAAGGTTCAAACGTCAATTATTGGGAACCATGGTATCTTGGATACTATCCGCCACCTTGGAAAAGTACATGGAGTAAGACAGGAGAGAATGCCAAAGGTCTCTACAGCAAACTGCGGGAAGAAGGTTACGATCTGCATGAATTACATGCATTGATGGCACCCCGTCCTTTTCTTGTATCCGGAGGCTCTTCTGATCCTATTGAGCGTTGGATCCCGTTAAATCATACTATAGCCGTCAATAAGCTTTTGGGATATAACCAGCGGGTAGCAATGACCAATAGACCGGAACATAGCCCGAATGAAGCATCAAATGAAATAGTCTATTCTTTTTTTGAGTGGTATCTGAAGTAAAACTTGTAACCTGCCCTGTTTTTACTGTAATTTTACAAACACGCCGTTTTTTGAAGAAATGATTTCGCAAATATAACCTCTTATAGGTTTTATTGTCGCTTTCTTTACATGTGAACAAATGGGGGAAAAATCATTTATGTTGAAGTATACAGTTTGCATTATTTTTGTAGGGTTGGCTTCTCTTTATTCTTTGCACGGGCAAAATGCTTCAAGTATGAAAGAGTATGAAGGAGAATATGTGACATATTCTTTTTCCGACCCGAACCCTATTCCTGTGTTCGGGAAAATATATCCTTATTATCGGTATGATGGATTTACCGAAAGTGGAGAAAAAAAATCATGGAAAATTGTTGAACTCGAGAACGATTTTCTGAAAATAAAGATCTTTCCCGAAATTGGTGGAAAAATTTGGTCTGTAATCGACAAAAGCAACGGAAAAGAACTCTTTTATGACAACGATGTCGTCAAGTTCAGGGATATTTCCTTGCGGGGACCATGGACAAGTGGAGGAATCGAATTCAATTACGGGGTAGTGGGACATGCTCCTTCCTGTTCTTTCCCCGTGGATTACATGGCGAAGACGAATGATGATGGAAGCGCGAGTTGTTTCATCGGGGTGCTGGACCTGTTAACCAGAACCCGTTGGACGGTCGAAATCAACCTGCCAAAGGATAAAGGCTGGTTTACGACTTCTTCTTTCTGGCATAACTCCACATCCGGTACTCAACCCTACTATAATTGGGTCAATACGGGAGTGCTTGCCAAAGAAGACCTGGAATTCATTTACCCGGGAAAACATAATATCCGTCACGATGGAATTTCTTTACCCTGGCCAATGGATTCATTGAGAAATAAAAATCTCTCTATATGGAGAGAGAACAATTTCGTAGGCTCAAAATCATACCATATTATGGGCACTCACAGCCCTTACTTCGGAGCTTACTGGGCTGAAGATGATGTAGGTATAATGCAATATGCCAACCGGGATGACAAATTGGGAAGAAAAATTTTCAGTTGGCCCTTGTCCGATCAGGGAGAGATCTGGAAAGAGTTACTTACTGATACTAAAGGCCAATATGTAGAGCTGCAAAGCGGAAGACTTTTCAACCAGAACATGGCAATCAGTAGCCTTACTCCTTTCAAACAAATCGGATTTATACCATATGCAACTGATAGATGGGATGAATACTGGTTTCCCTATAAGGGGACAAAAGGCGTCAGCAATGTGAACCTGTATGGAGTTACCCATGTCAGTCAGGATAACGGACTGTTCTCTCTCAAACTCTATCCCTTACAGACACTGGAAGATACCCTTAAATTTTGTAATAAGGAGGGGGAAATACTCTATACGCAGCAGGTTTCTCTGATGATTGCAAAGAGCTACGGGTTCCAGTCTTCTACTTTAAAAGCCGATTCAGTTCATTCCGTACAATTGGCCAATCAAACTTTATGGAGCAATGAAAATATTGAGTTGCAAAGACCGGCAGATAAAAACAACCAATTTAATTGGAATACCGCCCAGGGGCAATATCTTCGGGGAAGGGACCTCTCAGGGTTAAGGTTGTATGATGAAGCTGAGAGATTTATTCAGAAAGCGTTGGAATATGATCCCTGTTTCATCCCGGCATTGACGGAAATGTCCCGCCTCTTCTATCATAAAATGGATTATGACTCGGCTTTTTATTATGCCTGTCAAGCATTGTCCATCGACACCTACGATCCGGCGGTTAATTTTGAATATGGGCGCGCAGCATTGAAGCAGAAAAGATATTATGATGCCCTCGATGGCTTTGAAGTGGCTGCTCTCTCTTCTCCATACAGGAGCGCGGCATATACTGAACTTGCCAAGATATATACACTGAGGAATAATTATGGCAAGGCCATCGAATATGCCGAAAAGAGCCTGATAAATAACCGGGACAATATCGAAAGTTTACAGCTCCTTTACTTGCTGCACAGGATAAAGGGCGACAAGGAGGAGACAACTCGCCTTGGAGATATAATTCAAGCAGCAGATCCGTTAAACCACTTTATCCGGTTCGAAAAATACCTGCGAGATAAAGCCTCGTTGAGCCGAAAAATATTTCAGGAAGGCATACAATCCGAGATGCCGGAAGAGATTTATCTCGAACTGGGAATCTGGTATCACTCTTTAGGGCTAAAAGCACGCGCATTAGAGCTTTTCGACATGGCTCCGCCACATCCCGAAATACAATACTGGATTGCTTTCCTGAAAAACGACGCCGAAGCATTGGAAAAAGCCGAAAAACTTGATGCCAGTCTTATTTTCCCTTTTCGTGACGAAAGCGAACAGGTTTTTAAATGGGCTAAAGAGAATGGCAGCCAGTGGAAGGCCACTTATTACCTCTCATTACTCCATGCTTTCAGGAATAACCGGGAAAAAGTCATCCAGCTACTGGCCTCGGTGAAAGATAAACCGGATTTCGCCCCATTCTATATTCTCAGATCTCAATATATAGCCGAGAATGCCGAAAAAGATCTACAAAGGGCCATCTCGTTAGCACCCGCAGAATGGCGCTATATACATGAACTTACAAGGTTTTATTTAAGTAAGTCGGAAGTCCGGAAAGCATTGAATGTGATTACCCCGTTCTACAAGAAAAATCGAGATCATTTCCCAACAGGCTCTCTATATACACGTACCCTGATTAGGAACAAACTGTATGACGGTGCTGAAAAAGTATTAGCCGATATTCATATCCTGCCTTTTGAGGGAGCCAGGGATGGTAGACTCCTCTATCAGGAAACAAAATTAATGTTAGCTGCCGCAGCTTTGAATGCTGGAAATCCAACACTGGCTTCTAAAAAGATTGAAGAGGCCAGATGCTGGCCGAGGAATTTGGGTGTGGGAAAGCCCTATGATGATGTAATCGACACCCGGATGGAAGATTGGTTGAGCGCCATGCAACACGCCCAGTCCGGCAATCCGAATATGAAGAAACGATATCTCGAAAAAGTAGCAGAGAGTACGTTAAGCCCGAACTCTGTCAATACATTGTTACAATGTATCGCCCTATATCAATTAGGAGAATCTCAAAAAGCAGAAGAACTATTCCTTCAATGGAAGAGTAATCAAAGAGTAGAGAATATGCAACAATGGGGAGAATCGTTCTATAAGGAAAACCGAGAAAAAGAAAATCCTTTCGATTATGAGCGTACAATCCGGATTATTGGGCTTATTTCCGGAACGGAAGATTCTAGATTATTTTAACAGCACACTAATATACAAATAATTATGACTAAAAAATTAGCATCATTTATTCTTTTGTTTATCGTTTCTGTATTTTACATTTTTAGCGAAAATAAACAAGTTTATTTATACCAAGTAGACCCATTGGTGAAAGTACTTAAAGAAAGAAATTATTTCAGAGACGAAATAGACACGATCAGGGTGGCAAGGGGAGAAGTGGCCAGCATACAAATAGTGGTACAAGGAATGAGAGAAATCAATAACATGCAGGCAACGGTGACCCATATTTCATCAGTTTCTTCAAAATTGACCGGAGCAACCACCGGCTGGGTAGGATACGTTCGTGTCGGACGATCTTATAATCCACCATCGAAAGATATCATCAGATCGGTATCCGGTTATTTTCCCGATCCTATTCTACCTGATTCCGCCTTCTCCATAAAACCAGGAGAAGTGCAACCCTTATGGATTAGTGTACCTACAGAGGCAGCTACAACTCCCGGTTTATATAAGGGTACCGTGGAAATTACAGGTGAAGTAGACAAGAAAAAAGAAACATGGTTGAAAGACTTTTATATCCGGGTCTATCCCGTCACATTGGGTGGATCTCCTTTGTATATTACCAACTGGTCAGCACATTTCAACCCTACGACTCTCTCTTACATGAATAATAATGAACCGGTGGAAGCATATTCTCCTCTTTATTGGGAGTTGATAGAGATACATGCGAAAATAATGGCTGCTCACCGACAGAATGTACATCGGATATATCCTATCTGGCACACACTGTATACCTACAAGAACGGCAAATATACTTTCGACTTCAGCCGGTTCGATAAAGAAGCCGAAATATTTGATGCTGTAGGAGCTTTGGAAAGAATAGAAGGAGGCCATCTGGCATGGCGTTCAGGAGCATGGGACGAGCCTTTCTTCGTGGAAGTACCCCTGCCTGACAATGAAGAAACAGGCAAATTACGTGCAACCCCAAATCCCAAGACAGTGGAAAACGGAATGAGGTTCACATTATTACCAGTCGATGATGAAAGAGCGAAAAACTTTATCACCCAATTCTTGCCGGCGCTGAAAAAACACCTTGAGGAAAAAGGGTGGCTGGAGAGATATATGCAACATATTGCCGACGAACCGACGGCAAAAAACGCGGAGTCATACGTCACCATCAGCAATTATATCCATGAATTCCTTCCGGGAGTCAAAGTGCTGGACGCGGTGCTGACCTCCAAGGAACTGGCGGGCGCCATTGACGTATGGGTGCCGGAGCTGGACATTCTTCACAAGGATTATGCCTTTTACACCGACCTGAAAAAAGAAGGTAAAGAGATTTGGTTCTATACCTGTGTGGGACCCCGGGGAAATTATGCAAACAGATTTATTGAGTTGCCACTCAACCAGACGAGATACCTGCACTGGATCAATTATAAATACGATGCCACCGGATATCTCCACTGGGGGCTTAACTATTGGGTGAAAGACCAGTTAAATGCCGACGCGTCCAGAGATAGGGGCAGGTTACCGGCAGGCGATAACTGTATTATATATCCCGGATACCGCAAATTATACTCCTCTATCCGCTTTGAAGCGATGAGAGATGGCATTGATGATTATCAGTTATTGAAGATGGTGGAAAATAAAGACGCGAAAAGGGCAAAAAGCTTCGCCGACGCCATTATCTTCAATTTCAACGATTATGAGACAAGTGTAACTTCTTTAAGAAGTGTTAGAAAGCAGATGCTCGATTTTCTGAGCAAGGATAATTAAGACATCGACAACGGCACCAAAAGAATGCAATAGACAATAGGCAATACGATAAGGAAAACTATGATAAGCCCCTTAGGGTCTTCATGTGGAATAACTTTTTTATACGGCAAAACACTCAGTCAATATGCAAAACAGGAGAGTATTTATAAAAAACATGGCGGCTACAACACTGATGGTCAATAGCATCCCCGCAATATTATTGGCAGGAAATAAATCCATGGCGCCGCGCGGGAGCCATTCATCCCCCAATTCTTTGATAAATATCGCTTTAATCGGGAAAGGCAAAATGGGAACATCCGACAGCAGAATAGCCTTGTCGGTGGGTGGAGTGAAGATGGTGGGAGTTTGCGACCTTTATGACAAACGGTTGGAAGAGGCACGTCATCAATGGGGAAATGATATTTTCACCACTAAAAATTACAAAGATATCCTTTCTCGAAAAGATGTCGACGCGGTAATCATTGCCACCCCCGACCATTGGCATCAAGCCATTGCTATCGAGGCAATGAACGTCGGCAAGCATGTCTATTGTGAAAAACCGGTGATTCATAAACTGAAAGAAGGGGAAGCCCTGATCAAGGCGCAACAGAAAACCGGGGTAATCTTCCAGGTTGGCTCGCAGGGAATCTCGTCCCTGGGAAATAGAGCTGCCCGCTTACTGGTGCAAGCAGGTGCAATTGGCCCTGTAAATTTTATTGACGGCCAATTCACGGCATCTCCGGGTGCTTTGCGCCCCTATATTCCTCCGGCGGACGCATCAGAACAGACCATCTGGTGGGAGCAATTCCTGGGAAATGCCCCTAAGCGGCCTTTTGATCCCCAACGTTTCTTTTCCTGGCGTAGCTGGCGCGATTACGGGACAGGCGTCGCAGGCGACCTGTTTGTCCATGTCTTAGCCAGCATTCATTACATCATGGATGCGATCGGGCCGGAAAAAGTATACACTACCGGAGGAATCCGGCATTATACAAACGGATTACGAGACACGCCGGACATTATGTTGGGATACTTTGATTATCCCGATAGAAATAATACAGGAGCCTTTACTGTTCAATTAGGCGCTAACCTTGTCGACGGGATCTCCAAAAAATGGGGAAGCACCGATTTCAAAATTGTAGGTTCACGAGGATCGCTGGATGTGGAATGGGATAAAATCACACTGAGGACAACATACGATCTGAGCTTGAAAGATATTGAAACATTGAATCAATTGGGACAAGAAATTAATATCCCCGAAGTGATCTCTCCCCGGGAATATGTTTTTAAAGCTGAAAAAGGTTATAAAGGAGGGCATTACGACCATCATTTTAATTTTTTGAATGGGATAAGGAATAATCATCCTGTGGTAGGGGATGCCCTTTTCGCTGTTCGTTCAGCCGCACCTGCCTTATTGAGCTATGAGAGTTATCTGAAGGGACAGGCAGTTAAATGGAATTCTGAAAAATTACAAATTATACGATGAGACAGCGATATCATATATTTACCTTCGTGCTGATTGCATTATTTTGCACATCGTGCCATTCCTCCAAAGGTTCGGTTACAGCACACATTTCCAACAAGGAAAAGACTTTCCGGTTATCGGCAAAGGAGAGAAGAGAGGGATTCAAGATTCTTTTCGACGGAGTCTCCATGGATCAATGGATAGACAACACGGATCAATATGTAGTTGAAAACGGATGCATCGTGATGCAACCCAAGACCCGTTATGGCGGCAATTTATACAGCAAAGAGGAGTACGAGAATTTTATTTTTCGTTTTGAATTCATGCTGACTCCCGGCGCAAACAGCGGGGTAGGAACAAGACATAAAATTGTGCATACTCCAACGGGATACGACGGAATAGAATTACAGATACTGGATGATTACGATCCCAAATACAAAGATCTTAAACCTTATCAATTTCATGGTTCTCTTTATGGTTGGGTACCGGCAAAAACAGGGCACCTAAAACCTTCAGGCGAATGGAATTATCAAGAGGTTATCATGAATAAAAATCATTTACAAGTAATATTGAACGGCACTCTTATTATGGACGCAGATTTAGATGAATTGATAAAGAATGCGCCTGAAGGTAAAAATATATCGAAATTGCAGTACAAAAAAGGCCATATCGCGTTTTTAGGACACGGAGACATTATCAAGATCCGGAATATAAGAATCAAAAAATTATAAATCTTCTTTGAGATTCGTATATAAAAAACTCATCATCAATAAATATAATTGACATGACATTCTATACACAAAAAATAAAGAATCACCTCAAACATTTTGCTAAATTATGTTTGTTATCATTCATTGTTTTCTCTGTTTCCTGTACAGTCACGAAACAGCATGAAGTAAAAATGATCGAACTGAAAGAACCGAAACGTCCCGCCGGACAGGAAAATGTACTGCAATTGACTGCCGACCCGATTCCAACTGTAAGGATCGGTTTTATAGGAGTGGGGAACCGGGGAGGAGCAGCCCTTAGAAGATATATTCATTTGGAGGGTGTTGAAATTAAAGCTCTTTGCGATTTAGAAGAAGATAAGGTAAAGGCAGGGCAATCATATATTCAAAATAACAACCTTCCTCCGGTCACGGAATATATCGGAGAAGATACATGGAAAGAGGTTTGCGACCGGGATGATATTGATTTGATCTATATCTGTACCGATTGGTTAAATCATACTCCCATGGCTGTCTATGCCATGGAACAAGGGAAGCACGTCGCCATAGAAGTTCCGGCGGCGGTAACCATCGAAGAATGTTGGCAGTTGGTCAATACGGCAGAAAAAACAAGAAAGCACTGTATGATGCTGGAGAATTGTATCTATGACTTTTTTGAACTGACGACCTTGAATATGGTCCAAAAAGGGGTATTCGGAGAGCTTGTCCATGGAGAAGGCGCTTATATTCACGATCTGAGATACCAATCGAAAAACAGAGAATCCTGGCGGGTAAAATTTTATGAAACTTATACAGGAAATCCTTATCCCACACATGGATTCGGTCCCATTTGCCTGGCAATGAACATACATAGAGGAGATAAAATGAACTTTCTGGTGTCAATTTCTTCCGATCAATTCGGTCTCTCCGCTTATTTAAATGAAGTATATGGTAACGAATCCCCTGAATCACAGAAGAAGCATGCATTAGGTGATATGAATACAACTATCATCCGCACTGCAAAAGGGAAAACAATCATGGTACAACATGATGTAACCAGTCCACGCCCATACAGCCGCCTTCACACCATAAGTGGCACAAAAGGATTTGCCCAGAAATATCCCACGCCTAACATAGCCCTGGATCCCGATTCACATCAATTCCTGACGGAAGAAAAACGGGATGAACTCCTGAAGGAGTATGAACACCCCTTTATCAAGGAGATAGGAGAAGAGGCTAAAAAAGTGGGAGGACACGGGGGCATGGACTTTATCATGGATTATCGTTTAATTCATTGTTTAAGAAACGGACTGCCTCTTGATATGGACGTTTATGACGCGGCGGAATGGTCCTGCCTCGTGGAACTGACCCGAATATCCACTACAAACGGTGGTTTCCCGGTAAAAATTCCCGATTTCACCAGGGGGGACTGGAACAAATTGCAAGGATTGAAATTTTTTTAATAGAGACATCATAATCGACAAAAAATAATTATACGTATATGAACTCCGATAATAGTAGAAGAAAATTTATCAAACAAGCCGTCATCTCAGGCGTAGGCTTAAGTATGGGAGGAGCCTCCTTGGCCAACACCACCACGGGCGAATCATCGGCAAAACAGATCGTCCTGCCCGATGTATCGAAATTGGCTTCTACTCCCCCTGACATCCCCTTTGCACCACGAAGGATTGCCAGCTGGTGGAATACCATAGAAGACCTGCAATGGTCCCAGAAAAGTATCCGTGACAAGATCAAAAGAAGGGCGGAGGCTTTTGCGGAAGCAAAGATAGATATGGTGGTGAATTACGGATTTCATATCCGGTTTGATTTCTCCAACTATTTTGGACAGTTACACGGCCTCTGGGCCAATGCCTGTGAAGAGCTGCACAAATACGGCATCAAATTTATGGATCACTATTCATGTAATCATGTCGAAAGGCCGCGTAACGAGGAAGATTTTCACAAGTTACACCGTAGCCACCGACACCATGTATTGCTGTTTCACGACCCCATCGCCGCCCAACATGCCCAGTATGAAGGACATCGTTTCCAGGATATCTGCGAGGTGGATGTAAGGGACGGCAGTAGAGGGTATTCAATGCAATACCAGATGGAAGCATTCTGTCATAACAACCCCGCTTTCCTCGATATGCATGTCAAATATCTAAAGCGGCTATTGAACGAGGTGCCCATCGACGCGATCGAGGTGGATGACATGTGCGATTATGTCGGCCTGGCCGCCTGCGGGTGTAAATATTGCAGGGAACGGTTCAAGCGCGATTACAACCGGGAAATCCCGCCTTTCGATGACAAGCGTTTCTGGGGGGATACCTCCAAACCGATGTTACAATGGGGTAATTATGACAACCCCGCCTTCAGGGACTTTCTCCACATGAAAGTGGACGGAATTGTCGACCATGTCAAGTTAGTGAAAATGACGGTGGGAGGCATGCCCCTCATGTCGTGTTGCTCCAGTACCGGTCCCATCGTCCTGAATGCCATCTCCCTGAATTTAGAGAGAATGGCGCCCTACCTCGATTTTTTCATGCTGGAGAATGTAGGGACAAATATACGATCCACCAATTGGATACACATGGATGCCGAAGCGTTGCACCAAAAGGATATCGCCAAGCAAAGAGGCGACTCTCCCGCCATCGCGTTGAGTTATACCATCTATGAAAAGGGAGCTTATATGGGATGGGCTTTAAGCCGCTTCTGGGGCGTGGCCAATTGGAGCAGTACCCACAACCAACGTTTGATAGAAGACCCTGCCGATGCCCGCGAGATGGAAGAGGTGATCCATGAGTGGAATAATTGGGAGGTGGAGCAGAGCGACCTCGACTACAGAAAGGGTGAAGACCTGGTCGAAGTCCGGCTTGTCAGCAACAGCTATTGCCGGGATAACGGGTGGCGCGACAAGGACGGGAAAGAGCATTGGGACCGCTTAAGGGCATGGTCTGGTTTGCTGGTCAAACACAACGTGGGGTACCGCTTCCTCAGAACCGCCGAACTGGGTGATCTTGCCGCCTTGAAACGGGAATCCACACCCCTTATCCTCGACGGAGTTGCTTCCGTATCGGACAAGCAGTTCAAGGCACTCTCCGCCTACCTGGCATCGGGAGGTAGGGCATGGCTCGCACTTCCTTTCGGCACCCACGACGAGAAAGGGTTCGCACGGTCGACACCCCTTTCTGCACAACTCTTAAAGTCATACGGCAAACGGATTACCCTCATCGATTCGGCCATCCAGTCCGACCCTCTGGCTGGATTGATAGCGGCAAAGAAATTCTCCCCCATCATCCGGCAAACAGCAGGCGATGAACGGTGGGCGGCAAGGATCCGCTCTTACAATGGCGAATTCACCATGCACTTCATGAATACCGCCATGAATCCTATTCCCCATCCTACCATAAAAGACAACGCAGGTGTAGCCATCATTCAGGATATCGATTCTCTAATTACCGACAACAAGCTCTCGTTCGAGATAAGGATGGATGCGTTGCCACAAGCACAATACGCATTGAAGAGTCCCGAGTTAAAAAAAGAAAGCCGCAATGTGGTCTTCACCAAGGGGAAAAAAGGTCATCAACTGCTCAATGTCGATTTAAGCGGCATCAAGATATATGGTGTAGTAGAGAAAGGATAAGGACACAGAAGAAGAAAAACCGGTGAAAAATGAGTGACCGACGAGAATTTATCAAACAGACACTACTCTCCGGAGTGGGATTGAGCATGGGAGGATATGCCCTTGCCAACTCCTCCGTGGAGAAGGGTTCTCGTGAAAAAATTAAATTATTCGATATACCCCAGTCGGTCGCAACACCACCCGATATCCCATTTGTACCCCACAGAGTTGCAAGGTGGTGGATAAACATTGAAGATTTGCAATGGTCGCAGAAAAGTGTCAGGGATAAAATAAAACGCAGGGCAGAGGCGTTTGCCGAAGCCAAAATTGATACGGCGATCAATGGAGGATGCCATATCCGTTTCGACTTCTCCAATTATTTCGGACAGCTGCACGGCTATTTGGCCAATGTGTGTGAAGAGCTCCACAAACAGGGGATAAAATATATCGATCACTACTCCTGCAACCATGTACAAAGGCCGCGCGATGAAGAGGAATTTCACAAACTGCACCGGAACCATCGTCACCATGTACTGTTGTTCCACGATCCCATCGCTGCCAAGCATGCCCAGTATGAAGGACATCGTTTCCAGGATATCTGCGAGGTGGATGTGAGGGACGGCAGTAGAGGGTATTCAATGCAATACCAGATGGAAGCATTCTGCCATAACAACCCCGCTTTCCTCGACATGCATGTCAAATACCTGAAGCGGCTATTGAACGAGGTGCCCATCGACGCGATCGAGGTGGATGACATGTGCGATTATGTCGGCCTGGCCGCCTGCGGGTGTAAATATTGCAGGGAACGGTTCAAGCGCGATTACAACCGGGAAATCCCGCCTTTCGATGACAAGCGTTTCTGGGGGGATACCTCCAAACCGATGTTACAATGGGGTAATTATGACAACCCCGCCTTCAGGGACTTTCTCCACATGAAAGTGGACGGAATTGTCGACCATGTCAAGTTAGTGAAAATGACGGTGGGAGGCATGCCCCTCATGTCGTGTTGCTCCAGTACCGGTCCCATCGTCCTGAATGCCATCTCCCTGAATTTAGAGAGAATGGCGCCCTACCTCGATTTTTTCATGCTGGAGAATGTAGGGACAAATATACGATCCACCAATTGGATACACATGGATGCCGAAGCGTTGCACCAAAAGGATATCGCCAAGCAAAGAGGCGACTCTCCCGCCATCGCGTTGAGTTATACCATCTATGAAAAGGGAGCTTATATGGGATGGGCTTTAAGCCGCTTCTGGGGCGTGGCCAATTGGAGCAGTACCCACAACCAACGTTTGATAGAAGACCCTGCCGATGCCCGCGAGATGGAAGAGGTGATCCATGAGTGGAATAATTGGGAGGTGGAGCAGAGCGACCTCGACTACAGAAAGGGTGAAGACCTGGTCGAAGTCCGGCTTGTCAGCAACAGCTATTGCCGGGATAACG
>CAZVUU010000030.1:0-22150 GCA_964630465.1 uncultured Christensenella sp.
CCTCCTTCGAACCGTGTACTTTGTCTCTGTCTGGTTCACATGTATCGTAACACCGCATTTCATAATTGTCAAGCCTTTTGCCGTATTTGGTGTAAGTTCTTCCGTTAACAAGCCCTGCTTGAAAGATGGCTGTCTGTTTCTTTCAAATAGATGTGATTCAGTCAGGAACGCTGCCCTTTGAAATATGCCGATTTGATGGTGTTCCGGACGCTTCAGCTCTCCGGCAGAACAAAACAAAGCCCGGGGCATATCCCTGTGATACGCCCCGGGCTTGCGGTTAACGGGAGTGACTCAGCCCAGCAGAGCCTTGGCGATATCCTTCGCCTTCTCCAGGTCCTCGGGCCTGGGGTTCCAGCTGCACTTGATCTCCGGCTCAACGGTCTCAAAGCCGGCCGCGGTGAGCTCCTTGCGCAGCACGCTGTTGCCTTCGCCGCTCCAGCCGTAGCAGCCGAACACGGCGGCCTTCTTGCCTTTGAACTTCAGCTCCTTGAGGAACTCTATCCAGCCGCCGACGGAGGACAGGATGCCCTGGTGCACCGTGGGCGAACCGACCGCGATGGCCTTGGACTTGAATACCTGGGTCATGATGTCATTCTTGTCGGTTTTGGAGATGTTGAACTGCTTGACCTTGGTGTCAGGCGACAGCAGGGACACCTCGCGGCTGATGCGGTGGGCCAGCTTCTCCGTGCCCTCCCACATGGAGTCGTAGATCACGGTGACCTGGTCTTCCTGATAGTTCTGCGACCACTTGTAGTAGGCTTCGATGATCTGCGCCGGGTTGTCCCGCCAGATGGAGCCGTGGCTGGTGGCGATGATGTCGATGGGCAGGTTGAGCGCCAGCACTTCTTCTATCTTTTTCTTGACCAGCGGGGAGAAGGGGTTGAGGATGTTGGCATAATACTTGATCGCCTCTTCCCACAGCGTGCACTGATCCGCCTTGTCGTTGAAGAGCTCTTCAACGGCGAAGTGCTGGCCGAAGGCGTCGTTTGAAAAGAGGATGTTGTCCCCGGTCATATAGGTGGCCATGCTGTCGGGCCAGTGCAGCATGCGCATTTCCACAAACACCAGCTTCTTGCCGTTGCCGATATCCACGCTGTCACCCGTTTTGACGACGCGGAAGTCCCACTCGGGGTGGTGGTACTGCCCGACGAGCGACTTGACGCCGTTGGCCGTGCAGTAGATGGGCGTGTTGGGGATCAGCTCCATCAGCTGGGGCAGGGAACCGCTGTGATCCACTTCGCCGTGGTTGGCAACGATGAAGTCGATCTTGTTCAGGTCGATCTCGGACTTCAGATTGTCGATAAAGTCGGTCGTGTGCGGGCGCCAGACAGTATCGATGAGGACGGTTTTCTCCTCCTCGATCAGGTAGGCGTTCTGGCTGGAGCCGTTGTTGATCGAGTAATCATCTCCGTGGAAGCTGTCCAGCTCCCAGTCCATCTTGCCGATCCAGTATACGTTGTTTTTGATCTTTTTGCGCATGTGGTCCTCCTAAATACTCTATATATGCCGGAAGCACTCCCTCAAAGGGGCGCTTGTGCATTCTCTTGAACATGATAAGGCCGTCCGGGTCTTAAAACATTGACTTTTGTCATGTTTTAGGAGCAAAACGCCGAGCATGGCAAAGGATTTATTCCACATTATTTGCGCACGCCGGCACACCCCGGATGATTGGCCGTACCGAAACCTGGAAATGTCAGAGATAAAAATACCATCGTTGCTATGGTAGCATGTATTGACGCCTCCCGCAAGATAAGCGGAGGCTAATTGTTTACATCCCAAAGCCGCTCCGCCCACTATGCACTTTTGAAGCAATCGGGTATAATAAACGTGAACAAGGGGGTGTTTGAATGAAACGCAAGAAAGTACTGCTCACGGTAACAGGGATCACCAGTGAATTTGGTGAGACCGACGACGCCATGCGTTTGGTTACGACGGGCACCCTGACCGGCGAAAAAGATTCCTGGAAGCTGCGCTATGAAGAAAACCAGGCCGACACCAAAGAAAAACGGCGCGTCACGATGACCATGGACGGCGGAGTCGTCACCATGGCGCGGGACGGGTCCTGGGGCACCAACATGGTCTTTCGCCGGGGGCGGCGTTTTGAGACCAGCTACACCACGCCCTTCGGCTCATTCGGCATGGGCATCTTCCCCACACAGGTCGACTATAAGGTAGAAGATACCGGCGACGGCGAAATCGCCCTGCGCTATCAGCTGGACATACAGGGCCAGTTCACCTCGGTGAACGACCTGAAAATCAGCTTTTCTCCCAATAAGCGGGCATGACCCCGCCAACATCTCAGGACATACGCGCTTTGATCGCCTCGCCCTGCCTGATCCAACAGGACAGAGCGGGGCGCGCGCTTTTTATCAGTGATTTTCATAAACGGGTGCCCGACGCGGACAAGGTCCGCATGAGGCTGATTGCCGCGGGGTATATTTGTACCGAAACCGGCGGCATGTGCCTGATCGATTGGGCGCGGGAAGGCTATGCCGCCTTCTACGAGGCCCTGCCCGTTCTCCCTTTGCCCGCCCTGACCGATGAAAACGCCCCACTCTGGGGCCTGTGCAGCATTCTGGCCAGGCACTCCGCGCCGCTGGACCGGCAGGATATCGGCGTGCTGGCGCAGGCGCTTCGATGGGCAAGGCTGAACGAAAGGGCAAAGCTGCATGACCTCATCGGCTCATCCTTGGCCGAGGCCCTGCGGAAGGGAAAAGCGCCCCCCCGGCACGCAGCCGGCCTTCTGTCCGCGATCATCAACGAGCATAACCAATTATTTCAGGGAGGAACGTCATGCTGATCATCTATCACGGCCATTCGGAGTTTCTGCTGGAGACGGAAGGCGGGCTGCGCATACTGACCGATCCTTTCGACCCCAAAGTACCCTACCCCTACCGGGAAACATCGGCGGATATCGTCACCGTCAGCCACGAACACTTCGACCATAACCACACCGAAAAGGTCAAGGGCAGCCCCACTGTGGTACGCGGCGTGGCAAGCTTTTGCCCAGCCCCCGGCATCACCGTCACGGGCTATCCCAGCTTTCACGACGACAAGCAGGGCGCGCTGCGCGGCCCCAACACCATCTTTGTGATCGAAACGGAAGGGCTGCGCGTCGCTCACCTGGGCGACCTGGGCGCCTTTCCCGATGAAGAAGTCATAAATGCCCTGCGCGGGGCGGATGTCCTGATGATTCCCATCGGCGGCACCTATACCCTGGACGCCGAGCGTGGCGCAGCCTTCACCCGCCTGATCAAGCCCCGCGTCACCATCCCCATGCACTATAAAGAAGGTCCCCGCGGGCTGCAGAACATTGACCCGGCGGATATCTTCCTGAATGCCCTGGCCCCCGTGACGCCCGCCAGGCAGCCGCTGCTTCGCGTGACGGCCGAAGACATCAGCGAGGCGCCCGGCCTGGTATTGCTGGAAGTCGTATAGCCCCGCCTTCCGATCCCTGGCATAAATTTCATCAAACTGCTATACTGTCCCCATCAATTTTGAATCCGTAATGACCCGGAGGGGATGCGCTTTGTATAGGCTGATGCTGGTTGATGATGAGTCCGAGATCCGCGAGGGGCTGCGCGAGGTAGTCGATTTTGAATCCCTTGGCTTTGAGGTGGTTGGCGAAGCGGCCAACGGCATCTCGGGCCTGCAGATGGCCGAGGCGCTTTCGCCCGATCTGATCATCACAGACATCCGCATGCCGCTGATGAACGGGATGACCATGTGCCGGCAGATCCGC
Source organism: uncultured Christensenella sp. (assembly GCA_964630465.1). GTDB lineage: Bacteria > Bacillota > Clostridia > Christensenellales > Aristaeellaceae > UBA1038. The sequence goes on from CAZVUU010000030.1 coordinate 3,743, forward strand.
GACAGCCTGCCCACGGCGCAGTTCATCGTGCTGTCGGGCTATGATGAGTTCGAATACGCCCGCCAGGCCATCGAGGTGAAGGCGCTGGGCTATCTGTTAAAGCCCATCTCTTCCGCCGAATTTGTGCAGATGCTGAGGGAAGCCAAAAAGAGCCTCGACAAGGCCGCGCAGGAGCGGGCGGACATCAGCCGCCTGCGGCAGCGCTTTCAGACCAGCCTGCCCTTCCTGCGCGAATCGCTGCTGGCCTCCCTGGTCAGCGGCGGCATCAGCCCGCAGGATGCGCTCCGCCACGCGGAGCGCTATAACGAAACCCTGACCGCGCCGGCCTACGCCCTGCTGATGGCCCGCGTGGGCGAAGAAACGGGTGAAGAAAAGGTGAGCGACCCCGAGCTTCTGCCCTTTGCAGTCAGCAACATCATGGACGAGGTGCTCAACAACTACACCAAAACGCATATCTTCCGTTACAACAGCATGACCGCCGGGCTGCTGCTGCTTGAAAACGACAGCCGGGAATATTTTTCCCAGACCATGGACCATATCGAAGAAGCCCGAAAGATCGCGCGCTATTACCTGCAGTGCGAGCTGCACGTCGGCGTATCGACGGCCTGCCGCGATCTGGCCACGCTGCCCGCCGCCGCCCGTCAGGCGATGAACGCGCTGGAATACAGCCTCCTGTCGGGCACGGAACATGCCCTGTGCATCCAGGATGTGGAGCGCGGCAGCAGCACCGATCTGGTGATGGACGACTATCAGCTGCGCCGGCTGTCCAACCTGATCAAAGCCGGCGAATCGGACGCGGCGCGCGAGCTGCTGCTTGAGATCATCAGCCGCTGCCGCCTGACAAAGCCCGCCATCAAGGCCTATCAGACCTATCTGATGGAGCTTCTGATGGGCTTTTTGCGCATTGTGCCCGATATGTCGCTGGAGCGCGAGCACTTTGACGAGGACTTTGACCGCATCAGCGGCGCGGTCCTCGCCACCGCGCCCCCCGTGGACGAGGCGGCCGAGCTCTTCCTGAGCCTGATGGAAAAGCTGATCAGCTCCATCAGCGAAAGCCGACGCTCCTCCGGCCGCCTGATCGCCGATGCCGCGCAAAGTTACCTCGACCAGAACTATATGCGGGAAAACCTCTCGCTGGAGGATCTGTGCCTGCATCTGCACGTCAGCCCCAGCTATTTCAGCTCCGTTTTCAAAAAAGAAACCAAAAAAACCTTTCACCAGCACCTGACCGAGCTGCGCATGGACAGGGCGCTGACCCTGCTGTCTGCGGGCGAGCTGCGCACCGCGCAGGTGGCGCGGGAAGTCGGGCTGCCCGACCCCAGCTATTTCAGCTACTGCTTTAAAAAACACTTCGGCTTTACGCCCGGTCAGGCGCGCAAAAACGCATGAATAAAAAACCATCTCCAAAAAGCGAAGGCTATAGCCTGCAAAGTGTGCTCACCTCCGCCTTTTTGCTGCTGGTATCCATCGTGCTGCTGTGCGTGCTGTTTCTGGTCGTCCCCCGCGTGAGCGACATGCTCAAGCAAAGCGCTGTCGAACGCACGAAGGAAACGGTGCTGCAGGGCGTCAACAGCGTGGAGATCTATGTGGATTCCATGCTGCGGGCGCTGCACTATACCACGAGCCTGCTGCCCCGCGACCTGGACGGCGACGACAGCGCCTGGCACGACAGCCTTGACTTTATGCGCTCCAGCCGCTCGGACACGGCGACTCTGGCCTTCTTTTTGGAGGACGGCAGCCTGTGCTACTCGACCGACGGGCCGCTGCGCGTGACGCCCAAGGATGTGCGCGAAGAAGCCTGGTTTCAAAAAGCGCTGTTGTGGGAGGGCACAGTCAGCTATTTCAGCCTGCCGCATGTTCAGGACCTGTTTGAAAACCAGCGCCGCTATGTGATCTCCGTCAGCCGCAGTCTGCCTTATATCAAGGACGGCAAGCAGTCGACGGGCGTGCTGCTGATAGACATCGATTACCTGGCATTCAGCCAGGTGTCCGGCAGCATCGCCCTGGGCGAAAGCGGCTATGTCTACCTGATGGACGCGGAGGGCACGCTGGTCACCCACCCGAAGCTGCCCCTGATCGCCAGCGGCATTCTGTCAGAAGACCGCGCGGCACTGAATGAGGCGACGCTCGGCATCACGGGCGACAGGGTGGACGGGCGCGAGCGCACCCTGATCGCCGCCACCGTCAGCCAGACGCGCTGGCGGCTGGTAGGCGTCGCCTATGCCGATGAGATTTTAAAGCTGCAAAGCGCCTTCATCCGCATCATAAGCTTCTTCCTGCTGGCAGCGGCCCTGGCCAGCCTGGGGACGGCGGCCCTCATGGCCTACCTGGTCACGCGGCCCATCCGCTCGCTTGAAAAGCGCATCCGCCTGGTGGAGGGCGGCGATCTGAACGTCAGCATGGCGGAAACAGGCTTCCGTGAGATCCGCAATGTGTCCAGTGCCTTCAACCACATGCTCTGGCGCATCCGCCAGCTGATGGAACAGATCGTTTCAGAGCAGGAAAAGAAGCGCCTGCACGAGCTCAACGCCCTGCAGGCCCAGATCAACCCGCATTTTCTATACAATACGCTTGACTCCATCATCTGGATGGAAGAGCGGGGGCGCAGCGCCCAAGCGGTCATCATGGTTTCGGCCCTGGCCAGGCTGTTTCGCATCTCCATCTCCCGCGGCAGGAACATCATCCTGGTACACGAGGAGCTGGAGCACGTGCGCAACTACCTGATCATTCAGCAGATGCGCTTCAAGGATAAATTCATCTACACCATCGAGTGTGAGGAGGAACTGCGTAACCTGCACACCATCAAGCTGATCGTGCAGCCCATTGTTGAAAACGCCATCAACCACGCCATGGACGAGCTGGCCGACACCCGGCTGGATATCAAGGTGCGCGCCTACAGCGAAGGTGAGTTCCTGTGCTTTGAGGTATCCGATGACGGGATCGGTATCCCCTTTGATAAGAGAAAGACCTTGCTGACCGAAGCTGTCGGGGCCAGCGGCATCGGGCTGAAAAACGTGCACGAGCGCATCGTGCTCACCTACGGGCAGCCTTACGGGCTCAGCGTTGAAAGCGAGGAGGATGAAGGCACCGTCGTTACCATCCGTCTGCCGCTGCATCAGGGAGGTGGGAGGCGATGAAGCGTACCGTCATATTCAGCCTGATCTGTGCCATGCTGGCCGTCGCGGCGGCCGTCTGGGGCTTCAGTGGCACCGGCGGTGCGCCGAAGGCCTCTGCGATATCCGGCGCCCTGCTGCTGGTGGAGGATGATACCGGCACCTACCTGATGCAGCTGCGCAAGGGCCTTCAGGAGGCGGTGCAGGAGCGCGGCGGCACACTGAGCGTGGAGCGGCTGGCTGATCACGACCCGGCAAAGCCCTTTTACGGCAGCATTGACGCTGTCTATCTGCTTAGCGACAGCCCTGAAACACATTTGCCGGCCCTGCGTGAAAAGGGCATCCCCGTCATCGTGCTGGGGATGGAAGTTCGCGGGGAGATCTGCGTGCTGCCTGACGAAGAGGCGGGAGGGCGGCTGCTGGGCGGTCACCTGGCAGGCTTACTGTCAGACCGCGGCCCGGTGATCGTAGGCGGCAGAGAGAGCCCCCTTGAGGCGCTGCGCCTCAAGGGGGTGGAAGCCGGCCTTGGCGGCGCGCCCTATACCTTGCTCAGCCCGGGCGACCTTATGGGAGCAGGTGCCGAGCGGCCGGACGCTGTTGTAACCCTGTCCGATGAGGGCATGGAAACGGCGCTGGCCCTGTGCGGGCAGGACGGTACGCCGCTTTACGGCTTTGACGCTGCCGATACCCGCCTCTCGCTGATGGAAGCCGGACGCCTCGAAGGCGTCGCCGCGGACGATCCCTACGCGCTGGGCTATATCGCGGGCAGCCTGCTGAGCGATATCCGCGGGAAGGACACCAAACCCTTTGTCCGCCTCAGCCCCCGCAGGTTGATTACGCGCGAGACCATGTACGATGCCGCCAATGTGAAGCTGGTGTTTCCGCTGCTGCACTGAGATGTTTATTTTAAGGATATTAATATGAAAAGAATGCTGTCGATCGGTCTGATTCTCTGCCTGCTGCCCCTAGGAGCCCTCGCGGAACTGCCGCGCGTCGCCATCTGCGCCTATGCCGGCAAGGATACCTTCATTCTCAGCATGCTGAGCGAGCTGAGAAACGAGGCCAGCGGCAGGGCCGAGCTTGATATCGTCTCCGCCGACGGCGATCAGAACCGTCAGAACGATCAGGTCCAGCAGATGATCAATGCAGGCGTGGATGTGCTGGTGGTCAATCCCGTGGACCGCACCAGCGCCGTCTACCTGATCCGCCTGGCCGGGCAGCACGGTATCCCGATCATACTGTTCAACCGCGAGCCCCTGCGGGAGGACCTTGACCTGTACGATAAAGCCTTTTACGTAGGCATCGACCCGCGCCAGCAGGGCCGCCTGCAGGCGGAGTTGGCCATCGACTACTTCCTGGCACACCCTGAACAGGATCTCAACGGCGACGGCGTCATCCAATATGTCCTGCTGCGGGGCGAGCCCGGCCATCAGGACGCGGAGCTGCGAAGCGCAGCCGCCCAGCAGGCCCTGTCGGAAAGCGGCCTGCCCGCGCAGAAGCTGGCCGAGGAATCCGCCAACTGGGAAAAGGCTCAGGGGCAGGAGCGCATGGCCGTGCTGCTCAACAGCCTGGGCACCGGCATCGAATGCGTGCTCAGCAACAACGACGACATGGCTCTGGGCGCGATCGACGCGCTGAAGGCAGCGGGCTATTTCTCAGGCAGGCTCAGCATCCCCGTCATCGGCGTGGACGCCACCGCCGCAGCCCTTGAGATGATCGCCCAGGGCGCCCTCTACGGCACCGTGCAAAACGACGCCGCAACGCAGGCAAAAGCCGTGATCGACCTGGCTATGCTGCTGGCGGCGGGTGAAGAGATCAGCCCGGCTACCTTCGCCTTCCCGATGGAAGAGAAGGTGGTGTATATCGAGTCGGTGAGCATCAGAAGAGAAGACTAGTCACCATTTATTTTACATGTATCGGGCGTAAAAGCTCCATTTTCGTTGAACTGTCCAAATAGTAAAACAGCCCTCCCCGCGCTGTCGCGCAAAGAGGGCTTTCTATGTGTATTGGCGGCGAACCGTTCAGGCTAAGGGGAGCCTTTCCGGGCTCATTTCTGATGCGTCACTTCGTAGAAGCACGCGCCGCCGGGATAGACTTTTACATGTTCAAACCCATTGTTGCTGAGCATGCGGGCTGCTGTGTGCGAGCGCACGCCCACCGCGCAGAAGATGATGATCTCCCGGTTTCTGTCAAGCTCATCCATCCTTGCGCGCAGCTCGCCCAGAGGGATCACCACGGCACCGGGGACGGCGTAGTCCGCTACCTCCCAGTCCTCGCGGACGTCGAGGATCAAAGCATCGGTGTTACCAACTTCATCCCAGGTACTGAAGCTCGTCAGGCCGTCCAGTACGTTGCCGGCCATAAAGGCCGCCATGTTGACAGGGTCCTTAGCCGAGGAGTAGGGCGGCGCGTAGGCCAGCTCCAGCTCGGCCAGGTCCTGCACGGTGGCATTGAGGCGCATGGCCGTGGCGATGGTGTCGATGCGCTTGTCAACGCCGCTGTAGCCCACGATCTGCGCGCCCAGCACGCGGCTGCCGTCACTTGAAAACAGCAGCTTCAGGTCCATCGGCTCGGCGCCGGGGTAGTAACCGGCGTGGTTGTTCTGGCGGATGATCACCCGCAGATAGTCCCGCCCGTGTTCAAGCCCGCGGCTGTTGAGCATCTTTTCGTTCGACCCGGTGGTTGCCGCCGTCAGATCAAACAGCTTCACCACCGCCGTGCCCAGGGAGCCCTTGTACTTCTCATGCCCGCCTAAGATGTTGGCCGCTACGATGCGCCCCTGCTTATTGGCCGGGCCCGCCAGAGGAATCATGGTCTGCCCGCCTGATACCAGGTCGGTCACCTCCACCGCGTCGCCGACGGCGAAAATATCGGGGTCCTCCGTGCGCATCTCCTGATCGGTGACGATGCCCCCGCGACGGTTGACAGCGAGACCGGCCTGCTGCGCCAGCTCGCCGTTGGGCCGCACACCGATCGACAGGATCACCAGGTCGGCTCGGGCGGAGGCACCGCTCTTCAGCCTGATGCTGACAGAACTGCCTTGATCCTCAAAGCTCTCCACCCCGTCGCCCAGGTAGAGGCGGATGCCCGCCTCGCGCAGGACCGCGTGCACGGGCTGGGACATCTCAAAGTCAAGCGGGGCCATCACCTGGTCCTGCGCCTCGATCACCGAGACCTCAAGGCCCAGATGCCGCAAATTCTCCGCCATCTCAAGCCCGATGAAGCCGCCGCCGATCACTGCGGCGCTTTTCACGCCTTTTTTGACAGCCGCCTTGATGCGATCGGTATCCCCGACCGTCCACAGGCTCATCACACGAGGGGAGTCGATCCCCTTGATCGGGGGCTTCAGCGGGGAGGAACCGGTAGCGATCAGCAGCTTGTCGTAGCTTTCGCGGTAGAGCTTGCCGTCGGGGCCCTTCACCTCAACCGACTTGCCCGTGCGGTCGATGGCGGTCACCTCACTGTTGACCCGCACATCGATATCAAAGCGGTCTTTCATCAGCTCAGGCGTCATCAGCAGCAGCTCATCCCGCTCCTCGATCACGCCGCCCACATGATAGGGCAGGCCGCAGTTGGCGTAGGAGATATATTCCCCCCGCTCAAACATGACGATCCGGACCTTTTCATCCAGCCTTCTCAGCCTCGCCGCGGCACTGGCCCCTCCGGCCACGCCGCCGATGATCACTACCTTCATCTCTTTCATCCTCCCGATTTCTGTTCACAGTGGGAATTATACCCCCGTTGGGTATGTTGAAACACAGCGCGTCCTTGAACAATCGCGCCTATTGCTTTGCCGGCCCCGCTCCCTTACAATAGATATAAATTGTACAAGGAGGCGGGCGCGTGAGCATACTGAGCATCGAGGGTTTCAGCAAAAGTTATTCGGGCAAGGTGAAGGCCGTCGACAATCTGAGCCTGACCGTCGAGCCGGGCGATATCTGCGGCTTCATCGGCAAAAACGGGGCCGGCAAGACCACCACCCTGCGCGCCGTGGCCGGCATCCTGCGCTTTGAGGAGGGCGAGATCCATGTAAACGGCATATCCGTCAGGCAGGATCCCCTCGCCTGCAAACGGCAGATCGCCTACATCCCCGATAACCCCGACCTCTATGAATTCCTGACGGGCAGCCAGTACCTGAACTTCATCGCCGACCTGTTTGAGCTATCGCAGGATGTCCGCAGGGAGCGCATCGATCACTATGTGCAGGCGCTGGACCTCGCGGACCGGGTGCAGGACCTGATCTCCTCCTATTCCCACGGCATGAAGCAGAAGCTGGCCATGATCGGCGGCTTCATCCACCGTCCCCTCCTGTTTTTGATGGATGAGCCTTTCGTGGGCCTCGATCCCGAGGCCGTGGTCAGCGTGCGCCGGATGATCCGGGACTTTTGCCGCGAGGGCAGCGCGGTGCTGTTTTCAACGCATGTGCTGGAGGTCGCCGAAAAGCTGTGCAACAAGGTGGTCATCATCAAGCAGGGCCGCCTGATCGCTTCGGGTCCCACCGACGAGCTGCGCGGCGGTCAGAGCCTTGAAAGCTACTTCCTGGAGGCCATGCGCGATGCGTGAACTGCGCCTTTTATTGAGAATACAATCCAAAAACAGCTTCCGTCTCAATGAGATCCGCCACACGGCGGATAAGAAGCAGCGCCGGCGGCTCATCATGATGCTGGCGCTCTATGCCCTGCTCGCCCTCATGGGCATCGGCTATACGACTCTGATGATGTGGGGCCTCTACGCGGGCGGCATGATCCGCCTGCTGTCGGCGGTCAGCGTGCTGCTTTGCGCCGCCCTGTCCCTGATGACGGCAATGATCCGAGCTCAGGCCCTGTTTTTTTCGCCTCAGGGCTACGACCAGCTCTCCGCCCTGCCGCTGCCGGGCTTTTCCGTCCCCCTGTCAAAGCTGCTGGGGCTCTATGCCTCTGCCTTGGGGCTTTGCCTGGCGGTGATCCTTCCCTCCGCCGTGTTTTATGCTCTGGCATCAGGCTTTCGCCCCCTGCAGCCATTGCTGTGGCTGTTTGTCTGGCTGCTGGCCCCCATGCCCTCCTTGACGGCGGGGCTCGTGCTGGCCGCCCTGCCCGCCATCCTGCTGCAGCGGCTCAAGCACCGCAGCCTTCTGTCGGCCCTCGTCACCCTGCCGCTGGTCACCTGGATGATGCTCAAGCTCTACACCCTGCCGATGGATCAGATGGACGGCATGGCCCTGCTGGGCGCGATCGGCAGCGGCATTGAGAACACGCTGGCCGGCTTCTACCCGCCCGCCGCCTGGGCCGGCGGCGTTCTGAACTCTCAGACCGCTTCCCTGCTGCGCTTTTTCGCCTTCAGCCTGCTGCCCTTTCTGGCTGCCGGCCGGGTTTTGATCGGCCTGTATGATCCCATCCAGGCCGCCATGAGCCGGGTAAGGCTCCGGCGCGGGTCCCGGCGGCGCGCTCGCGTCAAAAGCCCCTTGTTTGCATTGACGCTCAAGGAGGGACGCCGCATAGCCTCGTCCCCCTTGTATTTGCTCAATACCGGCATCGGCCTGTGGATGATGCCGATGGCGCTGATCCTTTTGCCGCTGGTGCGGCCGGGCATCATCGACATGGCGCTGAGCCTGCCCATGGCGCAGGGGCTGATCGGCCGCTATCTGCCGCCGGCCGTCTGCTTTTTCAGCGCCATGGCCCTGCCCGCCACCGTCAGCGTCTCCATGGAAGGAAAGAGCGCCTGGCTGATGTGCACGGCGCCCGTATCAAGCGCTGTTCTGCTGGGCAGCAAGGCGCTGTTCAGCATCCTCTTCTGTCTGCCGCCGATCCTCATCACGGCTTTTCTGCTGCTGCTTCACCTGAAGCTTTCCTTCGGCCTTTTTCTGCTGTGCCTGCTGCTGCCGCTGGCGCTGTGCTCCCTGGCTTCGGTGACCGGCCTGATGCTTGACCTGCGCTTCGCCCGCTTTGACTGGGAAAACGAGCAGCAGATCATCAAGAATTCGGCGCAGACAGGCCTTGGCGTGCTGGCCTCCTTTATCATGCTGGCCCTGCTGTTTGCCTGCTTTCACTTTGCCCCGCAGGGCCGGGAGCAGGCTGTGGGTTTTGCGCTTACGGCTCTGCTGATAATGGCGGCGGTGCTTTTGATGCGTCGGCTGTCAAAAAGGAATGTCTACCAGATTCAATAGGATATAGGAGAAGATCATGATCACATCCAGTTTCGACCCTCATTCCCCCCCCGTCTTCGGTCCCGCAGACTTATACTCCTCCCCCGGCCGGAAGCTGGCCGATGTCTGTATCATCACCTTTTCAAAGACGGTGATCGATCATGCCCTGGATCGCTTTGACTGCAAGGAGGCCGCCGTCATCAATGCCCTGAACGGCGACAGGCCCATCTATACCCTGGACTACAAGGGAAAAACAGTCGCCTTCTGCCTCAGCCCAATCACCTCGGCCGGCTGCGGCACCCAGGCGGAGGAAGTGATGCACCTGACAGGCGCCCGGCACTATGTGCTGTTCGGCAGCTGCGGCGCGCTGTCAAGCGAGCTCACCGAAGGCCGCCTGATCGTGCCGACGGAAGCTTACCGCGATGAGGGCTTCAGCTATCACTATGCCGCCCCCGCTGACTACATCACCGTCAAAAACGCCGGCAAAGTTGCCTCCATCCTGGAGGAACTGGGCCTGCCCCATGTGTCCGGCCGCTGCTGGACGACCGACGGCCTGTTCCGCGAGACGCGGGAGAATATCAAAAAGCGCCGGGATGAGGGCTGCATCGCCGTGGACATGGAGTGCAGCGGCATGCAGGCCCTGTGCGATTTCAAGGGCCTGGAGTACTATACCTTCTTTTATACCGGCGATCTGCTGGACGCCCCTCAGTGGGAGCAGCGTATTTTAAGCAACGAGCTGGAGAAGGACCATCAGCTGAGCAATTTCCTCGTCGCCCTTGAGATCGCGGGGCGCGTCGGAAGTTTGTAAAGGGTTTGGTCCGCTTGCAGCAGGTCGCTGGCATCACCATTCCTGCTGCCTTGTCAAGCCCCTGACCGCATGATAAACTGACCCTGATACCCGGGTGAACGCGCTTTCCCTGCCTTTGCGACCTGATACGCAGTAGGAGTCAGTGAGTCTTATGCAAGTTGCAGTCAATATCCGATACGGCGAGTGTATTCTGGCGGTGCTCAGGCACGGCAGCATCACGGCCGCCTCAAAAAACCTCTATATTTCCCAATCCGCCCTCAGCCAGATGATCAAGCGGGCGGAGCGCGAGCTGGGCGCCGAGATATTCAACCGGGGGACCGATCCGATCAGCCTCACCTACGCGGGTGAGCGCTATCTGATCGCCGCACGGCAGGTTGCCGCCATCAACACCAATTTGATCAACGAAATATCGGAGATCAACGGGCAGATGCGCGGCTGCCTGCGCCTGGGCATCTCCATCCAGCGCGGCATGCAGCTGCTGCCGCTGATCATCCCGGAGTTTACCGCGCGCTATCCCAAGGTGCGCATCGAGCTGACCGAGCGGGGCAGCACAACGCTGGAGCGGCTGATGCATGAAGGCCAGTTTGACCTGGGGCTCATCACCACAGAGCCGCGTTTTTCCGATCTGACCTATGATCTGCTGGAGACGGAAGAAGTCGTCCTGGTCGCCGGAAAGAACTCACCGCTGGCGCGCCGTCTGGGTCAGGCGGAGGAGATCTCCATCACGGAGGCCGCAGATGAGCGGTTCATCAACCTGCGCGGCGGACACAGCGTGCGCAAGGTGCAGGACAGCCTGTTTCAACACTTTTTGATCGATCCCCCGATCCTGCTGGAGACAGACAGCCTGGAGGCCGCCAAGCGGCTGGCGGCGACAGGCGCCGCGCTGATGCTTTGCCCCAATGTCTACGTCAACCAGGACAGGGAGCTGCGCGACCGCGTGATATGCTACCGCATCAAGGGCATGGAGTATAAGCGCAACTTCTACGCCTGCTGGCGCCAGGACATGCTGCTGCCGCAGTTTATGACCGACCTGATCTCTATTATCAAGCATAAGCTGGAGGAGGAAGCCAATGGCTGAGATCGTCCGTATAGCCGCATGGAATAAACAGGGTATGCAGGAAGTCCGAAGCCTGCTGGAAGCCGAAGGCCTGGGGATGGACCCGCACCTTGACTATACGGCAGGCATCTACCGGGGAGACAAGCTCATTGCCACAGGGTCGTTTTACCGCGATACGCTGCGCTGCCTGGCGGTCGACGGCGACTATCAGGGCGAGGGCCTGATGGCCAGGGTCGTCACCCATCTGGTCAACGAGCTGTTTGCCCGCGGCCGGCAGGATCTGTTCATCTACACAAAGAAACAGGCTGCGCAGAACTTTACCGCTCTGGGCTTTTATGAGATCGTCTCGCTGGACGAGATCGTATTTCTGGAAAACCGCCGCGATGCTTTTGAGCGCTATATCGACTCGCTAAAAAAGCCCGGCCTGCCCGAGGGCGCCAAGGTCGGCGCCATCGTGATGAACGCCAACCCCTTTACACTGGGCCACCGCTACCTGGTGGAGCAGGCGGCGGCCCGCTGCGAGGCGCTGCACCTGTTCATGGTATCCGAAGACATATCTGCCTTCCCCCGCGATGTGCGGGAAAGGCTGATCATCGCCGGCGTCAGCGATCTGAAAAAGGTTTACACGCACCCCACAGGCCCCTACCTGGTGTCAAGCGCCACCTTCCCCAGCTACTTCATCCGCTCGGACGACGAGCTCACCCTGGCCCAGGCCAAGCTGGACGCGAAGGTCTTTTCAAGGATCGCCCGTGCGCTTGCCATCACTGACAGGTTTGTGGGCGAAGAGCCCCTGTCCCCCGCCACCGCGCTGTATAACAGGGCGATGAATGAGCTGCTGCCCGAAGCCGGAGTCAAGCTTCACATATTTGAGCGCAAGAGTGATGACGGCGTCCGGCCCATAAGCGCCTCCCGCGTGCGGGCCCTGCTGAAGGAGGGAAAGCCGGAAGAGGTCAGGGCCCTGGTGCCCGATACGACCTATGCGTTTTTAGAAAGCGATGAGGGACGGATGATCATCGACAGGATCAGGCAGGCATAGCCCCCGCTCCTATTCTTGGCTGCAGCCCTTTCCGCGCCGAAAAATCCGATTCCGGGGCCCGGACAGACCTGCTTGACGCCAATGAAGCGCCCGTTCATGTGCGCCTTTGCGCCTGTTTTTTGTCTGCTTAAATCACAGGGTTGTCGCAGTTGACGAGGCCGCTGAATGGTGCTACACTTTTTATGGATATTTATATATAGAATGTCCTGTTCTGCCGACACATAAACCCTTTTCCCGGCATGAACGGCAGGGCGCGTCCAATGCTTCAAGCGTCTGCCTGAACGACCGACATCCTGCGTGCATCGCTGTCTTTGTGTATCCGATTTTAACCTGGTTTCAAAAAGCTCGTGTGAAAATCGTAATCCGGCGGCACGATTTTCATGACCTGTTTTGCCGGATGCCGCCCGGCATGAGGTTTCCGTATGAAAAGAAAACATTTGGCCCTTTTTCTCTCGCTGATGATTCTGGCAGCAGCCCTGCCACCGGCTGCTCAGGCTCAGTCAAACGACTACACCGGCCACTGGGTCTGCGTCGGCGTCGACCTGGGCGACGGCGTACCCACAGATGTGTATATGGGGACCGCGGTGGCGGACCTGATGCAGCTGCGCCTTGAAGCCGGCGGTGAGATGACCGTCATCTCCATGGGGCAGGAAATGCCCGGCACCTGGGCTGAGACGGCCGAGGGCATTTCCGCGTTGATCGAGGGACAGCAGGTGCTGTTCAGCTTTCAGAACGGACAACTGGTCAACAACGAGCAAGGCGTCACCATCTACCTTGAAAAACAAGCCGCCGCGCCCAAGGCCGGCGGGCTTCTCTCGCTGATGATCGGCAAGAGCTACGTGGGCAAGTGGGTATCCACAGCCGTCGACCAGGGCGACGGGCAGCTGGTCACGGACATCGGCGGGATGTCGATCGTTGGCTTTATCACGCTGCAGATCAATGCCGACGGCAGCGTCCTGGTCAACTCCATGGGCGCGCAGGAAGAAGGGCAGTGGGCGGAGGCCGAAGGCGGCATCCGCCTTAGCCTGGCTGACGAAACCCTTGACCTTCAGATGAAGGACGGCCGGCTGACGCAGACGGATGAAGGCGTCACCCTGTACTTCACACGCGATACCGCGCAAGCTGAAACCCCGCCCCCCTCACCTGCGGGCCAATGGGAGGCTGTCCACTATGAGACCGCCGGCTATACCCTTGACATCAAAACCTTCTTTTCGGACGGCCTGATCCTGACTTTAAACGCAGACGGTACGGGCTCAGCCCCGCTTTCACCGGAATTTACCGAGACCTTCCACTGGGCATACGATGGGGGTGCCCTGAGTTTTTCAGGCGCCTTTGTGCTGTCATCCCCCGTCTGGGATATCGACAAGCAGGAGCTGAGGATCAATTACGGCACGGACGCGGTGGTCGTTGTGTTTCACAAGCTGCTCATCCAGAGCCTCCCGGATGAGCCCGCTGCGGAGCCGACGCAGATACCCGCGACGCCTGAGCCGGTGGCGACCCTTTCCCCCGCCACGCCGGAGCCGACTGCTGAGGTGACAGAGGCCGGATCCGCCGGATATGCCGAGACCACGCTGTTCACGGCATCCTTCGAGGGCGAGGGCTGGGAAGAGAACACCGGCTCACGCAATGACCGCAAGGATTATTCCACCGTCACCTTCGCGCTGAAGGACGACAGCGACAGCACCCTGGGCAGCGTCACCCTGACAGCCGGCATCGACGCGGTGCGCGGCTACCGTGACAAGATCAAAACCCTGACCGAGCGCGCCGAGGCCCAGGGAAAGGATTCCCTCGATAAAACCATCATCGGCGGCAAGGATTTCCTCGGCACAAGCTATGAGCGATGGGGATGGCAGTACACGGAGTATACAGCCAGGTCTGTCGATGAAAGCGCCACGCTGAGCATCCTGATCGAACGGCCGGAGATGATCGGCGAAGACAAACTGCAGGCTGTGCTGAATTCGATCACCTACCGCCTGCCGGAGATGTCGCCGCCCAATGTGGACCCGCCGCTGCCCGAAGACGGCGAGCCCTACGCGCCCCAGACCGCCGACGTCACCCTGGGTGATTTGACACTCTCCGCCCGCTGGATCCCGCTTGACAAGTCCCTCATTCTGGACAGCATCTTCGACAACAGCATCGCCTTGTCGGATGGCCGGATCTATGCCCTGACCGGCAAAGTACTGAACGCCTTCACCTATCAGGACGGGCAGTTTGTGGCCGATCCCGTGCTGGAGAACGGGGTCATGAAGCTCTCCGACAAGTTTGATGTGCTGGCCGCAGGCAAGGGGGACATCCTCTATGTCTCGCATGGTGTTTTCAATACCCTGGCCCTGCAAAACGGCTCTGTCACGGACGATTACCCGATTTCGGGCAGGCTGGCCATGCATCCCTCAGGCGAATGGGGGCTTACTCACTTCGCAAACGCCGAACCGGCCCGCATCAGCGTCGAGCCCGACGGCACGCTGGTCAAGGAGCCCTGGGTGCTCTCCGGGCTGAACGACGCCGCTGCCCGCAAGGGACGCTTCAGCATGATCAGCTACATCCATATCACCGAAGACCGCATCTATGTCGCCGGCACGGACAGCCTGTCGGATGACGCGCACCGCGTCGCCGTATTCAACCTGAATGGGGAGGAACTCTTCACCTTCGGCGGAAAAGCCTTCAGCGATGAGGACACCTTAGGCTCGGTGACGGGCATCCTGGAATCGAAGGACAATATCCTGGTGATGGACGGCAACTACAGGGCCTTCAAGCTCTTCAGCCTGCAGGGCGACTACCTGGGCAAGATCAGCTGCGATCCCTTCCTCGGTACGGACTATCCCTGGCTGGCCTCCATGGCCGCCTTAGAGGACGGCGCGCTGGTCTCGGCCTCCCAGGCACGCAAGGACGGCTCGGGCAACGAGCTGCTGTTCTTTGTGATCACAGGGTATTAAACCTGGGATAAAAGCAAGGGGAGTGAAGATGTCAGACCTCTTGGTATCCGCGATCATCACCCTCTGCGTCGCCCTGGCCATCGGCGGCATCTTCCTGGCAAACGGCGCGCGAAAAAAGAGGGATGAGCAGGCCTTAAGCAACTACTGCCGCGCCCGCGGATATATTCTGGAAACCGATAAACAGCCCCTGCGGGCGGAGATCCGCGTGAGCGGCGAGCGCTTCGCGCTGACCAGCACAAAGGTCTCATTGTGCCGGGAGGATCAGGAGGACAGCGGCAGTTCCTCCCCCTGGGAATACAAAACGACCCTGACCATGAGCGCGGCTGGTCTGCACGGGCCTTCCTTCCGGCTGGGCCGCGTCCCGCGCATGGAGCCCCGGGACAGGCTGCCGGACATCGCCGGGCAAGCCCTCATCCACAGGCTGATGGCGGACCTTGAATCGGACACCTGGCCCGAACACGCGCGGTACATCCCCTCAAATGATACAACAGGCTTTCTGCTGTTTGAAAGGACACCCGGGGAGGCAGACAAAGCGGCGCAAACCCTCGTGCCCCTCCTGGAAGGCTGGCCCGCGAAGTACGAGCTGTTCATCAGCAGCGAGCCCGGAAAGCTGAGCCTGTTTTCATCCAATTGCTTCATCGATACAGCCGAACTGCTGGACCGGATGATCCGTATCGGCGAAGCGGCTGCCGGTCTATGAAAACCCGGCCTGCGCGGATTCATCGCGCAGGCCGGGTTTTTTATCAAAAATACTATGAGCCCTGTGCTGCTCTTACTCCCGTCCTTCCAGCAGGGCTGCCTTGTCATCCCTGCCCATCAGGCGATAGTACCGGCGCCAGGCTCCCAGAGCTTGCAGGGGGATGAACGTGCCGTCAATCTCTATATGATCCTTGATCTCTTCCCCGATAAAGGGAAAATAATGCTCCTCCCCCTCATGGATGACCGTAAAGCCCGCGATCACATCGATATCCACGCCATCGATCCGGAAGCTCAGAAAACGCTTTGATCTATACCGGTCCTTCGGCTTCACGGGCAGCTGACCGCCCAAGGACGACAGGGCCGCCTCCGCCGCGTCCGCGTCGGCCTCCGCTACCATGATGTCAATGTCATTGAAATCTTCGACAAGCTCCTTGATATACAGCAGCAGGGAGCCGCCTACGGCCCAGGTAAGGCCGCGGGCGTTCAGCGCCTGCGCGATACGCGATAGAACCTTCAGCTTTCCTTCAACTTCACTCATATTGTTACCCTCCCCGCTACAACAGTTCTCCATCCAGTATCTCCCGCAAAGCCCCGATGATTTTCCCAAACCGCCTGGTCAGCTTTTCATCAACTTCAGGCCTGTCCAGAACACCAAAGCGGACGAGGCGGTCCAGTACATGGTTTGAAATCATCTGCCTGTATGCCCTGGTATCCTCATACCGGTGAAGGGTCAGGCCCGGCTCTGCGATGAGCCGTTCATACAGATCGGGAATCAAAGCTTCGCTCAGGGGGATGACATCCCGCTCGCTGACATATTCCGGCGCCCACCCTGTCAGGCCGCTTTGAAAGCCCTGATTGTCCAGCGTGTAAACGGAGCAGGAAACGCCCCGGTACACTTCCTCAAAGGCTTGCGAATAGCACTCAAACACTTCGGCGCGGCCCTTCCCGTCCGCATCCATGATGAAATCAAAGTCGTCTTTCCGGGCCCCAAACAGCAGCCCGAGCGTCAGGTTATCGACCGCATAGACATAGGCTTTGCCATGTGAGGATACCTTAGGCCTCAGAACAGTCAGGTGATGTTTCCCTGATACATGATACAGCATGGATGTGCCCCTCCCGCGATTGTTTATCCCACTATATCACAGCCGGTCAGGCAAGTCATAGACCAAAACAAAGCAGCAAGCCGAAGCCTGCTGCTCTTAATTCTTGCCGATCATTCCTTAAATACCTAGGGATGACTTGTTTTAACCCTTCTTTTGCCCGTAATAGGCGTTCTTTCCGTGCTTGCGCTCATAGTGCTTCTTCAAAAGCGCCTCGGGCGCGGGCTGAATGCCTGGGTTCAGCTGTTCGGTCCACAGGGCCATCTTCGCCACTTCCTCCAGCACCACGGCGTTGTGCACGGCCTCGGCCGCGTCCTTGCCCCAGGTGAAGGCGCCGTGGTTTTTGCACAGCATGGCGGGCATCTCGATCGGGTCGAGCCCCAGGCTGTCCAGGGTCTCAATGATCACCAAGCCGGTGTTCAGTTCATAGGCGCCTTCGATCTCTTCCCTGGTCATATCCCGCGTGCAGGGGATGGGGCCGCGGAAGTAATCAGCCTGCGTGGTGCCGTAAAAGGGGATGCTGCGCCCCGCCTGCGCCCAGGCTGTCGCCCGGGCGGAGTGGGTATGCACGATGCCGCCGATCTGCGGGTACCGCTTATAGAGTTCCAGATGGGTCAGAAGGTCTGAGGAGGGGCGCAGATGGCCCTCCATGGCCCTGCCGTCAAGGTCAACGACCACCATGTCCTCCGCCCGCATGACATCATAATCCAGCCCGCTGGGCTTGATGATCACCAGGTTCGTCTCCCTGTCCCTGGCGCTGACATTGCCCCAGGTATAGGTGACAAGGCCCCGCCGGGGCAGTTCCAGGTTCGCGTCCAGTACCTGACGCTTCAGCTGCTCTAACAATCTGATCCCTCCCTGTTCACAAACAGGCGGACCGCCTCGCGCTCGAGGGCCAGGCCCTTTTGAAAGCGCTTGACATAGGCTTCAAAGCCAGCCTTGTCCGCCGGGTCGGGCCGCATGCTTGTATGCGCCGCACTTGAAAATACCCGCTTTTCAAGGAAGTCAGCCAGGCTTTCCCCGCTTTCCTCCTTATGCTTCATGTAGGCGGCCAGCAGGGCGATGCCGAAGGCCCCGCCCTCGTCCGCCGTCTCCATCACGGATACGGGCGCGTCAAGCGCCGCAGCGGTGAAGCGCTGCCCGGCCGTGCCGGTCTTATAGAGGCCGCCGTGGCCCAGCAATCTGTCGATCACGATCTGTTCATCCCGCAAGATGTCCATGCCCAGGCGAAGCGTTGCCAGTGAAGAATACAGAACCGCCCTCGCCAGGTTTTCAAAGCTCAGGTCAGCCGTGTCGGCCCAGCTGAGCAGCGGCCTGCCCGCTTCAAAACCCGTGATATGCTCGCCCGAATAGTAGCCGACGGACAGTATGTCCCCGCAGGCCGCGTCGCCTTGCAGGGCCTGTTCAAAGAAGGCTTCGTAGATGGTGTTCCTGTCCGCCGGAAGCTTTACCGAACGGAGGAAGCCCTGCAGCAGCTCCACCCAGGCGTTGAGGTCGGTCGTGCAGTTGTTGCAGTGCACCATCGCCACCGGCAGGCCGTC
>CAZVUU010000031.1:0-21414 GCA_964630465.1 uncultured Christensenella sp.
AAGAACACCAAGGAAGATGTAATACTCGTCGAAGTTGTGCGGTTGTCAGGGTGCGGCAAGCGGAGCCGGTGAGGCGTCAAAGAGCGGAAGGGCAGCCTGAAGCAGAGACTGACGCAAGCGGAACCGGCAAGCACGCGGCAGAGCACATGAGGACAGACGCGACGCGGCAAGCAAGCGGAGCGTGGGTCCGAGGGCCGGGAGGCTCTCAAGAAGAGCTGATCCGGGAAAAAGCCGAGGGCGACCGAGGCGAAGGCAAAGGAAGCGTGGGAGCGATCCCGCGGGACCGGCGCCCCCGAGAGAAGCGGACTTACCGGTGGCAATGGCGGAGGGGATCACCTGTATCCATCCCGAACACAGAAGTTAAGCCCTTCAGCGCCGATGGTACTTGGCGGGAAACTGCCCGGGAGAGTAGGTCGCTGCCGGTTCTCCAACAAAGACACTCCTTGCTCACGCAGGGAGTGTCTTATCGTGTTTTAACCAAGCGCACCCTTGCGAGAGCCGGGCTTGTCAGCAAGGGGAGGCATAGCTACGAAAACTTACATTTCCATCAGCGTTTAACTGTGGTATGATAAGCTTATAGTGGGAGAGGATTATATGATACGGATCGGAACGGTTGAAAAAATAGAGGAACATGGCGTACGGGTGCGCTTTGAGAAGATGAGCGCTTGCGCAGGTTGTTCAGGATGCGGACGGGGTGAGAAGACAACGGATATCCTTGTGCGCGGCGGCAAAGCGGAGCCGGGTGACCGGGTCAGCGTGCGTATGCCCGAGGGCAGGGTGCTTCGCCTGTCGTTTCTAGTCTATATTTTCCCGTTGGCGGCTTTGATCGCGGGCCTGATGATGGGCAGCAGGCTGTCAGGCGGTGAAGAGGGCATGATGCTGTTATGCGGATTATTAATGCTGATACTCAGCCTGGCCATTGTCAAAATTGCTGATATTACGCTTGGTAAAAAGGCTGGATGGCGCCCTGTTATTGTAGAGATCAATCCCCAGGTCGAACAGGAAGATAGTTTTATCTGCGCGGAGATAAAGAAGCGCTGATCTGATATACGACTATTTTGAGATGTTCGCAGCTGTGAGTGTAAGCAGCTGACTAAGATAAAGAATAGAGGAGAATTGTGTGGCAAGTAAACCAAAATTGAAAATTATTCCGCTGGGTGGAATCGATGAAATTGGGAAAAATATAACAGCATTTGAGTGTGAGGGCGATCTGATCGTCGTCGATTGCGGCTCTACCTTTCCCAAGGAAGATATGCTTGGCATTGACCTGGTGATTCCGGATATCAGCTATCTGGATGCCAACAGGGACAGATTGCGGGGCTATGTCTTTACCCATGGGCACGAAGACCACATCGGTGCGACGCCTTATGTGCTGTCAAAAGTGCCCGCGCCCATATTCGGTTCCCGGATGACCATGGCATTGGTAGGCAACAAGCTCAAGGAGCACCGGGTAACGGGGATAGAGATGCATACGGTAGAACCCAGGCAAGTGATTCAGCTGGGCTGTTTCAGCATCCGTTTTATTCGCGTGAACCACTCTATTGCCGGAGCTTATGCTCTGATCATCACGACGCCTGCGGGCACCATCGTCCACAGCGGTGACTTTAAGATCGACTATACTCCCTCTGAAGGGCATGTGACTGACCTGGGCGCTCTGGCGGCTGCCGGCGAAGCGGGCGTGATGGCTTTGATGTGCGAAAGCACAAACGTCGAACACCCGGGCTACAGCATGTCTGAACGCAAGGTGGCGCAGACATTCATTGACCAGATCAGCACGGCTGCCGGCCGCGTGATCATTGCCATGTTTGCCAGCAACGTCAATCGCGTGCAGCAGGTGGTGGACTGCGCGTTGCAGTATGGCAGAAAAGTTTGCTTTGTAGGGCGCAGCATGATCAATGTATCTACGGTGGCCATGGACCTCGGCTTGCTTCAGATTCCCCGCGAATCGGTGCTTGAGCTTGATGATATCCCGAATTACCGGGATGATCAGATCCTGGTGCTGACCACGGGATCCCAGGGGGAGCCCATGAGCGGTCTGACGCGCATGGCTTTTTCTGAGCACAGGAAGCTTCAGATCAAATCGACAGATAAGGTCATCATGTCTTCCTCGCCCATTCCCGGAAATGAAATCTATGTTTCCCGCGTCATCAACCAGCTCTACCGCTGCGGCGCTGAAGTAATCTATGACGCAATGGCGGATGTGCACGCTTCCGGCCACGCTTTTCAGGAAGAGCTGAAGCTGATGCACGCGCTGGTGAAGCCGCAGTATTTTATCCCCATTCACGGCGAATACAGGATGCTGTGGCAGCATGCCGAGCTGGCTGAAAGCATGGGCATGCCCCGGGAAAACATCATATTGCCTGAAAACGGACAGGTGATCGAAATGAGCTCCGACTCTGTCGCGCTATCGGGCATCGTGCCGACCGGCACAATTTTGGTTGACGGTCTGGGTATCGGTGATGTCGGCAATGTTGTGCTGCGCGATCGCAAGCACCTCTCACAGGATGGACTGATCATTGTTGCCATGGCATTTGACCGCACAAACGGCGTGCTGGTATCCGGCCCGGATGTGATCTCCCGCGGATTTGTCTATGTCAGGGAGAATGAAGACATCATCGAAGGCATCCGTAACGTGGTGCGCAATATCATCGGTTCCTATGAGCGAATCGAGGGCAGCGACTGGCCGGGTATTAAGAACCGGATCAAGGATGAGCTTCGCCGATTCATATTCGAAAAAATTAAACGAAACCCCATGATTCTTCCGGTCATTGTTGATTTGGGTTAAAAAATGGTGTAATCTGGGGCCGAGCAAGGCCCCGGTTTTTTTATGCCGCCTGCTCGGGAGGTTGTATGGATTACAGTTTAGCTCATGACCTGGCGAGCAGGATAGAGGCCAGCGAAGAATGCAGGGAATATCACCGGCTCAAGCAGATCGTCGAGGAGAGCGAGACCACAAAGGCCTTGCTGAAAGAGTACAAGAGTCTCCAGATGATGCTGCAGATGTCCGCAATCAATAATATGGGCATGCCCTCAGAAGAGATGAATCGCTTCTCTCAGATATCTTCGCTGTTATACGCGGGGACAGACACCTCCGCCTATTTGCTGGCTGAGATGCGCCTTCAGCAGGCGATGGCAGACATATTTTCAATATTGACCAAGGCCGCGGGCTTAAGCATGGACCTGCCCGGTCTGCAGTGAGGAACAAGGTGCCCAGACATCACAGACAAGAGGACTATACATTTGACAGCCTGCACGAAGAGCGGGAGTACGGCTTATACTGGTATTCCTGGCTTTGGCATATTCTCAGGCCGGCTCTGATCGGGGGCAGCGCCTTAATCCTGACGCTTGGCCTGCTGTCCTACGGCTGGGGAAAAATAAGCGAAACCTATGTTGATCCGGTCAATCCCGCTGACGCCTCAGAGATCGTTTTCGTCGTCAAACCGGGTGAGAGTCTGACGCGCGTCGCCACCAATCTGAAGACACAAAACCTTGTCAGAAACAAATCGGTTTTCAAGTACTATGCTGATTTCGCGGGCTTTGGCCAGAAAATTCAGGCGGGCGAGTATACCCTTCGCCGTGACATGACAATTTCCCAGATAGCGGGACAACTGACTCAGGGCGACGGTAAACCGCTGGTGCGCAACATCACCATCATTCCCGGATGGACAATCGACACCATTGCGGCCTATCTGGTGAAAGAAAAGGTGCTTCCGGGCACTGAGTTGTTTTTGCAAAAGGCAAAGTCCGGCGCGGAATACAGCGCGTATTACTATATTTCCGACGTACTGAACTCAACCGGAGCAGCCGGGCGCAGATATATGCTGGAAGGCTACCTGGCTGCCAATACCTATGAAGTTTACACCAATGCGGATGAGGACGATATTATAAAAAAACTGCTTTCACAGACGGAGGGCATGTATTCAGATATCTTCCACGAGCGTGCGGCTGAGCTGAACATGACAATGGATCAAGTGCTGACCTTGGCGTCTATCATTGAAAAAGAGGCAAAAACGGCCGACTTCGCCCGTGTGTCTGCCATCTTCCACAACCGGCTGCGCGAAAATATGACCTTAGGCAGCGACGTAACCATCAAGTATATTTCCGGCAGCGCCAAGATGGCTCTGGGAGCGCAGGATCTGGCGCTTGATTCCCCGTATAATACTTATCAGCACAGGGGGCTGCCGCCCGGGCCCATTTGCTCCCCTTCGCCCAAGGCTGTGGAAGCGGCGCTTTATCCGGACGAAAGCTTTATCAGCGATAAATATCTTTATTTCTGCTCCAAGAATCCGGACACGGGTGAACTGCATTTCTCAAAGACGCTTGCGGAACACGAGCAGGCAGTGAGTATATACCGGCCCCTGTGGGAAGCCTTTGACCAGAAGAATAATCTCTAAAGCTTTGTATGAAGCGAGTGTAGCCAAAGCAAGGGGATTATGATAAAATATATTGAATCGCAACGCGTATGGAGGGTTTGAAGTGGATAGAATCGATCGGCTTATGGACAAAGCGGCTCCGGCTTCCGGTGAGGGCATACTTGTCCATAAGCCGTCCAATATGTTTTATCTCAGCGGCTACACCGGAGAAGGGCTGCTGATCACAACGCGTGGTTTAAAGGCCATTGTGACCGATTCCCGCTATACGGAGCAAGCCGCCCGTCAGGCGCCTGGCTTTGACGTGCACATGATCCAAACGGGTGTCAGCCACTTTGCGCTGGCAGCGTCCTTGTGCGCAGAGCACGGCATCCGGAACCTTCGCTATGAAGATGACTTTTTGACCGTAAAAAGCTTCTCCGCCATGCAGGAAGCGATGCCCGGCATCGAGTTTGCCTCTTTAGACAACCTCCCCGAAAAGATGCGTGTTGTCAAGGATGAGCATGAACTCAGCCTGATACAGGAAGCCTGCGATATTTCATGCCGTGCATTTGACTATATCCTGGGCTTTATCAGGCCCGGACAGACCGAAAAACAGATCGAACTGGCGCTGAACTTCAAGATGTTTGAACTGGGAGCCGAAGGGTTAGCCTTTAACAGCATCGTCGCCTCGGGCCCCAACGGTTCGCTTCCACACGCCATTCCTTCTGACAGGAAGGTCGAAGCAGGGGACATGATCACCCTGGACTTCGGGGCTAAATATCAGGGTTATTGCGCGGACATGACGCGCACGATAGCCGTGGGCGAGCCCGGGGCCCGGATGAAAAAGATCTACGACATCGTCTTGCGCGCCCAGAGCACCGCACAGGATGCGCTGGCCCCCGGGAAGGATTGCGCGTCAATCGACAGGATCGCGCGTGATATCATTACGGCTGAAGGTTACGGGCAGCAATTTGGCCACGGCCTGGGCCATTCTTTGGGGATCGATGTCCATGAGGACCCGCGGCTGTCGCCTGTATCCAAGGCGAAGCTGGAAACCAACCTTGTTATTACGGTGGAGCCGGGCATCTATGTTCCCGGCCTGGGCGGCGTAAGGATTGAAAACTCCTGCGTCATTACCGACACGGCATCCAGATCTCTGGTATCGGCATCCAGGGAACTGATCATTCTATAAAGGCATAAACACAGACGATACGGAGGGTTTTATGATTGTAGCAGGGGATTTCAAAAAAGGCATCACAGTGGAACTGGATGGCGGCGTGTGGACGATCGTTGACTTTCAGCACGTCAAGCCCGGCAAAGGCGCGGCATTTGTACGCACCAAGATCAAGAACATTATGACCGGCACTGTGGTGGAGCGCACCTTCAACCCAACGGACAAGATGCCGCGAGCGCACATCGAATCCAAGGAGATGGAGTATCTGTATAACGACGGCGAGCTGTATTACTTCATGGACCCGGAGAACTATGAGCAGATCCCCCTCAATCATGACAAGGTAGAGGAAGCAATCAAGTTTGTAAAAGAGAATTCGACCGTCAATATCCGTTATTTCAACGGGGAGGCCTTCTCGGTGGAAGCACCCAACTTTGTTGAACTGGCGGTAACGGATACTGAACCCGGTTTTAAAGGTGACACCGCTTCCAACACATATAAACCGGCTACGCTTGAAACGGGCTTTACCGTGATGGTCCCCTTGTTTATCAGTGTTGGCGATGTTTTGAAAATAGACACCCGGACAGGTGAATACTTGTCACGGGCATAAGCGCATCTTAATATATAGGAGGAAAACATGGATAGGTTAACTGATAAAGCTGCTTATTTGCTCGGCCTGGCTGAGGGAATGAAACTGAGTGAAGAGGTGCCAGAGCAAAAGCTGATGCTGAAAATGCTGGAAGTGCTGCGGGATTTCAGTGAGTATTGCGAAAAATTGCGCCGGGACTATGATGATCTGGCCGAATATGTCAGCAATATTGATGAGGATCTTGAGGAAGTGGAAGCCGTCCTGTTTGATGAAGAGGACGATGACGACCTCGATCACGGTGATGACATGCTGGAGGGGGAGATGGAATACGAGTGTCCCCACTGCGGCTACGAAACCAAGTTTGACTTGGCTGATTTCGATTTTGAAGAAGACTATCTCTGTCCGCAGTGCGGCAAATCCTTCTTCCCGGAGGGAGAGGAAGACATGGATGATGACGAGGACGATGAAGAAGACCGGGATTAAAGTTTTCTAAGTGCGATACTGCGACAAGGCCGCTGAAAAGACAGCGGCCTTTTTGTCTTTAGTTTTCAACTGTTTCTGTTTTATGACATTTTGATTGCGATTTCACTTGATTATTGTACACTTTATGATGTACAATATACGGAGAAACGCCATGGGATACCGGGCGGCACGGAAGGAATGGAAATCGGTGGCAAAGCGGATACTTCTGGTTGATGACGAGCCCTTGATGATCAAGGGGCTTAAATATACGCTTGAGCAGGACGGGTATGAGACCGTCAGCGCGTATGACGGGGAAGAAGCCTTGAAGCTTTTCTCAGAGCATTCTTTCGATATGGTGCTGCTGGATGTGATGCTGCCCAAGATGGACGGCATTCAGGTGTGCCAGCGCATCCGTGAGTCCAGCGATGTTCCCATCATCATGCTCACGGCCAAAGGGGAGGACCTGGATAAGATACTGGGCCTTGAATACGGCGCGGATGACTATATGACCAAACCTTTTAATATCCTGGAAGTCAAAGCCAGGATCAAGACCATCCTCCGCAGGGTGCAGGGCAGCAGTCCTCAGGACGAGCAGCGGCTGATCAAAGTACGAGGGCTGGAGGTTAACACCGCCAACCGTTCCGTTGCCTTAAACGGCAGAGAAATCCGCCTGACAGCCAAAGAGTTTGATCTGCTGCAGCTGTTTACCAGCCATCGCGGCCGTGTATTCAGCCGCGAAGAAATGCTTGACTCTGTATGGAAGAATGACTATGCGGGAGACGCCCGTACTGTTGATGTGCACATTCGCAGGCTGAGGGAAAAGATCGAACAAAACCCGACACAGCCGGAGTTCATCTTTACCAAATGGGGCGTGGGATATTACTTTACCGACCGCGATGACTAGGCTGTTTTCAAGCATCCGATGGAAGGTGATGCTGGCCTTTTTCCTGATCATCGGCCTTTCCTTCCTGGTGATGGCAGGCACATTGACTAACTTGCTGGGCCGGTACTTGTTTGAACAGCGGATACGCGCCGATCGCGCCGGCCTTGAAAAATGGGCAGTGCAGATGGCGCGTTTTTTAGATGAGTCCGATGTGTCTTCCTTGTCCGAGGGATTGAATCTGGCTGGCAGTGAGCTGTCGGGGCGTGTGCTCCTGCTTGACGCTGACGGCAAAGTTCAGCTGGACAGTTTTCGCGAGGCGCACGGCAGGCGGCTGCAGTATCCTGAAATCGTATCCATTCTTTTATCCGGACAGACCGCTGATTATGGCGTGCATTCTCTGAAAACGGGGCAATTGGTGCGGATGGAGAATCCCCTCAGCTACGGGGCAGGGGACGAATGGGTCAGCTATTCGACAGCCAGCATCATTCACGCTTCCAAGGTTGTGGGTGTGTTGCTGTTGGTATCTTCCGTGGGGGAAATGATGCACAATCTCTATGCCCTGCAGGAGAACCTTGTGCTGATCTTTGTAGCGGTAGCCCTGGTGGCTCTTCTGGCCGGAATGATTTTTTCGCGCGTACTGACCAAGCCGATCGTTACCCTGACCGGGGTCATCGGGCGCATGTCCAAGGGAGATTTTGCAGTCCGCGTCCCTGAGACGGGATCGGGGGAGCTCAAGCACCTTGCGACTGCCTTTAACTCGATGTCCCAGCGTCTGGAGACGCTTGACCAATCCCGCAGCGAGTTCGTTTCAAATGCAAGCCATGAACTGAAGACCCCGCTTGCGACAATGAAAATTTTGATTGAATCTCTGATTTATCAGCCGGAGATGCAGGCGGATCTCAGAACAGAGTTCTTAACCGATATCAATGCGGAGATCAACCGCTTGACTGCGATCGTGTCAGACTTGCTGACCCTTGTGCAGGTGGATGCGCATTCGATGCGGCTGGACCGCGAAAAGATGAGCCTGGCTGCCATCGTCAAGGAAACCTCCCATCGTCTGGAGCCGATGGCCGCAAAGCGGGGCCAGAGCATCTCGCTGTCGCTTGATGACAGCGGGGATATGTACGCGGACAAATCAAAGCTGCGGCAGGTCATCTATAACCTGCTGGATAACGCCATCAAGTATACTCAGGATGGCGGAAAGATCGGCATCAGCGTCACCCGACTTGGGCGGGATATCGTGCTGACAGTGAGTGATGACGGGCCCGGCGTCAAGCCCGAGCATCTGCCGCATGTGTTTGATAGATTCTACAGGATTGATAAGGCGCGCAGCCGGGACAGCGGCGGAACGGGTCTGGGGCTGTCGATCGTCCGTCAGATTGTGCTGCTGCACGGCGGCAGCATCCGCGCGGTCAGCGAGGAAGGCAAAGGGAGCAGCTTCATCGTGGAGCTTCCGATCCACAGGGGATAAACGAAACAGTACCAATTCAAACGCGGCCGAATGGCCGCGTTTATCATTTAAGATTGCTATAGAATTATTTGACGATTTCAGGGTTTTTCATAAACTCACCCGGCAGCCATACGGCGCCTGCAAGGCTGGCCGGCTGGCTGCCGTCGACATACAGCCGCACACGGCTGATGGTTCGGGTGTCGCACAGAGTGTTGATCAAGCTGTAAACGAGCAGGCGCTCTTTCTGAGGACTGAGAGAGGCAACATGCTGAAGGATATTCCGGGAAAAGTTGATCAGGGCTGTATTTCCCTCTTTTGCGACGGCAATCAGCGCGTCCCGCGTCACCCCGGCGGGAAAGACAGCCTCAGTCTCCGGTATGCTGTCAAAGGCCTGAGGGCCTAAAATCAGCTGCTCGATCAGATATTTCCTGTCAAAGGCGGAAGCATAAGGAACGGGGCGCCGGACTGGAATCAAATAGTCTCCGTCCGAGAAATAGAGGGTGCAATCGGTCAGCAGAAAAGAAGAAAAATCGCTTCGTCTGAGCAGGCCGTCTGAAAACAAAATCTGCTCCCCGGCTCCCTCATAAATACCGCCGGGCACGATCCCCTCAATCTGCTCGTTGCCGATGCTGATTCTGACCCCTTCAAGCCTTGGTATAAAGGTGGTCAGAGTATAGGTGATTGCTGCCAGCATGACGGAGCGGGGAACGCCGGCGTTGACAAAAACCTCATTGGCAATATCCGCAAACTGCAGGCTGATGATATAGTGACCGTCGTCCTTTTCTTCCACGCTCGGGGGCTGAGACAGCAAAGCATTCAGATCAGGCATCACGGGGTTCAGGTGCAGCACCTGAGGCCCGGCTGACAGCGCCTCAAGCAATCCGGAGGCGATCTGCCGGTAGCTTTGCCCGGGGAAGCTGACGGTGCGGGCCTCGGACAGGACGCCCGTGCCGTAGCCGGCTGGAAAATACAGCGTACAGACGCTTGAAAAACGCTGTACTTCAGCGCCTTCCAGGCTGGAACGGGAGGACAAGCTGTCCCACAGGGCAGGCGCGTCCTCGTTGCGGGTGACTTGCATGGAACCCGCAGGTGTCAGGCTGGCCTGGTCAACCCCGGGCTCCATACCCGAAACCAACAGGTTGACATACCGTATATCGCGCCACTGCACCAAGGTATTGGTGATCGAGCGCCTCAGTGTAAACAGATCCTGTTTTGACAAGATAGAGGCATTGTGGCTGAGGTTGACCGTAGCCACATCGCCTGATATTTCAACGCTCTGCCGGCCTTCCTGCAGGCGGAGCATCGCCTCGGGGAAAAGAGGCCGCGCAATCTCATTGCCGCTGAATGAAAGCAATCTGCTGACTGCCGCCTCGGCAGGGTGCCGGTCGGAAGGGATCAGGATACGCTCCGGCATCGAAATCAGCTGATTGCCGGCCGCGCCGGGCAGATAAAGCAAAACAGTTTCCGCGTACTCCTGAGGGCTGTCAGCCTGAGGGACCTCAAAGCGGTAGTCTACCGGAGGCAAGGTGGCGGAGAGCTCATCGCGCATAGGAACAGGCCCGCTGCAGCCGCTTAGAAACGCCGCAGAAAGACCCAGGGCAAGGAGGCGGGTCAATCTTCGGGTACTCATTTAACAGCCTCCAGGAGGCCTTCAAAGGCTTCGTATGGAATGGTATAGATGCCTTCCCTTAAAATCAGTCGCAGGGGCCTGTTGTCGATCAGACGCTCGCCCCCGTCATCCTTCAGGAGTCTGAGGCTCAACGAAACCACGGCGCTTTGACCGTCAAGCGAAGTACTCCCGGCTGTCACGGAAAAATCAGCCAGCCTGGGTGCTTGCTCCATCATCTGCCGCAGCTCATATTCTGAAGGGATGGCGGCAAGCGACCGGCCGTCGCTGCCGCGCACCATTTTGAGGCCCGTGACGAGGTCTCCCTTTTGCCAGCCGTCCAGGAAAATATCGGCGCTGGCCCGCGGGGTAAGGATATACGTTTCCTGCCTGTGCAGAGGCGGAGGCAGGCTGTCATCGTCCAGTAAATAGTAGCGGTTGCTCAGACGCATGGACGAAGTGACGTAGCTTTCCTGCCTGACAAGCACCTGGATCCTTGAAAAAAGGCCGCTTTCGGTCAGCGTATTGACCAGACCGGCCATGGCAAGCCTGCGGCGCAGAAGGCCCTCTCCCTGGCTGTAATCGGTACTGAATAGGACAGCCTCATCCGCATAGCGGCTCATCAGACGATCATTAAATGTGATGAACAGCGTCTCTCCTTCAACCGCCGTACTCAGCGCCTTGGTGCCTGAGGGGAAAAGAGGGCTCAGGTGGGGAGAGAGAGACCCGGGGCCTTCCAGCAGAGCGTTGACAAGCGCGAGTTCATCAGGCAGGGTGCGGCTGACGCTCAGCTCACGTACTTCGCGGGCAAGGTAGGGCGTATTACGGTATCTGAAATAGAGTGTAGCAGCAAGCTTCAGGCGCTGCTCCTCATGCGGCTGCGCGCTGAGCATTCCTTCCAAAACCGGTGACTGCGCGCGCACAGGCGGCTGCCAGGCCATAAGGCCCAGCAGCAACAGGATCAATATGCTCCATATGCAGGTCTTTTTCATCAGTACCGTCCTTCATTGATGTCCGACGTCTTATTATTTCTTCTTGCCGGGATCCTCTCCCAATGTCCATCCTCGCAGCTTGTTGACAGTGCGTTCGAGCGCGTCGCGGCTGTCACCCCAGGGTTTATCGGCATTGCGATAGTCAAACTTCAAGGTGAACCATTCAAGCTCTTTTTCAAGCCTCGTCAAATTCTCCTTGAGCAGGCGAAGGACGGTGTTCTGTAAATCCTGCAAAACCCGGGCTTTCAGATGTTCCTGAGCCATGTTCAAGAGTAGTCCCGCGTCCGGAAGACAGAGTCCCTTGGACGAGGAAAACGACTGACAGAAGCCCTTGTCCGTTTTCCAGAGGTGCAGCAGGGAAAAAGCATACTGGCGCATATTATCGTCCAGGTGATCGCACAGAACGCATCCCTGAGAAAGCCTGCTCAGCTCATCCTGCTGCTGTTCTTCAGTCTTTAAAAAAGACGCAAACAGCCCGGAAGGCGGCTTGGGGGCTGAGGGCGGAGATACTTTATCAAGTTTACTGAGCACCTCTTTGGTGTGCGACAGCATCATCAGGGCATGCCCGAGCTTGTTGCGGCATTCTTGCAGCATGCGGTGATGCTCGGGACAAAAACCCTTTTCATTGACGCGGATACGCGTATCCGACTCCATCACGGAGCCGCCCAGATAGCGTTCGGTCAACAGATGCTCGCTGCGGCGGCGCAGCACACACATCAGGCATTCGTCCTGTTCATGAAGCGCATCCCACACGGGGATCGTGTCAATATGATATCGCGGCATCTCTTAAATCCTGCTGGGCGCCTGGCAGTCTGTGCAGGGCTGCAGATGACTGTATGGCGCGTCATTGATCTGGCTGTATGTGAATACGCCGCTGAGAGGCAGATATTGCGGACTTACCCGGCTGCAGTTGGGGTCCTTATGATAGAGCGCGCCGCCGTCAGGGTTAAAATACAGCTGCATGGAAGGAGCGGCTGTGATAGAGGGAGCCAGAGTGACCTGCGGAACAGCCGTGACGGAGGTGTCATGCACTTCCTGGTCAGATTCCAGGGAAGCGGGGTCCACGTACCACTGATCGTTCACCCGCATCATCAGCACCTGCATCAGATAGTTGCGAGGGGTCTGTCCGTTGCTTTTATCCATCTTGACGATCATGCTGACTGTTCTGGTATTGTCCGCGTCAGAGCCGGAAACATTCTGAAACTCATAGTTGATCGGCATGCGGATGCCCCGGACAAAGAACATGGCCTGCTCAGGGTTTTCATGGCTGCTTACCCAGGAAGGAAGAGACAGTGATACCATTTCCTTAAAATTGCTGCTCATCCAGGCAGACATGAATTGATCCAGCCTCTTTTGAGCCAGAGATGCCGCGCCGGGGTTGGGGGTCGCTTCAACTTGAAAATCGACTTGCTGCTGTGCTGCCAGGCCGACCATGCCCGCGCTGGCGTTTTGCGCGAATACGGACGCCAGGTCGCCTCCCTGCACCCCAGGTGCATCCAGTGAGGGATCGCTGCGTGCGCTTGTTACCGGGGAGGAAGGGGCACTCATCCATACAGCAAACAGACAGACCAGGATCATCGCCATGTGGATGAAGCTGAGTGTCATGCGGGCGTTGGGCACAAAGGCATTCAACAGCCACATCAAAATAAGACATATTGCCGAGACGGCAGAAAATATCAGGTACAGTTTATTGTTGGGCATCAACAGAGTGATTACAAAGAACAAGGGCAATAAAATGGTCAATAAAACCTGCAGGAATGCAAAACTGCGCTGCCCCGCACCGGCATCCTGATAATCGCCGACGGTACGCGGCGGCTGAGGCTTGTTTCCCCGTTTGGGCGGCATAGCCTTCTTTACGTTTTGTAAGGGGGCGCTTGAATAGCGGGATCGACTATCGCTCATTTATTTCATCCTTTCCGGGTCTTAGGCAGCGATCGAGAACCATCCGCATAGATTATAACATATCTTAACATATTGTAAATAATTTTGATGCTGATTTGAAATAATCACTGTTCTTCGTCCAAGCCGGTGACAATGATATTCTGGCGTCCGAAAACTTCTGATAAAGCTTGTATATCCTTCAAAGCCTTCTGCCGGTGATCCTGTTTTTTGACGGGGTCTTGTTCTTTTACGGCTTTAAAGCGGGCGGGGCTGAGGCCCGTATCGCTCAGGATGCTTTCGATGATCTCACGCCTGCCGCTGTCGGTCAGAATATTGATGTGGAGCTGTTTATCGGAGGAAAAGCTCAGCCGGTAACATCCGTCCTTGAAGCCTGCGTATTTCCCTTCACTCATCATGCTGTATATATATGGGTTTTCCCTGCTGAGCCGCTCCAGGGCAGCATTCCAGACATCTTTTGGGACCATGACGCTGTCCGGTGCCGTTTTATCAACCTTTTGCGAGGCCGGGGGTACCTCGGGCGGCACAAGCACGGGAGCGGGTAAGGGGTCGGAGGTTTGAGGAGGATCAGCCGGATCAGGCGTTTTTTTAACCGGCACGGCATCTTCGGGCACGCTGAGCGAAAGCTCAGGGCTGCCGTCAGCTGTGATTATGTCGGCTGAGGGCAAAGAGATACCGGGCTTTGGGTGTTGCTGCGGTGCAGGCGGCAGACTCTCGAGGCTCTGATGCCTCGCTTCGAGCTCCGTCAGGCGGGCCTGCAGCGCCAGAGCATCGGTTTGAGTGCTGATCTGGCAAATGCTCAGGGCATAGACCTCCAGCACGGTACGCTGCTGCGATGTCCACCGCAGGTCTCCTTCGGCACGCACAGCGCGTTCAAGCATCCAGGCCAGTTTTTCCAGAGACATCTGACTGGCCTGTTCTTTATATAAGCCGATGACTTCATCACCCGATAGTTTGGCGGCAATAAGCCGGCGAAGATGCGATGACAAACTCTTGAGAAACACCTGGATATCCTTGCCGGCGGCGTGAAGGGTTTCGATCATTTGAAAGGCTTTGTCTGCCTGCTTTGCTTGCAGGGCTTTGACAAAGTCAAACAGAAACTCCTGCGTAACGGTTCCCAGTGTCTGCCGGACACGCTCCTCGGTGAGGCTTCCGTCCTCATTCAGGCACATGTCCATCAAGCTCCAGGCATCGCGCATGCTGCCTTCCGCGGATGCCGCGATCAGCTGCAGAGCTTCTTCCTGAACGCTTGCGCCCTCTTTGAAGGCCAAGCGAAGGCGACCGATGATATCCGCCTCCGGTATGCGCCCGAACTCAAAGCGCTGACAGCGCGAAAGGATCGTGGCGGGGATCTTCTGCAGCTCGGTAGTGGCCATGATGAAGACCATATAAGCGGGCGGCTCCTCCAGTGTCTTGAGCAAAGCATTGAATGCCGCATTTGACAGCATGTGGACCTCGTCAATAATATAGACTTTGTATCGCACAAACTGGGGCGGGTAACTCACCCTTTCCAGCATATCGCGGGTCTCCGCGACGCCGGAGTTGCTGGCGGCATCCATTTCCACCACGTCAAGCGTGGTATCTGACAACAGACTCAGACAGGCTTCACACTCAAGGCAGGGATCGCCGTCTTTGGAGTTTTTGCAGTTGATGGCCATGGACAGGATGCGCGCGGCACTCGTCTTGCCGGTGCCGCGGCTGCCTGAAAACAGATAGGCATGAGCAATGTGTCCGCTTGCGGCCTGGTAGCGCAAGGTCTTGACCACATGCTCCTGACCAACCATGTCAGAGAAAGTCTTTGAGCGCCAGGTACGGTATAAAGATTGATACATTCATTCAGCTCCGTTATTTTTCAGACAGGTTGCGAAACCCTTCACCCAGCGTCTCATGGGTGTCGGTTATGAATACAAAGGCACGGGGGTCGATCTCATGCACGATGCTTCTGACGGACATCATTTCAAAACGGGTGACCACACAGATCAGCATTTGTACATCAGTGTTTGAATAGCCGCCTGTCGCGCCGATGCGCGTAACACCGCGGCCAACCTCACTGAGCAGCCTGGCTGTGATGTCATCTCCCTTTTTGGTGATGATGTGAAATGCCTTGTCGGTTCCCAAGCCGGCCAGTACAACGTCCAGTGTCTTTGAGCAGACAAACACACAGATCATCGCGTACATCGCCTGCTCCGCGCCCATGAAAAAGCCCGCCAGCAGAATAACGACGCAGTCGATGGCCAGCAAAAACATTCCGATGGTGATAAACGGGAACCTGCGCTGCACGACCTGCGCAATCAGGTCTGTCCCGCCGGTCGTTGCCCGTCCCCGCAGGATCAGCCCAAGGCCCAGCCCCAGAATGGCGCCGCCGAAAACGGAGGCGAGCAGGGGATCGGCAGTCAGGGGAGGCAGGCCCATCAGGTCGATCAGCACCGAAAATAAAAAGGTAGCGATCAGGGTGCGGATCACAAAGCCATGCCCCATGCTGCGGTAGCCGATCAAAAACAATGGAATGTTCATCAGCAGGCTGGTCATGCCCACGGGCCAGCCCAGCAGATGATTCAAAATGGTGCCGATGCCGGTCAAACCGCCCGGCGCGATCGCGTTGGGTACCAGAAACAAGGGGTATACACAGGCGCCTATCAGGCAGCCGACGGCGATATAGGCCATGTTTTTGGCATGTTCAATTCGGACGGCTGCATTTGCGTTCTCAGGCATGAGCGCTCCTTGCGAAATATAATAAGCTTACAAATGATATCATCATCGTAAGGACGGGTATATTATAGCATATCCTTTTCCTGATAGGTAGGCAGGAGAAAAACCTCCCGCTGTCGAATCATCAGGATACAGGACCCTGAGGAGAGGAGCGTATAGACTATGAAGACCACGATCACAGCGAAAAACATGGTTGTTACTCCGGGAATCACCAATCGTGTACTTAAGAAGACCCAAACCATGAGCCGCTATCTGACAGCTGAGACGGAGATGTACATCCGCATGCGCCGCGAGAAGGAGCAGCGAATCGTCGAAATCACGGTACCCATGAACGGCGTTACCCTGCGTGCCGAGGCCACCAGCCAGGACAACCTTTTTCAATCGATTGATAAGGCTTTGGCCAAACTGGAACGCCAGATCCTCCGCCACCGCACCAAACTTGACAAGCGTCTTCGCGCTGATGTCAATCTGGACGAGGGCCCGGAGTTTGTGGAACAGCTGTCGCCTGAAGAGAGCGAAGACCGGGCAGTCGTGCGGGAGAAAGTCTACACAGTCCGTCCCATGAGCCGTGAGGACGCTGTGTTGCAAATGGAGCTTCTGGGCCATAGTTTCTACGTATATATTGATATGGACA
This sequence comes from uncultured Christensenella sp., assembly GCA_964630465.1. Classification (GTDB taxonomy): domain Bacteria; phylum Bacillota; class Clostridia; order Christensenellales; family Aristaeellaceae; genus UBA1038. The sequence goes on from CAZVUU010000031.1 coordinate 16,748, forward strand.
CACAGGAGACCCATGTGCTGTACTTGAGAAAGGACGGCAACCTGGGTATCCTGGTTCCCGAAATGTAATCGTTTTTAAGTTTCGGGCAAAGGCACCTGCTGTTTCAGCGGGTGCCTTGATATATATCCGCTTCAGTTGTGCATTCGCTTGCGGGCCAGTTCAAGAAGCGCATCCCGGTCGTTTGGCACGCTGTCCGACAATACAAGATCCAGCAAATAACTCAGCATCTCTCCGATATCGGGCCCTTCGGAAATACCGGCCTGAATCAGCATGTTGCCGTCGATCTTCAGATCCTTAATGCTCAGGCAAAGGCCTTCATCGACCATGGTTTCTGCCAGGGAAATCAACTCAGGCGTCCCTTGGTCAGGCTGTGCCTTGCCGGACGAACGCGTTTCCAACACCGCATGCTGCAGCAATAGCAGCCGTTTCAGCAGATCAAGCCCCAATTCGGACAGCCGGCGCCGCAGATTGTTTCGGTTGACAAGGTCTTTATGGTGAAGCACCAGTTGCCGGACATCGTTTGACAGCTTTTTTGGCTGCCGCAGCGATGCCATGCACCGGCCGGCGATGTCTGCGCTGATGCCCTGACAAGCCGCGGTCCGGTTGCCGGTTTGGTCAGGGATCATCACGGCGGCAGGCTTGCCGCTTTCGTGCAGGAGTGCCGACCAGCGCAGCGCCAAATCAGGCGGGGTGCGGCTGATCACCTGCAGCGTATACTCCCACAACGAGCCGCTTTCAGATGAAGTCTTCCCCGGCATATCATGCATCGGAGCCAGCTGAGGAAGGGCAGCGAGCACAAGCCGGGCATGTTCACGGAGCGCATCGGCCACAAAATCGCCCATGAAGGCGAGATTCAGTTCCTTAGCGATTCGTTCGCGGCTGATTTTTTTAAGCCCGGGGGAGAGAGTAAGAGCGGCCACCGCGGTGTTCTTCTCGATTGAAAAGCCGAGGACAGAGGCAAAGCGAAAAGCGCGCAAAATTCTCAGCGCGTCCTCTGAGAAGCGCTTTATCGGATTGCCGACAGCTGCCAATACCTTGTTGCGGCAGGCTTCGGCCCCTTTGAAGGGGTCAACAAAACCATGCGCGGGGCTGTAGGCCATCGCGTTGCAGGTAAAGTCTCGTCGCTTGAGGTCTTCAGCGATACTTCTGGAAAAAAAGACACTGTCGGGGTGCCTTCCGTCGCTATAGTGCCCGTCGCTTCGGAAAGTCGTGATTTCAAGCGGCATCTCATCCAGGATGAGGGTCAGTGTGCCGTGCTGCAGGCCTGTTTCTATGAGCCGTTCATCCGGAAAACAGGCGCGGAGCTCCTCAGGCGTGGCTGCGCTGCACAGATCGTATTCTTCGGGCGTTTTACCCATGATATGGTCGCGCACACAGCCCCCGACAACATAGGCTTCAAAACCGCAGCCTTCCAGCTGTGAAAGGGCGCGTAACACGGGGCCGGGCAATATCAGCTTCATGCTGCCTCCTGATCGCTTATTAACCGCATCATAGCGATAAGGCGCTTGCCTTGTCAAGCAAAGCGAAGCGTGATAAACTAACGATATAACGACGTGTTATGCATAAGAGGGAGGGGCGGTTATGATGTGGCAGCGCGCTGTCTGTGAGGTCGAACGGGTAGACGCGCCCGGCGCAAAAGGCAAGCTGATGCAGGGTGACGCGCGTGAGCTTGATCTGAGCGAATATTACGGTAAGGTCCAGTGCGTTTACATCGACCCGCCCTATTTTACGGGCGGGCATTTCACTTATCGCATGCGCGTCGGAGAAGAGGGGTGGCGGACCGGCAGACGGTATATCGACCTGCCGGCCTTCAATGATTTTGCTCAGGCGGGACGGGAGAACTATCTTTCTTTTTTGCGGGAGATGATCCATCTGGCCCACAAGCTGCTTTGTGACAGCGGTTCCTTCTTTTTGCATGTGGACTGGCGGTCCGTCGCACATGCGCGCCTGCTGTGTGATGATATCTTTGGAGAAAATCAGTTTCGCAATGAGATCATCTGGAGTTATCAGACGGGCGGCCGGTCCATTCGTTACTTCAGCCGGAAACACGATAACATTTTATTCTATGCCCGTTCTAAAAATCATTTTTTCGATATCACGAAAGTGCCGGTCTCAAAGAAGATAGAGCGCAGAAATCATTTGAAGCGCCATGTTGATGAACACGGCCGCAGCTACCGTTCCATTAAGACGGGCGGCAAAACCTATATTTATTATGACGATGAGCCCAGTTATCCCGATGATGTCTGGACTGATCTGAGCCAAATGCAGCAGAAGGATCCTCAGCGTACGGGTTATGCCACACAAAAGCCTGTATCATTGCTTGACAGGATTATTCTGTGTTCTACCAAACCGGGCGACCTGGTGGCGGATGTTTGCTGCGGTTCGGGGACTACGCTCATTTCCGCAGCGGGGAACGGGCGGCGTTTCCTGGGGGCAGATGTGAGCAGGAGCGCCTTCACCGCCAGCCGCAAACGGCTGGCCAATACAGCCGTACAGTGCTATGCTCCTTTTACCGGACAGCCCTTGATGCTGGATGCGGCGGTATCCACGGGCATCGGTTATTATGACATCAAGCTTAATGCTTATACGCTGCCGCCCGAAGCGATGAAGCGGCTGGAGCACCTTGAAGTACAGGGGCTTGAGGCAGTGGACCAGTGGTATGCCGGCCTGATCAACAACAATGAGTTTGTTGTCTATGCCTCCGGCCTGCGTCAAAAGCAAACACCTGAGCTTGAAACGGAGCTGTCCATCCCGCTGCTGCGGGGCACGCTGGCTATTTTAGTGATAGACGTCCTGGGCAATCGCAGCTTATGGACGCCGTCCGGCAGGGTCTGATCGCCCTTCTGCGGATGCAAGAGGCCAAGGCTTTATAATAATGAACATGGATTGTGAAAAGGCAAACCTTGCAGAAAAAGTGGGGATATGGCGATAAAATGAAGGATATTTTACGAAATTAGTGGTAATTGTTTCCAAATTGTGATATTATGCTATGGAAAACTGTGCTTTCAAAGGCTTCCAAAGAGCTTTTGAGGGGGCAGGCACTCTGACCCGCGCCTTGCGCGCGGTCAGCCGCCCGTTGAAGCCGACAAGATAAGAAGATGAAGGGATCTTACATGGCATCAGTTGAAGATATTGCGATAGACCTTGGATCGTCCAATGTCCTGATCTATTCCCGCAACCGGGGAATCGTGCTCAACGAACCGGCAATGCTGGCCGTCGACCATGAATCCAAAAATGTCATTGCCATCGGTATGGAAGCCTATAGGATGCTGGGAAGGGAACCGGCCAATATCGAAGTCATTCGTCCTCTTGAAAAAGGCACGATACGGGGCTTTGACATGCTGTCGATCATGCTCCACCATTTTGTTGTACGCGTGATCGGAAAACACATCTTCGCCCGCCCGCGCGCGGTGATGTCCATATCCGCTTCCGCCAACGAAATCGAGAAGCGCCAGCTGATCATCGGGATGTTTGAAGCGGGTACCAGGCGTACCCAGCTGGTTGACAGGCCTTTGGCCGCAGGCATTGGCGCAGGCATGGATATCAGCCAATACACCGGGCATATGGTGGCGGATCTGGGAGCCGCGACCACGGACATCGCTGTGATGTCTTCAGGTGAAATGAGCGCCCGCAACATCCTGCCCATCGGCGGCGATGCCTTTACAGAGGCTATCATCCGATATGTACGCCTGAAGCACAATCTGCTGATCGGCTTCAGAACAGCGGAAGATATCAAGTGTGCCATCGGATCAGTCTGGACATCGGGGGAAAGCACGGTCACCTTGCCCATTGCCGGCCGCAACCTGGTCAGCGGTCTGCCCAAACAGATGGAGGTCAGCCGTGAAGAAATCTCAGAGGCCATGGAAGAACCCTTGCATCAGATGATGGAGGGACTGACGGCTGTGATGGAGCGTATTCCGGCAGAGCTGGCAAACGACGTGTATGAAAACGGCATTCTCCTGACGGGCGGCGGTGCTGCCATGAAAGGTCTGCAGGAAGTGATCGAGGAAAACATCAAGATTCCCTGCCATGTGGCTGAGAATCCCCAACACTGCGTCGCGATCGGCTGCGGCAAGATACTGGAGCGGCCGGGTGATTATGAAAGCTTGCTGGGGGAGAGACGCAAAGGGCGGCGCTGACAGCTTCACGTGCCGCAGGCTGCTGCGTTAAAAAGCACCTGATATAAAACAAAACCCTCGCGACTTCATCGTCGTCGAGGGTTAACTGTTTGTGACTGCCGCTTGATTCTGACGAACCGATATCTGCAATCAGGATTCGGCGGATACCGATACCTTGGGCAGAGCGCGGGACACCTTACCGCTGCGCAGGCAGCTGGTGCAAACGTTTAAGCGCCTGACTGAAGGGCCAACCATTACGCGCACTCTCTGCACGTTGGGGGCCCACTTCCGATTGCTCTTGCGGTCGGAGTGGCTTATTTTATGGCCGCTCATCGCAGTCTTTTCGCATACTTCACAAAACTTTCCCATCGATAACACCTCCCTGTCGGAGATTGGCGGATTCGCAGACAGCGCATCCTTCTTGACAGCCCAACCATATTACCATGCCTAAAGCTTAAATGCAAGTTCGCAAAGCGAAAAATTTTACTCTTTAGTGTAGGAGTGTCAAACATAGGTAACACATTGGGTACAGAGATCAGAGCTTATCAG
>CAZVUU010000032.1:0-21108 GCA_964630465.1 uncultured Christensenella sp.
CCTCGCCCAGGTTATGCGGGGGAATGTTGGTCGCCATACCCACGGCAATGCCGCTGGAGCCGTTGACAAGCAGGTTGGGGTAGCGCGCGGGCATCACGGAGGGCTGCATCAGCGTTTCGTCAAAGTTGGGGTAAAAGTCCACCGTGTCCTTGTCGATCTCGCCGATCAGGTGGCTGGATAGCTTGGACAGCCGGGCCTCGGTGTAGCGCATGGCGGCCGCGCCATCGCCGTCCACCGAGCCGAAGTTGCCCTGGCCCTCCACCAGCAGGTAGCGGATGGAAAAGTCCTGCGCCAGGCGCACCATCGCGTCATAGACGCTGCTGTCGCCGTGCGGGTGGTATTTACCCAGCACTTCACCGACGATGCGGGCGCTCTTTCGAAAGGGCTTGTCGCTGGTCATGCCCAGCTCGTTCATGGCATAGAGTATCCGGCGGTGCACCGGCTTGAGCCCGTCGCGCACATCGGGCAGCGCGCGGTTGATGATAACTGCCATCGCGTAGGAGATAAAGGATGTTTTCAGCTCATTTTCCAGATCCGCCGGGATCAGTCTGTCTTTAATTTCGCTCATGCTCTTCTGTATCCTCGCTTACACATCAAGGTCCCGGACCAGGTCGTAGTTCTGTTCGATAAACTCACGCCTTGGCTCCACCTGATCCCCCATCAGCAGGGTCATGGCCTCGTCCGCCGCGATGGCGTCCCGCGCCGTCACCTGCTTCATGGTGCGCGTCTCGGGGTTCATGGTGGTGGTCCACAGCTGCTCCGCGCTCATCTCGCCCAGGCCCTTGTAGCGCTGGATCTCGGGCTTGGGGTCGCGGCCGATGCGGTCGAGCAGGGTCTGCAGCTCCTTGTCGTCGTAGACATAGTGCTCCTGCTTGCCCTTGGTCACCTTGTACAGCGGGGGCATGGCGATGTAAACGTAGCCGTTGTCGATCATGGGGCGCATATAGCGGTAGAAGAAGGTCAGCATCAGGATGCGGATATGCGCGCCGTCGACGTCCGCGTCGGTCATGATGACGATGCGGTGATAGCGCAGGCGGCTGAGGTCAAACTCGCTGCCCACGCCGGAGCCGAAGGCCGTGATCATGTTTTTGATCTCCGCGTTCATCAGCGCCCGGTCGATGCGAGTCTTTTCAACGTTGAGGATCTTGCCGCGCAGGGGCAGGATGGCCTGATAGTGCCTGTCGCGCCCGGTCTTGGCGCTGCCGCCGGCGGAGTCACCTTCGACGATGAAGATCTCGCACTTGGCAGGGTCGGTCTCCGAGCAGTCGGCCAGCTTGCCTGGCAAGGCGGCCGACTCAAGCACCGTCTTGCGGCGGGTCAGGTCGCGCGCCTTGCGGGCCGCCTCACGCGCTCTGGCGGCGCCCAGGCAGCGGTCCAGGATGGCGCGCCCGACAGCGGGGTTCTCCTCCAAGAAGGAGCCCAGCCCCTGCGAAACCAGGCTGTCGACGATGCCTCGGACAACGCTGTTGCCCAGCTTTGACTTGGTCTGCCCCTCAAACTGAGGTTCCTTGAGCTTCACGGAAATGACCGCCGCGATGCTCTCTCGCACGTCTTCGCTCTTTAAATTGCTGTCTGAATCCTTCAAAAACTTGTAGCGCCGGCCGTAGTCGTTGATGCTGCGGGTGAGCGCGGCGGAAAAGCCCTGCAGGTGCGTACCGCCCTCGGGCGTGTGGATGTTGTTGGCGAAGGCAAAAATATTTTCTGAGTAGGTGTTGTTGTACTGCAGCGCCACCTCTACCGAGACCTCATTTTTGATGCCCTCGATATAGACAGGCTCAGGAAAGAGCACCTCTTTGTTTTTATTGATATATTTGACGAACTCGGCAATGCCGCCCTCAAAGTGATAGACGCGCTCATCGGGCTTTTCGCCCCGCTCATCACGGATGATGATGCGGATGCCTTTGTTGAGAAAGGCCATCTCCCTCATGCGCACGCGCAGGGTATCAAAGCGGAAGGCCACATCCTCGTCAAAAATGCCGTCCGGGTTGTCGGCGGTCTTGATGTCGGGCCAGAACCGGATGATGGTACCGGTCTTGTCGGTATCCCCGATCTCCTTCAGGTCATACTCGATCTTGCCGCGCTTATATTCCTGGCGGTAGATCTTGCCGTCCTGATGCACCGTCACCATGAAGTGACGCGACAAGGCGTTGACCACGGACGCGCCCACACCATGCAGGCCTCCGGACACCTTGTAGCCGTCGCCGCCAAACTTGCCGCCGGCATGCAGCACTGTCAGGCAGACTTCTACCGCCGGACGCTGCATCTTGGGGTGCAGGCCCACGGGAAAACCGCGGCCGTCATCCTTCACTTCGATCGAGCCGTCTTCAAGCAGGCGTACTTCGATCTGGGTGCAGTAGCCCGCCAGAGCCTCGTCGATGGAGTTATCCACGATCTCGTATACGCAGTGGTGCAGGCCGCTGACATCGGTGGAGCCGATGTACATGCCGGGCCGTTTGCGCACGGCCTCCAGTCCTTCAAGCACCTCAATTTGACTTTCATCATAATGAGCGTCGACATGCGTTGCCATCATGCTCATATTATCCTTGTGTTCGGACATTTTCTCCCCCGTTTCCCGCGCTGAATCAGCGCACTAATAACACCTCGCATTATACCACAAAATGGTCAAAAAGTGAAGCGAAAAACAGGGTATGAAACAGCGCATATAATAAGGAAGCGCCTGATAAATCCATCCTATCAGACGCTTGTATAATATGGTCAATGCTTTTTCTGTTTTTATCCCGGCTCAGGGAGCGGCAGCGCTCGTCAAAGGCACTGCCGAGGCAGGCGCTTTTATCCGCTCCGGAGGGACGGAACGCCGGATTTATTCTCCGTACTTTACCTTGCCCTTCACATGCTGGCCGGTAATGGAAAACACCACCCATTCGGCAATATTGGCCGCATGATCTCCGATGCGCTCCAGGTATTTGGTGATCATCATCAAATCGAGCGCCTGCTCTGCCACGTCCTGATTGTCGCGGATCAGCTCGATCAGCTCTTTTTTTATCTGGGTAAACAGGTTGTCCACCACGTCATCGTAGGTGATCACAGCCAGGGCCAGGTCAAGGTTTTTCTCGACAAAGGCGTCGATGGCCTGGGTGACCATCCTGGCCGTCGCTTCCCCCATGCGCGGGATATTGATCAGCTCCGTCACATGAGGCCCCTCCGCCAAAAAGACCGAGATCTCGGCAATATCGGCCGCCTGATCACCGATCCGTTCCATGTCGGTGATCATCTTGAGGATCGCCGATATGATGCGCAGGTTGTTCGCGGCGGGCTGCTGCTGCAACAGCAGGCGCAGGCACAAAGCCTCAATGTCCCGCTCCTTCTGATTGATGGCCCTGTCCCCGGAGACGACCTGTTTGGCCAGCGCGACATCCTGCTCTTTCAGGGCCTTGATGGCCGAGGCGATCGCCCCTTCGACCATGGCGCCCATTTCAATCAAATCACTGTTCAACACCTGCATCTGGTGCGCAAACCTGCTGCGTATCATCAGCCGAACCTCCCTATGATGTCATCACTGCACCTGTGTTCACGCGGAATAAAGAAGGTCCGCTTGCTTCTTGCGGATCTGCTTTTTTCAAGGGCGGCTGTCAGGCCGCAGACCGGGTTCGCCTGCTGCATGCTGCGCGTGAGCTTGGTGGCAGTATACTTCTTTTCCGGCTTTGTGACCAGCTTTTTTCACCCGGAACAATGAAATCGCCTGATGGGCACAGAGGACTCTCTCCGGCAGGCCCATGGATGCCGGATACGCTGCGCGGCAGGGGTTCCGACAGAGACAGACTCTGCCGGCTGCCACGAAAAAGACCGCCTGACGGGAGGCGGTCTCAAAGTCAGTGTTTACCGTTTAGTTCTGATCGGGGAGGCCGGGGTTCGTCATGCTTTCTATGATGGCGATCAGCATCGAGCCTTCCTCGGGTAAAACAGTCTTCAGCCGCTCAAGCAGGTCAGGGAAGGCAGACATCAAGGCCGTCTGCACCTCGTTCATGGCCTCCTCGGACAGCTCCTCGGAAACCTGGATCTTCTTCAGGCCGTCGCGCGGGGGCGCCGTGATCTCCTCATTTGTCTCGTAGCCCCTGGATGTCAGTGTGAGCAGCGGGGCCGTACCAAAGACGCTCAAAGAGACGACACCTTCGGAGGCATAAGTCCCGGTCATCGCAGACGCGCTGCTGATGTCTACGCCGACGGACAAGCCCATTGCGTAGATGCCTATATTTCCTCTGAGCTCTTCGCGGTTAGCGGCCTCATCCTCCCACTGGCTGAGGGTGATATCAAACAGCACGGAGTCAGACGACTCGCCGCCGATCACGCTCTGGCGCGTTGCCTCCCAGTCCGGCGGGCCTTCCGCCCAGGTATCCGCGGTCAGGATCGAGAAGCGCATATCGGCACCGGTGTCGTACGGGGCGACGGCTATGGTCAGGAGTATGACGGGCTCCTCATCTTCAAGCATCTCCACGTCCAGATAGAAGGCGTCGGACAGCTCAGACACGTACATGGTCAGGTTAGCCAGTTTGATGTCGTCATCGCTCTTGATATCGGCGATGCCCTCCTCCAGCTCAGCGATGATGTCTTTGGAGCCGGGGATGGATTCTCCCATCGCTTCGACAGCGGCAGCGCCGCTTGCGATGGCTGCGTCCAGGGCCTCCTGCAAGGAAGTATCTTCCTTGAATACTTTAAGCAGGCCTTCGAGCATCCCGGCCACTTGATGGCTGTGAAGCGCCACCGTGACCTTGCTGTCGAAATTAAGACCCGATACGAGGTAGCTGCCTTCTTCTATCTCAGCCGACTGCAAAAGCTCGTCGGTGAGGAAATCCGTCAAGGTCTCCGCATATGCGTCAAGGTTTTCAAACAGAGCCATCGCGTCCTGCGGATTGAAGGCGGGGGCCGCCATGGCGGCAGGCAGGCTCAGCTCAAGCCCGGGCAGCAGGGAGGTCACGACAAAGCTTTCCTCGCCGGCCATCGATGTATAGGCATTGAACAGTTCGCCATTGTCATTGCCAAGGCTGATCCGGACAATTTCCCCGTCGGTGATTGTGCTGACCCTCAGCTTTTTGACGGCACCCAGCAGGTTGTCGATGATGATCGACTGCATGTCCTGGCCGTTTTCATCAGGCATTGCGCCGAACATGGCCATAAGGCCGTTGAATGTATCGGCGTTGATGTCGATTGTCGTCTCCGCCTTGATCCGGCTGCCGCGCGCAAACACCTCCGCTTCAGGTACGGCAAGCGCGCTCAGGCTCATGAGCATCAGCATGGCTGCCATCAAAAGGGCTGCGATGCGTTTATAAATGCGATTCATCCCGGTCTCCTCCTCATTATCATAAAATTGTTATAGCAACGTTCAGACTTTCACAGCCTTATATGGATTATACCATATCCGCGAAGTTTAAACCAAAAGTTTCAATTGTATTTTTTCAAGGCAGGGAGTTCATAAAGCCAAGGCCCAGACGGCTCAGCGCCGTGAGCAGCTCCGCCTGCAGCAGTGTTTTTTGCGCAGCCAGCTCAGCGGCATTCATACGGTCAAGCCGGATCGATCCGGAGGCGTCCACTGATGGAATGATCCATGGAACGGCCGATCCGCCGCTGAACTTTGCCTCGATCTGCGTGTCATTGGTCATGTCCTTCCAGATAAAAGATCCCTCAAAGCGGGTAGCCGAACGGGTATCCGCGCCGGAGGTCATCTCAAGGGTCAGAATCAGCGATTGCTCGCCCGCACCCTCTGTGTTCTTCGGCGCGATCACCAGGGAATACTCCTGCTCGCGCGTATACTGGCGGGTCTGCGCGTCCTGCTGCTCAATGCCCCGGTCGAGGTAGAGGTTGAAGGCGTATTCTTTTTCATCGTCGGATTCTGCCGATTGAACGGTAAAGTCCTCGTTGCCCTCAGGCTCCTTACGGATCAGAAGAGTGCCGGTATAGATCCCGACTTCGCCGTCTTCGGCGTCCGCGTCAAGGCCTCCCGAAAAGCTGAGGCTGTAGAAGCTGCCCTGCTCATGCCCCTGCTCCCTGGGCAGCATGTTCACATCAATGCGGATCTCATCCTCCGTGCCTTCCCCGGCCTGCAGGCGGTAGCGGATGCTTTCGATGCCGCGCGCGCCGCCCATCGGAAAATTCATATCATCAAGCAGCATCCGTCCCGCGACGTCATAGCGGCGCGAGATGCTCACGCTGCCCGAAACGGGAAGCCTGTCAACGGCAGCTTTGAAGCCCTCCAGCATTGACGGTTCAAGATAAGCCGCGGCCTCCGACGAGGTCATGACCTCGCGCAGCAGGTTGATCAGAGGCCTGTTTGCGTACAGGTCCGCCAGCATCACCTTGATCTGCGCTTTTAGATCTGCCGCCGGAATGCGGATCTCATTGACCGTGATCAGCCTGTTCTGATCATCCTGCTCGGTGCTGACACGGGTATAGCCCTGCAGCCAGAGGCTGAGCTTGTCGCTGAAATCTTTCAGCTGGGCTTCTGCCTGCCTGGTCCACTCCAGGTCGGTGCCGTTGACGGCATAGATCACCCGCTCGATCCCCGGCCACACCGAAGCCCTGTCCATCAGCAGATCCAGCAGGAGGCCGTCGCCGCGGGCCGAGGCGTAGCTCTTTCCGCCAAAGAGCGTGGAGGCGAAGGATTCCAAAACGCCGTCTGAGGTATGCTTCAGTTCAAGCAGCTGCGCATCGGCGCGGCTGAGCGTCAGCGTCATGTCTTCCTTCCCCCGGTTGCCCACGCCCGCTCCTTGTATGCGTTTGATCTCCAGACGCGCGTCCGTCACAAGAGCTTTCAGGAAGGCATTCGCCTGCTCGCCTAAAATGCTCAGGTTCAGGTCGCTTGAGGCGCTGAGCTCCGCTTCCATCGTCAGGCCAGAGCCGTTTTGCAGCTGCAGTGCCAGCTTTTCGTCCAAAGTCATCGTCGGGCTGGCATAGGCGGCAGCTGAGACAAACAGCATCAGAGCCGACAATAGCCAGGCAATGGTTCTCTTCATGGGATAACCTCCTTATAAAGCATCCTCAGTCACAATAAATTCCGGTGTTTCATCCAAAAGGGGAACGGTCTCTCCCTCGGTGCGCGCCGTTCTTCCCATATCATGGAGCAGGAGCAGACGCTGGTCCTCCGGAAGATCCATCATGATCCGCCTGAGCACCGGCAGCAAGGACTGCCCAAGGGCGTCCCGCGCGCTTAAAAGGTCTGATTCAAGCTCATATACGGTCAGCGGCACAGACAGCTCTGGCGCTTCGCCCGCAGACGCGCTCAGGCTGAGGTTCAGGTCCAGCCACGGCTTTCCCGCGCGCTGCTCTAACAGGCGGATGCTGCCTTGCGCCTGCGTGCCGTTAAAGCTCAGGTCCGGCTCCAGTGTCAGCCGCCGGGCGCTGTCGCTGCCCCGCTTCTCTTCCGACCACAGGCGCCCCGACAGACGCTCCCCCGTCTGAGAGTCTGACAGCTTCAGTTTGACCGACCCCTTCAGGTTGTAACGCTCCGTCCCCAGCCTCGATACAAAAGACCAGTCCGCGTTCAGGTGCTGCTCGTCTTCCGTGACCGAAAGCGCGAGGCTCAGATCATCCTTCCCGCGTGTAGCGGGTGCCTTCAGGCTCAGGTAAAGGCCCTTGCCCTCAGCCCGGCTGCTCGTCAGGCTCACCCGGCGGCTGACACCCGAAGGCAGCGTCACCGCAGCATTCATCTGCCAGCCCAGGGGCGACCCCTGCTTGTCCAGCAAGCGTCTGACTGTCACCGGGCTGTCAAAGCTCAGGCCGTCCAGAGCCTCCTTCAACTCCGGGGACAGGTTTTCGGGAATTTGGGGCAGCGCCTCCTTCAGGTGCGGCCATATCGTATCCCATACTTCAGGGGTCAGGCTGTACTCATGCCTCTTCGGCGAGGTGCCGACATTTTTAAGGGTTGTGCTGCGCCTGACCTCCTTGCCGTAGGGCTCCAGCAAAGGAAGTGCTCCATCGGGAAAGTCCTGCAGCCACGAGAAGTCAAGCAGACGAAGCATACGTACGATGCTGTCCGGATCCTCACCCAAAAGGAGGGACAGAGGGTCATCTCCCTCCGCGGCCAGAAAACCGGGGCCGGCATGGCCCATGGTCAGCAGCCGCCTGCCTTCATGTTCGCCTTCCCGGAGAGAAAACAGTTCTTCCCCCTGCCTGAAAAGCCGCGCCGCGTAATCGCTGGCCGAGATATCGATCTCAAGGAGGACATCCTTCAGCCACTCCGCCAGCGCGTTCAGGCTGCCTTTGGACAGCTCCTTCCATTCACCCGGCTCACCCGACAATTCCAGGCGGATCGGGTGCCCCTGTTCATAGGCCGAGGTCAGTCCGGACAGCCCCCGTGGGTTAAAAGCCCGGGCTCCCGTCAGGGGAAGAAGCATAGCCAAGACAAAGGCCGCCAGCCTTTTGCACCGCACCGCTTCTCACTCCCTTTCCCTTATACAACGAGCGCGCGCGCTCATTTCATGCTTCGTTTGAAATATTTTCTTCCTGCCGGCGCTCCGCTGTTTGCGGGTGGAAGGCCAGGTACACGTTCTCCGCCGCCGGCGTCGACATGCCCTTGACCCCTGCCAGCTCCTCCCGGGAGGCTTCGCCGATCGCCTTCATGGTTCTGAAATGGGTCAATAATGCCCGGCGCCGGTTGGGTCCGATGCCCGGGATCTCTTCAAGCCTGGAACGCAGCCCGGACTTGGTCCTCAGGTTGCGGTGGTGCGTGATGGCAAAGCGGTGGCTCTCATCCCGCACACGCTGGATGAAGTGCAGGGCAGGGCTTCTGTCATCCAGCCGGATAGGTTCCGCCCGGTCGGGCAGGTAGATCTCCTCCAGCCTCTTGGCCAGGCCGAACATGGGCACCTCAATGCCCGTCGCCAGCATGGCGGCCCTGGCAAAACGCAGCTGCTCCGGCCCGCCGTCCACCAGGACCAGGTCCGGCAGCGGCCAGCGCTCCTCTTCCTTTTCCCTTTGCGTACGCAGGAATCTGCGACTCAGCACCTCGTTCATCGAGGCAAAGTCATCGGCCCCTTCCACCGTTTTGATGCGGAAATGGCGATACTCCTTTTTAACGGGTACCCCGTCGATAAAGACCACCATGGACGCCACCGACAGCGCCCCCTGCGTGTTTGAAATATCAAAGCCCTCGACCCGGTGGGGCACAAAATCAAGCTCCAGCGCCTCCGCCAGCTCTTTGACCGCTCCCACGGTACGCTCTTCCTTGATGCTCGCCCTGGCGTTGCGCTTTAAAAGCGCGTCTTCCGCGTTCTTTTTGGCGGTCAGCACCAGGGCGCGCTTATCACCCCGCTGCGGCACGGTCAGAGTCACGGCCCCTTCGCGCTGCTTGCGCAGCCAGGCCTCCAGATCCTCAAGATCGCCCGCCGCCTCAACAATAACCTCCCGCGGGGGCGTGCGATCCCGGTAAAACTGCAGCAGGAAGGCGCTGAGCACCTCCTCGGGCTCTTCCTTGCCCTCACGCGGAAGCGCGAAGGCATCCGCGCCCAGCATCTTGCCGCCGCGGATATACATCACCTGAGCCATCGCGTCCAGATCATCCTGGGCCAGCGCGATGATGTCCTGATGGACGGCGTCGGCCCGCTGGACGTTCTGCTGCTCCATCAGGCCGCGAATATCACGGCCGCCCGCTCATACTGCAGGTTGCGGGCAGCTTTTACCATATCTTCCCGCAGCTGATCGACAACCGGCTGATACTTTCCGCGTAGAAAGGCCAGCACCTGGTCGACGACCGCACGGTACTCTTCCTGCGTGCATTTGTTCGCGCAGGGGCCCAGGCAGCGCCCGATGTCATAGTTGATGCAGGGCCGGATGGGCTTTGCAAGCGGCAGATTGAGCTTGCATGTGCGCAAGGGAAAGACGCGCCGCAGCAGGTCCATCACCTGGCGGATGGCGTTGGCGCCGATATAGGGACCGAAATACTTGGCCCCGTCGTCCTGCGGCTGGCGGGCAATGCTCAGCCGCGGATAAGGTTCATTCAGGTCGATGCGGACATAGGGATACCGCTTGTCGTCCTTCAGCAGAATATTATAATAAGGCTTGTGCAGCTTGATCAGGTTGCTTTCAAGCAGCAGGGCCTCCAGGTTGGAGTTGCACAGCATGATGTCAAAGTCATCGATGTGGCTCACCATCGCCGCTACTTTGGGCGTAAATGAAGACTTGCGAAAATAGCTGCTCACCCTGTTTTTCAGGTTGACAGCCTTGCCCACATAGATGATTTTGCCGGCTTGTTTCATCAGATAGCAACCCGGGCTGTCCGGCAGCAGCCCGAGCTTCAGGCGGATATTATCGTTCATTCCCCGGTGTCGTCTTCCTCATCCAGTACATCGTCGATGAATACGGTGCGGGCGGCCTGGATCAGCGCCTGCATCAAGGCATCCTCCACGGGGACAAAGTCTTCCACCTCTTCCCCGTCTTCATCCTTTGAAACCTGCACCAGCATGACGTAGAGCCGGTCGTCGCCGGCGTCATCTGTTTCGTCCTCACTGTCTATCTGGCGTAAAAGCACGTATTCTTCCCCGTTGTAGTAGAAATAGCGCTCTACCTTCAGCAGCATGGAATTGCCTTCTTCATCTTCCCCTTCAATGATATCCAGGCGTTCTTCATCGGTCATGGTCTATTCCTCCTTCGCCAGACTATACACTGTCAGTATACCCTGTTCACAAACGCATGCCCAGCACATCCATGAAAAGCTTTGCCATCAGCAGCGCCAGCACCAGTATCAGGATGCCCCGGATCAGCCGGCTGCCCCTGGTAATGGCAAGCGAGGAGCCCAGAAAGTTGCCGGCCATGCCGAACAGAGCAGCCGGCAGAGCCAGCGCGTAGAGCACATGGCCGCTGATCGCCAGGCTGATCAGTGCCGACACATTGCTGCCCAGGTTGACCAGCCTGGCCGCGCCGGAGCCCATCAGGGCCTCCATGCCGATCACCGAAACAAACAGCAGCTGCAAAAAGGTGCCGGTTCCGGGTCCGACCAGACCGTCATACAGGCCGATCAGGGCGCCGATCGCAAAGCAGACGGGCAGCCTAAGCTTCGCGCCTACCAGGTCGCGGGGCTTCAGGGCGTCCTTGTTGAGCAGCACGAAGGCCGCCACGATCGGCAGGGCGATCAGGACACTCATCTTGATCACGCGCGCGTCCATCATCTTCAAAAGCTCAGCCCCCAGAAAACTGAAGGGCACCGAGCCCGCCATCGCCCACAGGCCCTCCTTCCAGGGAATGCTGCGGCCTGAGGCGTAGCGCCCGGTGGCGACCGCCGTACCGAAAAAAGCGCTCATCTTGTTCGTCCCCGCCGCCAGCTCGGGCGGCAGCCCGACCAAATAGTAGGCGGGAAGCGAGATCAGGCCGCCGCCGCCGGCGATGCTGTCGATAAAGCCTGCCAGGAACACCAAGGGAAGTATGACCAGGTAGCTTGCCGCGCTCAGCACCATAAAAAACAGCCTCCCTCAGACAAAAATCAGAGTGTTTCTTTTAAATATTGATAGAACAGCTCGTGCAGCCTGCCGCTCCAGAAGCTCCCCTCATGGGGCGCGCCCGTGATGCGGATCAGCTTTGCCCGGTGCCTGGCCGCCTTCAAGGCGCGGTACATTTTCTCGCTTTGCTTAAAGGGAACCAGCTCATCCGCATCCCCGTGCGCCAGCAGGATCGGCGGATAAGCCCTGCCTTCTTCGATCTCAAGGATCGGGCTCATGGCCCTGGCCACCTCCATGGGCGCCGCCTTGCCGACCAGCCCCTCAAAGACCGGATGCTGCGCCATCGCCTCATAGTGCTGCGACACCATGGCCGGGATGTCGGCAGGCGCAAAGCAGGCGATCACCGACTGCACCCCGTCGGAATAAGAGGCATGCTCCCCCGTCTTGTAGCGCGGGTCATCCGCCGTCAGTCCGACCAGAAGCGCCGTGTTGCCGCCCGATGAGGTGCCGAACATGGCCACGCGCCCGGGGTCGATATCAAAGCGTTCGGCGTTTGCCCGCAAAAAGCGGATGGCTGTCTTGGTATCCTCCAGATAAGCGGGGAAGGGGTTTCCCTTCGTGCTGTCGCGGTGGCTCAATGTCGCGACCACGTAGCCCTTTTGAGCATAGCGTGACAGCTGGGGGATCTCATAGCCGATATCCGGGCTGGTCCAGCCGCTGCCCTGTAAAAAGACGATCAGGGGCCGTTCTGCATTCTCCTCGCCCTCCGGCTTCCAGGGGATGATAAGGCTCAGGGTCTGACCCGTCTCCTCAGAATAGACGATCTGCTGATCCAGCCGGGCCATTCCGGACAGCGCCGGGTTGTTTTCAATGGTCATCTGATCCCTGTCAGGCATAAGGCATCCTCCGTTTCATGCATAAATATCTGTCCGTTCATTATAGCACAAGAGGCGCTTTCGCGCGGCGGTTCCTTGGGGTATAATAGCCTGACTCCCGGCACAGACTCAACAAGGAGGAAGACATGGATCAGACAACACCCCAAGAGCATCAGGAGGGCTGCGCCTGCGGCCACGATCATCACCACCATCACCACCACCACGGGCACGGCGAAGGCCACGGCCACCCTCAATACGAAGGCGGCATTGAGGGCCTGACGCAGACTGAGACAGATATGCTGCGCCTGATCAGCCGCTTCGGCTGTCTGCCCGTCGCGCGCTTTTCCCTGCGCAGCAGCAAGGACAGCTCACTGGATATGACGGCTATGGAGCCTGTGACCATCGACAATCAGGACGACGGCGCGGACACTGTCCGCGCGCGCGGCGATGTGCTGCTGTCTCTTGAAGACAAGGGGCTGATCAGCCTGGATTATGACATCCCGGTTTCAGGCTACGATTACGCGGGCTACCGCGACAGCCTGCTGTTCGGTCAGCTGGAGCAGGCCGCAAAAGAGGCAGCGCAGCGACCCGGTTTTTTATTTGACATTCCTGTCTTTGAAGGCGGCAGCATGGCTTTGACGGATATGGGCGAGATGATCATAGACTGATCTTCCGGGCTAAAAAAAGGGATGCCGCACATAACAGGCGGCATCCCTCAAAGTCCGGCGGAAGCATCAGACAGCCGGAAGCTGCAGGCCCAGCGCCTTCAGCGCTTCTTCGGTCTTTGC
Source organism: uncultured Christensenella sp. (assembly GCA_964630465.1). GTDB lineage: Bacteria > Bacillota > Clostridia > Christensenellales > Aristaeellaceae > UBA1038. The sequence continues at coordinate 13,045 of CAZVUU010000032.1, forward strand.
CCAATCACCTTCAAACACGATGCCCGGCATACCGATCGACCGGGCACCTTCAATGTTCACGGCTATATCATCAATGAAGAAGCATTCTTCAGGCAATAAGCCGAAGCGCTCGCACAGCGTCCGGTATATGCGCGGATCGGGCTTTACCATCTTTTCGTGAGCCGATACCACAGCCCCGTCCAGCAGGGGGTAAAAAGGCCGATGCTCAAGCGCCGCGGGAAACTGCCGGGCGGCATTGGACAGCAGGTAGAGCTTCATACCTGCTGCCTTGCAGCGGCGGACGAACTCTTCCGCGCCGAGGATGGGCTCCATCCAAGCGGGCCAGGAAAGGGCCAGCTTCCGCATCGTCCCGTGCAGACGCTCGGATGTTCTCTTCAAAGCGATGTTCAGGAGCTCGTCCTGTGACAGCAGACCCTCGTCAGCCATGGCCCACTCGGGGCCCGCAAACAGCGCCTCATGCAGCACAGCGGCATCCGCCCCATTGCCCGCCGCCCGCAGGGCGAAGGCTTCCGGCGTCCAGCCGACCAATACATTGCCCATGTCAAATACGATGTTTCTGATCATTGTCTCCCATGCTTTCATTAATTTATTCGTCATCAAACAGCATCTATCCTACTGTGCTTTGCAGCATTTAGCAAGCCGAGGGAATCTTGACATATTCCCTTCTCCCCCTTACCCTTTCTTTGAAGGATAAGAGGAGGATCATCTTATGTTTACATTGCCTGTCTATGCCCCGCCTGACTTCAGGGCAAGAGAGCTTATCCATGTGCCTGACTGCACCTTCAGCCCGGCGCCTTCAGACGGTATCGCGCCCGAAGGCTATCACGCCACCTCCATCTATCCTGAATATTTCAAAGTGGGAGGGCGCTGGCTCTTGCCGGAAGACAGCCGCATGGATTGCCTGGCCGTCCTTGAAGGTGGCGCCATCAGCATCCGCGAGCTTCGCAGCATCAGGCGAGGAGACCCGGTGGCCCTGGGCCGCACGGAAGGCGGCGAAGACGGGATCTTCGTTCATATGCACGGATTTTCAAAAGCCTCCGCCGGGCTACGTCAGTTCGCCTTCCGCACGGGCCGCTCCCGCGAAACGGCCTATTCGCGCGACTATGACACCCTCATCGCCCTGCTCAGACATGAGCGCGAGCAGGGGCACATTCTCTGGGTACTGGGTCCGGCCTGCGCCTTTGACCACGATGCCCGCCGTGCGATGTCAAACCTGATCGACTGGGGATTTGTCCACAGCCTGCACGCGGGCAACGCCCTGGCCACCCACGACCTGGAGGCCGGGCTCTTCGGTACGGGCCTGGGGCAGAACATCTACACGCAGGAACTCATGCATAACGGCCACTACTACCACCTCGACCTGATCAACAAGGTGCGCGCCTGCGGATCCATCCCGGCCTTCATCAGGCAATATGCCATCAAGGACGGCATCATGAAAGCCTGCCTGGACAGGCAGGTCCCCTTTGTTCTTTCAGGCTCCATCAGGGACGACGGCCCCCTGCCCGAAGTGATCGGCGATGCCTACCGGGCGCAGGACGCCATGCGCGCCTTGGTGCGGAGGGCCACCACCGTCATCTGCCTGGCCACGCAACTGCACACCATCGCCATCGGCAACATGACCCCTTCCTATCGCGTCACCAAGGACGGTATCCGCCCTTTGTACTTTTATACCGTGGATACCTCCGAGTTTGCCGTCAACAAGCTGCGCGACCGCGGCAGCCTCAGCGTGACCGGGATGATCGCCAACGCGCAGGACTTTTTGAGAAATCTGGAAAGGGGAACGGCAGGCCGCTGACCGCTTTGTCTTTGCAATAAAACAAGCTCCTGCCGCAAGGCAGGAGCTTGTCGCTTGACCGGTACCGATCAGTTCGGTGCTTCGGTGACGGCGGGCACCTCTTCCATCTCCAGCTCCTCAATGGACGGTATCGCCAGGATGGGGTCATCATCGGGCTCAAGCGCCCGGGCGGCCTCAGTGGCAGCCAGTATGTTTTCTTCGTTGTAGCTGATCTCATATTGGGCCGTCCAGTCGGCGATGGCGCTCATCAGGGCGTCATTCTGACGGACAGCCTTCAGGAAATCAATGATCTCTTCGCGGATCTCATCGGTCATGATGAGGCCGGAGGGCACATCGCGCAGGTACTGCAGGATATGAACGCCGTTTGATCCGACCACCGGGTCGCTGACATCCCCCGTCTGCACCATATTCTGGGAGAAGGCGGCCTGCGTAAATACGGGATCCCATACCACCGACTCACGGTGCACCTTGTATCCTTCGCTCAGGTTGGTGAAGTCCTGCATGCCGGGGTCCTGCCCATACTGAGAAATCAGGCTTTCAAAGCTCTCCCCCAGTGCCAGGCGGGCGTAAATATCATCCGTTACGCCCTTGACGGACTCAAGCACCGCCAGACGGGCCTGCTCGATCATGTCAAGTGTCACTTCTTCTTCGCTGCCCTGCGGCTCGGTCTCGGGCTTTTCAGCCTCCGTTTCCTCGCCGTTTTCATCACTCTGCTGCTCCTCGTACAGGGCCTTCAGGGTGTTATAGTGTTCGGCCGCTTCCGCGTCAGGATAGATCAGGATGTGGATGATGCCGCGGTATCCCTCGGGCGTATACCAGCTGGGCTGCTGATAGTAGAAGGTGTTATACTCATAGGCCAGGATATTATCCTCATAGTTTTGCCTGTAGCTTTCGCCATACTGCCGGAACACTTCGTCGATCTCTTGCTCACCGGGTTCGTTGTCGCCGACGAGATAGGCACTCAGCTTGTCAAAGGAGGCACTCTGGCGGATATTGTCCTCCAGAGACTGGCGGGTCAATCCGTTTTGCGCGTAGAAGTCTTCAGCCTGCGTCCTCAGCTGAGCGCGGGCCTCCTCGCTGTCTTCGGCCAGATAGTAGCTGACATAGCTGTCGATGCCTTCCTGCCACTGATGGTCAGCTTCTGCCGCGAAGGATGCTTCCTCTTCGGCGGTGAAGCGGTTGAAGCCCAATTCATCCGTCTTCAGACTGATCAGGCGCTGCTGCACGATAAACTCAGCCGCGTAGCGGTAGTCCGTGGCGTCGGTCATATAGCCGCTCAGCTGAGGCATCACCGCATCCACTTCACTTTTAAAGATATTCTCTCCGTTAATGCTCGCCAGCACCGGATCTTCGGCAGGCTGAGCCAGGGCGCCAAGCGCGCTCAGCGCCATGATCAGGGCTGCCATGATTGCCATGATTTTCTTCTGCATCGTTTTTCCTTCCTCAATAAACCGACAGAGCGGTTGATGGCCTATTATCGCACAGCAAGTACCGGACTTGCAAGGAATACGGTAAAGTTTACAGATCAGTCACAGGCCTTCAGCACGGCGATCTGCCTGCCGTCTCCCCTGCTTCTTGACTTCATCAGTTTGTCCGCGTTTTCAAGGACAGCCGCGATCTGCGGTGTGATCACTTCGCCGGGTATCAGCAGGGGAATCCCCGGCGGATAGACTGTCACGTACTCCGCGCAGACGCGCCCCTGCGCTTCACTGCCCGCGGCCGTCTCCCGCGGCATATTCAGCGCCGCCGAAGGCGCATAGGCTGTCCGGGCCTCGGGCAGCGGTTTTGCGGGCGGCTGCCCGCCCGGGGGCACAAGCCGGTCGACTTCTTCCAGGGCTTGGGCCAGGCGGGCCGGGGCCTCCTCTCTGTCGCCCATCCCCGTCATGGCCAAAGCGGCGCGCGGGCTCGCCATTTCCAGGTCAATGCCGTATCTTTCCCGCAGGATCTCTTCCAGCCGGTGACCGCTCAGACCCCCTCCCGCGCAGCCGATCAGAAGCTTTCCGGGGTCCCGGTCAAAAACGCCCTCGGGCAAGCCATCCGCCCCAAAGACGGACAGGTGCTTCAAGCCGCGCACCTGCTCATAAAAGCCTTCCAGACGCCTGTGCCAGGCCTCGAACAGCTCCTGCCCGCGCTCCTCCAGCAGGCGGACGCAGCCGTCGATGGAGGCCATCAGGAGATAAGAAGGGCTGCTGGTCTGAAACAGGTCCAACTGCTCCGCGAGCAGAGAGGCCGTCTCCTCATCCGCCGCGTGCGCCAGCGCCGTCTGCGTCAGGGACGGCAGCGTTTTATGCAGGCTTTGGATCACAATATCCGCGCCGCTTGCCACAGCGCCCGGGGGAAAGCGCTCATCCAGGCTCAGGTGCGCGCCGTGCGCGGCATCCACCAGTACCTTGAGCCCTCTTTGGTGGGCCAATCTGACCAATGCTTTCAAGTCGCTGAGCACCCCCTCATAAGTGGGGCAGGTCAGCACCAGCAGTCGGGCATCCGGATGCGCCTCAAGGCAGCCCGCCAGCTTATCCGGCTCAAGCGAAAGCGGTATGCCGTATTCCGGCGATATCTCGGGATAAAGGTAGACAGGCGACAGATCCATCAGACCGAGCCCCTGATAGACGGACAGGTGGCTCTCCCGCTGCATGATCACCTTGTCGCCCGGCCCGCTCAGCGCGCGCATGCCCGCCAGGATACCGCCTGTGCTGCCGTTGACCAGATAAAAGGAGCGGCAAGCACCCCACAGGGCGGCCGCGCGGCGCATGCCTTCCAGTAAAATGCCCCGCGGCCGGTGCAGGTTGTCATAGCCTTCGATCTCCGTGACATCAAGCGCGGCCCCCAGGCCTTGCAGATAGGGGGCCAGCAATTCGTTGCGCTTATGCCCCGGCATGTGCAGAGGCAGCCGTCCGGCCGGATCGCTTTTTAAGCTGTCATAAAGACTTTTATCCATATCCGTGCTTTACCTTTTCAATATACTTAAAAAAGAGCCGCGGCGCTCCCGAAAAGAGCCGCGGCGCTCCCGAAAAGCGCCGCGGCCCTGATTGACGATCGCTCAGTTCCCCTCGCCGACAACGAAATCGGGTGTCGGCTCGGGCGTTACCTCAGGTTCAGCCTTTGCCTGGGCCAGGGCCACGGCTTCCGCCGTCTGGCTGTAGAGCAGCTCCTGCGTGGCCTTGTTGGCCACGCCGTTCCCTTTCAGCTTGTTGTCGCTCTGGTATTTCTTCACCGCGTCGCGGGTGCCCTCGCGGTACTGGCCCGTCACGCTGCCCAGGTAGTAGCCCAGCTCCTTCAGGCGGCTTTGCAGCCAGAAGACATCCTCGCCCTCCGACCCCACCTTCAGCTCCCTGATATCGCCGGCGGGCGTCAGGGCCATGTCGTAGTCCGGCCTGCGGGTGGGCTCGGGCGTCGCGAGGTGGTCACTCAGCCTGGTTGAAAACTCACCCAGACGGTTGGCGTATTTCAGCTCCGGGTCTGAGGGGCCGTCTTCATAGATCCGTACCTGGACGCCTTCGGTGATGTTCTCATAGACCCACTTCGCGTCGGCGATCGACAGGCGGATGCAGCCGGCGCTGGCCCGCTTCCCCAGGTTTTTAACGGATGCCATCTTGACCTCTTTGCGGTCCGGCGTATACAGGATGGAGTGGAAGGCGATGCTGCGGTTGATGCGCGTCCAGTACTGGGCATAGGCGTTGCCCCAGGCCGGGAAAAGCGCCCAGCGCGCCTTGCGCCCGTTGAGCGTCCAGGTGCCGACATCGCTGGGGCGCTTTTCCGTACCGGTGGATGTCGTAAACACCTTGTACAGGTCTGTGAACTCGTTGTTCTCATCCCGACGGAACACTTTGACCAGCTGGTTGGTGACATCCACCTCCATGAAGTAGGGGATGGGCGTAGGCTCGGGCGTGGGTCTGGGCGTGTTATGGGGCAAAACGACATCCGCGCGAAACAGCGCGTTCCAGGTCTCTTCGCCGACGACGCCATCATCCTCCATGCCGTTTTGCTTTTGAAAGGCCTTGACGGCGGCCTGCGTTTCCTTATAAAAGCCGCCGGTGGCCGAACGGTTGAAGTAGCCCAGATAGTTGAGCTGTTCCTGCAGCGTGGTCACGGCCTTTTGCTGGCTGCCGTACTGCAGCTTGCCGGGGTAGCCGGTATCGGGCGGCGTGGTCGGCGCGGGGCTGGGGGCCGGGGTGGCGTTGGGGTCGGGCGTAGGCATCGCCACATCGTCCCCAAAGAGCTTGCTTTGGGTGGCAATGTCCGCCCTGCCGCTTGCCTCCAGGCCGTTGAGTGCCTGAAATTCCCTTACCGCGTTAACCGTCGCGTCCGCGTATGTGCCCGAAATCTTCCCAAAGTAAAAGCCGAAGGCCGACAGCCTCTCCTGCAGCGCGCTGACATCCGATCCCTTGTCATCCTTTTTGAGCGGACGGTAGAACTCATCGCTGTAGATAAGCTCCAGCAGGTCAAGGTCGGCCTCACCCGTTTCCGGCAGGCCGTAGGCCTTCTGAACAGCCATGACGGCCTTTTCGGTCTGGTTGAGATAGTTGCCGGTTGCCTTGGCGCTCAGGTATTTCAAGGCGCGCAGCCTTTCCTGCAGAGCCTTGACATCCTCGCCGCGGTCGCCGTTTTTCAGCGCCTGCGCATCGGATGCCACCGTCACGACCTCTTCTTCAGTATAAGCAGCCGGTATAAAAGCCGTTTGCATGCAAAGGCTCAGAATCAATATCAACAGAATGCTGCGCTTCATCATAAAACTCCTTTACAGGTTTCCACCGCATTGTAATGCTTTAGAAACACAATTGCAAGAATTTTATAACTTCTCTTCCGCCGCGAGCTTGTTACCGAGCAACACGCCCATCATGGAGGCCATCATCAGCCCGCGCGTCCAGCCGCTGGAGTCGCCCAGCGCGTAAAAGTTGTCGATGTTGGTATTGAGCTCGGCATCCATTTTGACGCGGTTGGAATAAAACTTGAGCTCCGGCGAATACAGCAGGGTCTCATGCGCGGCAAAGCCCGGCACCACCTGGTCCATGGCTTTGATGAAGTTAACGATATTGGTCATCGCGCGGTAGGGCATGGCGGCGGTGATATCGCCCGCCACGGCATCGGGCAGTGTGGGGCGGACATTTGATTGTGTCAGCTCCTTCTCCCAGGTGCGCTTGCCGTCGAGGATATCGCCGAAGCGCTGCACCAGGATCTGCCCGTTGGCCAGCATGTTGGTCAGCTCTCCGACCTTCTGGGCATAGGCGATGGGCTGGTTGAAAGGATAGCTGAAGTTATGAGAGCAGAGGATCGACAGGTTGGTGTTGTCCGACTTGCGCTCCTTATAGCTGTGGCCGTTGACGACGGCCAGGTCGTTGTCGTAGTTCTCCTGGCTGACAAAGCCGCCGGGGTTCTGGCAGAAGGTACGCACCTTGTCGCGGAAAGGCTGCGGGTAGCCTACCAGCTTGCTCTCATACAGGGCGCGGTTGACCTCCTCCATCACCTCATTGCGCACCTCCACACGCACGCCGATGTCGACGGTGCCGGGCTGATGGGCAATGTTATGTTCCTCGCAGAGCTTCTCCAGCCAGTCGGCCCCGCGGCGCCCGGTGGCGACGACGGTGGTGTCCGCTGTGATCTCAAAGCTCTCCCCGCCTCTGGTCTTTTCGACGTGTACGCCCAGACAGGCCCCGTCCTTCAGGATCAGGTTGGTGCAGCTGTAGCCAAAGAGAATCTCCACACCGTGATCGCTCAGATAGTGCTGAATGGCGCCGTAAATCTCCTGCGCTTTTTCGGTGCCCATGTGGCGGATGGGGCAGTCGACCAGCTTGAGCCCCGCACGGATGGCGCGGGTGCGGATCTGCTTGATCGCTTCCCCTGCGGAAATGCCCTCGATATGGTCCTCGGCCCCGAACTCCAGGTAGATCTGATCGGTATACTCGATCATGCGCTGTGCGTTTTGTTCGCCCAACAGCTCGGGCAGCTGGCCGCCGACTTCATAGGAGAGCGACAGCTTGCCGTCCGAAAAGGCGCCCGCGCCGGCAAAGCCGGTGGTGATGTGACAGGTCGGCTTGCAGTTGATGCAGCGGCCGGTCTTATCCTTCGGGCAGCGGCGCTTTTCAATAGCGGCCCCCTTCTCAACCATGATGATCCGGCGCTTGCTCCCCTGCCGGATCAGTTGCAGGGCAGTAAAAATACCGGCCGGGCCGGCACCAATGATGACCAAATCGCAATGCATGCTTATCCTCCGCCATATTTGCCTGATGTATTTTCGTATCCGCTTTCTTGAAAGGCAGCCTGATACTTTC
>CAZVUU010000033.1:0-1091 GCA_964630465.1 uncultured Christensenella sp.
GCCTTCTCGATCGCGGCTTTCAGCGCGTCGCGAACCACGTTGGCCCCTTCCACTGCAGGCAGACTGCCCGCGATGCCCAGGTTCTCGGCCACTGCATTCAAGGCTTGTGTCGCCAGGCTCTCCTGACCCACATAGGCCTTGTAGGCTTCTGTTTCCTTCGTCCAGCTGTAGGGAGCCAGCGCCGTCACCGCCTCCGCCCAGCCCGCGTTTACTTCCGCTGAGATAAAGTATTTCACAAACTCATAGGCAGCTTCCGCGCGGGCGTCGTCCTTGTAATAGAACACAATCGGGCCGCGGTTCCAGGAGGGGTACCAAGTCTGGGCGGGAACAGGCGCCATCGCGAACTCAAAGGCATCGTCCGCGGGTGTGATATAGGGATAGCCTGCCGAAGAGCCGATGTAGCTCGCCACGATCCCCGCGTTGAAGTCATCCGAGAAATAGTTCCCCGTCGACTTCACAAGGAAGTAGCCTTCCTTCACCATGTCGATCAGCCACTGGATCTTCGCGCGTACTTCGGGTGTGTCAAACAGAACTGCCTTGTTCTCCACATCGATGTAGCCCGCGCCCTCGGTCTCCATGATGAACATCTGCACCAGGTCGGTCAGGCTGTCGCAGCCGAGCGCCGCGATTCCCTTTTGCTCGTAGATGGTCTTGGCTACATCTTCCATCTCCTCCCAAGTGGTGGGAACAGCCAGCTGCAGCTCGTCAAACAGGGTCTTGTTGTAGAACAGGATCGGGCCGGTGGTGTAGGCGGGCAGGTAGTGCATGCCGCCGTCCTCAAAGGCCTTTACCTCGCCGTTCATGACACCTTCGGACAGAGAGTCTTCAAAGCCCTCGATGCCGATCTCTTCGTCGTAGATATACTGGCCCAGATCGGCCAAGTAACCGCCCTTGACATAGCTGGCGGCCTCCGAGGCATAGTTGAAGATGATGTCGGGGCCTACGCCGGCGATCACGGCGCTGTTGACGGCGCCCAGGAAGCCGTCATAGGGCTGTGTCAGCGCTTCGATCTCATACTTGTCCTGGGAGGCGTTGAAGTCTTCCGCGGCCTTGGACAGATAGGCTTCCTGATCCTTGGTGAAGGTATGCCA
>CAZVUU010000033.1:1191-20819 GCA_964630465.1 uncultured Christensenella sp.
AGTCTTCCGCGGCCTTGGACAGATAGGCTTCCTGATCCTTGGTGAAGGTATGCCAGATGCTGGCCTTGACTCTCTCCGTATCAGTCAGTGCCGCTACGGCTTCCTCAGCCGTTTCTTCGGCGGCAGCTTTGTCCTCGGTGACCTCAGCCCTTTCTTCAACAACGGCAGGCTCTTCCTCGGTGACTTCAGCTGTTTCTTCTTCAGCGGGTTCCTCAGCGACTTCAGCTGCTTCTTCCTCAACGACCGCAAGCGCCTCTTCCTCGGCAACAATGCCGAGTGATTCGACAGCCAGGTTGATCGCCTCGATCACGGCATTGCTGGTGACGGTGGCACCGCTCACAACGTCGACATCGCCGTCGGCCAGGGGAACCTTCTTGCCGATGAAGCTTTCGATGAACTCTTCATCCTGCGCCCTGGTGCCGATGCCGGGGGTCTCTTTAAAGTCTTCATCGCCGATGCTCAGCTCAGCGATCGTGTCATCGTCATTCAGGGCGACGGTCACCGCGACCGGGCCGGCAAAGCCCTGAGCCACTGCGGTAGCGGTCCTGCCCTTGGCGGCGGCGATCACTTCTTCAGCCTTTTCTTTTACATCTTCGATGAGGCCCGCAACCGCGGCAGTCGCGTCTTCAATCTTGTCTTCTACAGCAGCTGCTGCCTCCTCTGTTTTTTCTTCAACAAGGGCAAGCGCTTCAGCGGCGGCCTCTGCCACATCTTCAGCCTTTTCTGTGACGGCTTCTGCCACTTCTTCAGCCTTTTCGCCGGCGGCGTCCAGCGCAGCGGCAACTGCCGGGGCTTCGCTGACTTCCGCAGCGGGCGCGTCAGTAGCGGGAACTTCGGTAGGCGCTTCAGTGGGCTCTTCGGTAGGTTCTTCAGTAGGGGCTTCAGTGGGTTCCTCCGTTGCAAGCTCAGTTGCTTCGGGCGTGGGAGCATCTGTCACGACATCAGTCGCGGCAGCTTCAGTAGGGGTAGGGGGAAGGTCTGCCGGCTTCGTAGCGAAATAAATGCCAACCGCGGCAGCGACAACCAGAACGACCACCAATATGGTAGACCATGTTTTCTTGGACATACTATCCTCCTGATATTGTTATGAGTTTCGCCGCCTTACAATCATGGAAAGCGCGTTACCCAAGGCCTTACGTATTATACCCGCTCATAAAGATGTTTACAACTGCGAAAAAACTTTAGGGATTTCAAAGCTGAGCTGCCGTCCGAACTTTATAACGATAAAGTTTCTCATGCCGTTTCAAACTGCGCGGCATACAGCGTTGAATAAAAGCCATTCTTCTTCATCAATTCCTCATGCTTGCCTTGCTCGACGATGTTGCCGTCACGAATGACCAGAATGTTATCCGCATTTTCAATGGTCGACAGGCGGTGAGCGATCACAAAGGAAGTCTTGCTGGCCATCAGGCGGCGCATGGCTGACTGTATCTGCCGCTCGGTCTGGGTATCGACATTGGATGTTGCTTCATCCAGTATCAGCATGGGCGCGTCCGACAGCATGGCGCGCGCTATGGTCAGAAGCTGCTTTTGCCCTTTGGATATGTTGACTCCGTCATCGCCGATGACCGTCTGATAGCCCTGCGGGAGGTTCTGAATAAAGTGATGAATCTTAGCCGCGCGGGCCGCTGTTTCGACCTCCTCGGGCGTGGCGTCCGGCCTGGCGTAGGCAATGTTGTCAAATATCGTACCATAAAAGAGCCAGGAATCCTGCAGCACCATTGTATAAGCCTTTCTCAGGCTTTCACGCGTCAGGCCATAGATGTCCTGATTGTCTATCTTGATGCTGCCGGAGTCAACGTCGTAAAAACGCATCAGAAGGTTGATCAGGGTCGTTTTACCAGCTCCTGTCGGGCCGACGATGGCTGTCAAAGAGCCGGGAGGGGCATCCATGCTGAACCCTTCGATGACCGGCGTCTGAGGCACATAGCGGAAGCTGACGCCTTTGGCCGCGACATCTCCCTCCACATCGTTCAGCAGCTTTGCATCAAGCGCGTCCGGTTTTTCGGCAGGTTCGTCGATCATGCGGAATACCCGCTCAGCTGCGGCGAAGGCGCTTTGCAGTTCTCCCAGGATATTCGCCGTTTCATTAATGGGGCCTGAAAACTTCCGGGAATACTGAATAAAGGATGAGATATCGCCGAGCCCGACGCGGCCCGCCAGATAGAGAGAAAAGCCCAGAACGCTGATCAGAGCCAGCGATATATTGTTGATAAAGCCGACCGAAGGGCCGACCATGGTGCCATAATATTCACTGACCGTATAGGCATCGACCGCTTCTTTATTGACCTGATCGAATTGTTCGATCACCTTTTCTTCGCGCCCGTAGGCTTTGGTAGTCATCTGACCCGCCATCATTTCTTCCATATAGCCGTTCAGTTGGCCCAATTTGGCTGAACGCTTCCGAAACAGGGGCTTGGTGCGCTTCGTAATCCAGCGGGTATACCACACGGTGAAGGGAACCGTCACGGCGAAGATGAGTACCAGCACGGGCTGAATGGTCATCATCAGCACAAAGGATACGCTGACGGTGATCACACTGTTGAGGATCTGCAGAAAATCGGTAGATAAGCTCTCGTTCACGGTATCCACATCGTAGGACAATATGCTGATGAGATCGCCCGCCTGATGACCGTCAAAAAAACCGACGGGCAGGCTGACCAGCTTGTCAAATACGTCCTTGCGCATTCGATAGGTCGTATTTCTGGTTAAACGGATCGTGATGCGGTTGAGCATATAAGCAGTCAAGGCAGACGCCAGATAGGAGAGCGCCATCAACCCGGTATAATAAAGCACCCGGTTAAAGTCGGCCTGCCCGCTCCCGATGCCGATGGCGTCGATCGCGAGCCCGGAAAGCTTCGGCCCGACAAGTGAGAGGGCGTTTGTCAGGATCACCAGCACCATCGCCAGCACGAGCAGCAGCCGGTAGCGGCCCAGGTACTGCCACAGACGTTTCAGCAGCTGCATACGAGGTATCTTCGGCGCATTCCGTCCGGCGCGCATCGAGGGATTATTCATAGAACTCACCGCCCCTCGCGCCCATTTGCGTGACAGCGATCTCGTTGTATACCTCGCAGCTCTTCATCAGCTCTTTGTGTGTGCCGTAGCCGATCTCGCGCCCCTCGTCCAGAACGAGGATGCGGCTGGCATTCATGATGGAGGACACGCGCTGCGCGATGATGACGGTCGTCGTATCCTTGTAATTAAGGGAGAGGGATTTTCTCAGGGCTGCGTCAGTACGATAATCAAGCGCTGACGAGCTGTCATCCAGGATCAGCAGCTCAGGCTGTCCGGCCAAAGCACGGGCGATCAACAGGCGTTGCCGCTGGCCGCCTGAGAGATTATTGCCTTTCTGAGCGGCGCGGTAGTCAAGGCCCTCATCGAAGCTTCGGATAAATTCGGCCGCTTGAGCGTCCTCAGCCGCCTGCCACAGGCGCTCATCAGGAATATCACGGTAATAGCGGATGTTTTCTCGCAAGCTATCTGCGATGATAAAGTCGTTTTGAAACACAATGCCTGTTCCCGAGCGCAGTTTCTGCTGAGAAATGGAGGCAATATCCCGCCCCTTGATGCGTATGCTGCCGCTGTCGGCGTCATAGAGGCGCAGCAGCAGCTTGATCAGCGTGGTTTTTCCGCTGCCCGTCGCGCCGATGATGCCTAACGATTCTCCCTTTTTGAGAGAAAAGCTGATGTTTTCAAGCGCCGCACCCTTGCCGCTATAGCTAAAAGTGACCCGGTCAAATACAACGTGAGGGGCAGCATCCGCTGCCTCCGCGCTGTCGCTATGGGGCATGTCCTGCGGCATGGTGAGCACCTCCGCCACACGGTTGGCGGAGGATATACCGCGCGACAGCATGATAAAGATGCGGGTGATGCCCATCATGGCCATAGAAATCAGGGTGAAATAGTTGAGAAAGGCGATGATGGTGCCTGGGGTTGAAAGCCCCCGGTTGGCCAGGTAAGCGCCGACAAGCACCACCAGCGTCAGGCCGATATTGAGCGTCAGCGAGGTAAGCGGGTTGCTTAAGGCCGAAATACGGCCCGCTTGCTGCGTGGTGTCTGCCAGATAGCTGTTGACGCCGTCAAAGCGCTCCTGCTCATAATCTGTTTTTGACAGAGCTTTGATGATGCGTACACCTGTGATATTTTCCTGGGTGACGCGCACCAGACTGTCAAGAATGCCTTGCTGCTTGGTATAAAGCGGGATACTCCTCCTGGTGATGGAGTAGACAATCAATACAATAAAGGGCAGCGAAAGCACCAGCACCATTGTCAGCCTGAAATCCAGCGAAAAGGTCATGATCAGCCCGCCGATCAGGAGGATCGGGGCTCGAACGCCCATGCGCTGCGTGCGGTTTAAAAACTGGTTGATATTGTAGGTGTCGCTGGTCAGGCGCGAAACGGCGGAGGAAAGACTGACGCCGTCAAACTGCGCCATGGACAGATAGCTGAACTTTGAAAACAGGTCGTGGCGAAGCTTCAGTGTCACTTTGCCTGAGGTTGTGGCCGCCATACGGTTGGCATATATATTGCCTGAAACGGAAAGCACGGCGCAAACAACCATCATGCCGCCCCAGAAATAGATCTGCCGGGGATCACCGCTGGGAACAGCCCGATCGATGATGCGTGCCAGCAGGGAAGGAATGATCAGATCCATCATGGTGGCAAAAAATTTGACAGCCATCGTCCAAGCCATCATGCTTGTATGCGGTTTGAGATATTGTGTCAATACGTTCAAGTGGAGCGCGCCTCTCTTCTTTCATCCCAGGCAATGGCACGGCTGCGCATGTGGTTGAGCATCCTTTCCAAGGCCTCGAGGTCGTCATGGGAAATACCTTCTGTCAGGTAAGCGTTCCACTGATCGTTCACATCGCGGATGCGGGGAACGGCAGCCAGAGCCTTATCTGTCGGGTGTATCTCCATCAGCCGCTTGTCCTGCGGGCTGATTCGCCGGTCGATGAAGCCCTCTCCTTCCAGCAGTGACAGCTGACGGGCCGCATTGGATGGGTTGACATGCAGGGCGCGGGCCAGCCTTTCCTGCGACAAGCCCGGCTTGGCGCAGATATGAAGCAGGTAGGCCGCCTGGACAGCGCTGATATGCTGATCCGCAAGCAAAGCGGTGCGGAATTGGCTGCCGCACCGGGCAATGATGTTTAAGTTTCTGGTAATTGAGGGCATACAGTCCTCCGAATAAAGTATATTTGCGCGCGCAATAATTGCAGGCGCAACTATTATAAGCTCGCCTGTTTTATGCGTCAATACCATGGCCCGGGAGAATAATGACTGTTAATTCCCTGCCAAAAGAAAAATCCGTTCAAAGAACGGATCGTGGTGCCGAAGGTGGGACTTGAACCCACACGATATTGCTATCAACGGATTTTGAGTCCGTCGCGTCTGCCATTCCACCACTTCGGCGCAAGTGGAAGTATATCATAGGCTGAACAGGATAATCAATAGAGCATGATCAATTTTTCAACGATATTAGATTTATGTGTTAACAAAATAAATATAACTATCTCATTCCAGGGTATAATATATTACAAACAAAATGCTCAGCCTATGCTTCGCATGAAAGGATCAGATTTTGATGAAAAAAAGTTTAGCGGCTCTGCTCGGGCTGATGATTGTGATCGGCGGCTTTGCGCCTGCCCAGGCGGAAGGGCCGGTTCAAATTGTCACCTCGTTTTATCCGATTTTTATATTCGCGGGCAATGTGCTGGAGGGGGTCGAGGGGGTCGAGCTGAGAAATCTGACACATCCCACCACGGGCTGTCTGCATGATTATCAGCTGCTGGCAAGCGATATGGTCACCTTGTCAAGGGCTGACGCTCTGATCATCAACGGCGGCGGCATGGAAAGCTTTGTACCGATGATAGAGACCCAATACCCCGCGCTGCAGATCATCGATACCTCCGAAGGGGTCGAGCTGATGCTGAGTGAAGAGCGGCCGGGGGAAGAGCATGACCGGGACGAGAGTCACGAACACGGCGAGTTCAATGCCCATATCTGGCTAGATCCGAACAATGCCATCAGGATGACGGAGCATATTGCGCAGGCTGCGTCTGCTCTGCTGCCTGATCAGGCGCAGCAAATCATGAAAAACGCGGATGCTTATGCCGAAAAGCTCAGGGCCCTGGACGAGGAGCTGCGAGACAATCTGTCAGGCCTTTCCCGGCGCGATATCGTTACCTTTCACGAAGCCTTTCCGTATTTTGCCAAGGCTTACGGCCTGAATGTGGTGGCTGTACTGGCTTTGGAGCCTGATGAGGCGCTGACTCCTCAAATGCTTAAGGATCTGGTGGAAAGAGTCAAAGAAGCCGAACTGCCCCCGCTTTTTACGGAACCGCAATATGAAGACAGGGCCGCCAGGGCTGTCGCTCAGGAAACCGGTGCTTTAATTTATGAGCTTGACCCGATAGCGACCGGAGACGGGTCGCCGGACAGCTATGAGGCGGGGATGCGAAAAAATATGCAGACCCTGATAGAGGCCCTCGGTCAATAAGTCCATTGTATAAAAAACTCACCTTGTGTACCGGTATGCCGGGTGAGTTTTTTCTGTTTTATTTTTTTCTGGCGTAGATGCCGCTGCGTATTTCTTTGATGAACATCTGCGCGTTGGGAAGCCCCGGGTGTTCCTGCGTTTCTTTCACCGCCTGATCAATATCATAGGGCAGAGTGACCATGCGCAGGTCAAAGGCTGCCTTGTCATCTTCGGCGTCGCCCTCCATCAACGCGTACTGGACCATATTCTGGCCCAGCCCGTTGCCGACCGAGCCCGTGTTGAACAGAATGCCGTTTGAGAGGGTACGGAGGCTTTGCCTGTGCGTATCAGCATATCCGACCACGTGGAAACCTCCTTCAAACAAAGCTTCCAGCTCGTTCGGAGGGCTGAGATGCGGGTTTATCAGCTCCTTCATGACCGGGCGCCCGTGCAAAAGCCGGATGCGGCGCCCGCTCAGCCGGGCATGGTGTTCGAGTGGAAAGGACGTCAGCCGCTTAAGCCGCTCTTTTCCCAGCTGCTGATAGTAAAAGGCATCGTTTGGGAACATCTTCTTTCCCACCCCTTCGTCCCAGTTGCCGCGCAGGATCAGATCACAGTTGGCCAGGGCCCAATCAAAGGTCCTGTCGCTGCTGGGCCCTTTGCCGACCAGGTCACCCAGGCACCAGATAGCGTCCGCGCCTCGCCTTTTCAGGTCAAGCTCCAGCGCCTGCACGGCGGTCATGTTGCCGTGCAGGTCAGCTATCAGGGCGATGGTCATGTATTCTTGGCGGCCTCGGCCACCAGCCAGTTGAACAGGTTTTGCATATCTGGCCTGTTGGGAGAAAGGTTCTCCGGATGCCACTGCACACCGATCCCCGGGTAGCCGTTTTCAAACTCCAGGCCTTCGACCAGCTTATCCTCCGACCAGGCATTGGCGATCAAGCCGGGGGCAATATCCTTGACAACCTGATGATGGCGGCTGTTGACAGCTGCGCGGCCGCTCCCGACAAGGTCTTGAAGCCGTGTGCCCGCGACAAGGTCTACCCGGTGAGCCCCGTCAAGCGTTTGAGGCTGTGAATGCTCGATGGTGATATGAGGAAGCTGGGACGAGATATCCTGATACAGGGTACCGCCTTCGGCGACGTTCATTATCTGGACGCCGCGGCAGATGGCCAGGAAGGGTTTGCCTGTCGATTTCAAATACTTGTATCCAAACAGCTCTTGCGCGTCCCGTTCGGGGATGATGTCCCCGCAGCGGGGATGGATCTCTTCACCAAAATGCCTGGGATCGATGTCCTCGCCGCCGGAAAAAATAAGGCCATCAACTTTGTCGATCATGGCTTTCCAGGCATCTTCACTGTCAACAAGGGGGAAAAGCAGGGGCAAGGCGCCGGCGCGCATCACCGCGGTGATGTAGTCGTTGGGAATGTTGATGCGCCCCTTTTTTGTGTCCCAATCAGGGCTGATACCGATTGTAATCATGATGATCCTCACATTTCACTGTATAGTGCGCATGCATTATATCACATATACTCTGAGATCAAAATGAATGATTTCTAATTTGTTCGGCAGGTTTGTTTATGCTATAATTCATCTGGTGAAATAAAGAGAATCACCCTCAAAAAGGAGGCCTCTGCGTGGCAAAAGTCAACCAATCAACGTCACCCGTCAAGGGATGGGTATGGGGCTTTCTGGCCGCAGGCCTGACCGGCCTTGGATACGCCGCTGTCTTTCCCCTGTACAAGTGGCCGCATTATCTGCTGATGGCCGCGTCCGCGCTGGCGGTGGGCCGTATCGCACAGATTATGGGATCTGGCCTTGATACATCCAGGCGCGCACCCTCAATGGAGGATTTGCCAAAGACCGGCCTTGAACAGGTCGATCAGCTCATTGAACGCGGTCGGGGGATTCTGGCTGAGATCGTCGAAGAAAACAGGCTGATCCCCGACCCGGTCTTGTCGCGGCAGATCGATGAGATGGAAAGCATCACCAACAAGATATTCCGGACCGTGATCGAACAGCCGGATAAAGCACCGCAGATCCGCCGGTTTATGGATTACTATCTGCCCACCACCCTGAAGATGCTTCGCGGCTATCGCAAGATGGACGAGCGCAATATCTCAGGTCACGACGCAGAAAATGTAAAAGAAAAGATAGAATCCGCCATGGACGTGGTCATCGGCGCGTTTAAAAAGCAGCTCAATACGCTGTATAAGGACAACATCCTGGATATTTCCACAGATATCGATGTGCTGGAAACCATGCTTAAGCAAGACGGACTCAGCGGGCAACCCATCTCTATGTTCGACGGCACGGGGAACGCCGCTCAGCAAAAGAAGGAGGACTAAACCATGTCAGAAGAGAATAATAACCTAAATCAGGAATTGCAGGACCAGGCTCAGGCTCAGGCAGAGCTTCCCGTACTGACCCTCGCTCCCTCGGCGGGCGACAAGCTGCAGATGGAAAAGGTGATGGATGAGCTTGACAAGATTGCGATCGACGAACCCGTAGCGCCCGATGTTCAGGCCGAGATCGCCAAACAGCTGGACAGCGGGCTGACCGAAGACGAGAGAAAAGCCGTCGAGTCCTTCTCCAGCCAGATTGACATCAGCAATTCGCAGCACGTGATGCTCTACGGTGCCGACGCGCAAAAGAAGGTGTCCGACTTTGCCGATACCATCCTGTCCGACATCAAAAACAAGGATGCCGGCAGCGTCGGTGGCATGATGAGCAAGCTGATCGGCGAGCTGCAGAACTTTGAAAGCACCACCGAAAAGCCCAAGGGCCTGCGGGGCTTGTTCAGCACGCCTGAGAAATATATCGCGCAGGTACGCTCGCGCTTTGACACGGTGTCCAAAAATGTCGAAACCATCGCGGGGGCGCTGGAGGGGCATCAGGTTCAGCTACTCAAGGACGTGGCCATGTTCAACCATCTCTACGATATGAACATTCAGTACTTCAAGGAACTGACCATGTACATCATCGCCGGGGAGCAGCGTCTTGTCTCCTTCCGTGAAAACGAGGTTGCCCAGGCCCGCGCGCGCGCCGAAGAAACGGGCGACGCCATGGATGCTCAAAAGGCGAGCGATCTGAACGCCTCGGCCGATCGCTTTGAAAAGAAGCTGCACGATCTGAAGCTCACCCGGCAGATATCCATGCAGATGGCGCCGCAGATCCGTCTGCTTCAGAACAACAACGCGCTGCTGATCGAACGCATCCAGTCAACCCTGGTCAATACCCTGCCCTTGTGGAAAAACCAGATGGTCCTGGCGATCGGGCTTGAGCACAGCAGAGAGGCGATGCAGGCACAGCGCGCCGTCACCGATATGACCAATGAGCTGCTCAAAAAGAATGCCGAATCCCTCAAAATGGGGACCATCGAGACCGCTAAAGAAGCCGAGCGCGGGATCATTGACGTCCAGACCCTGGTAGAGACCAATCAAAGCCTGATCGACACAATGAATGAAGTCGTGAAGATTCAGGAAGAAGGCCGCCAGCAGCGTCAAGAGGCGGAGAAGACCCTCATGCGCATGGAGAACGAACTTAAGAGCCGCCTGATCAGCGGACGTTAACCGGACGGGGAACAGATGCAAAGAAAAATACGTGTTGTTCTTGCTTTCATGATCATGGTGGGCTTGCTTGCCGTGTCCGTGATGTGGGGAGCCTATAAAGGCTGGTCTGCCCAGCGGCAGCAGGTCGAAAGCAGCATGGGGACCTTGTATGAGATGCTTCGCGCCAGGCAGGAGATCGGGCACAATATCCTCACTGTCGCGCGCCGCCATCTTTCCGAGGAAGACGGGCTCGCGCGCAGCCTTCGCGAGGATATCGCCCAGCTGGGAAGCGACGGTGATTTTGAATATCTGGCGGAAGTCAATGCCCGTTTTGAGCGGGACGCTCTGGCCCTGCTGGGGCATCTGAGCAGCCAGCTTTCTTTGAAAGCGGATGAACGGGACAGCATGTACGCGACTCAGATGCTGCCGCAGGCGCTTGAAGAAAGCGCGCGAATGACCGAACAGGCGGAATACAACCGGCAGGCCGCAGCTTTTAACCAAGACATCAAAAGCCGTTTTTCGGGCAGGATCGCCCGGGCTCTCGGTGTTGATGAGGCGCAGCAGTTCCTGACGCGGGAGGAGGGGCAGTGAGAAGGTTTCTAATCATCCTGGGCCTGGTCCTGGTTTTGAGGCCGGGCTTGTCCCTTTCAAGCGCGGCGCAGGCGCCCTCAGTCCGCGACGGAGCGGCTGTTTTGACTCAGCAGGCACAATCAGACGCGGCAAAGGCCAGCCGTTTGATCGCGGATAAGACGGATATTTCTCTGCTGGTGGATATCCGCCACTTTTTAGGCGGAGCGGAAGCCGGCGCCTATGCCCGTAAGCTTTTGCTTGATCTTGATGACCCGGACAGCAGCATGCTTCTGCTGGTCGTGGCAGGTGAAGACAGCTATGCTTTGGCTGCAGGTTCCCGGGCGGACAGATTGCTGGGCAAGGATGTCCGCGATACCCTGCTGTCAAAACACTTCCGGACGCCTTTTTTAGACAGGCAATATGATCAGGCGGTCGGCGCCTTTATGCTGAATACCGCCCTGGAACTGAGCAAGGCGACAGGTGAAAAAATAGACCTGAAGGGGTTGTTTGGCTATACCGGACCACAGGAAGCGCAAGCGCCGCAGGAGAACAAAGGCACCAATATACTTAATTTTGTATTGGGCGAACCTGTATCCCCGGCCATCGACTCTTCCGGAGCCGCCGAACGGTCACAGCGGGAAGAGCGCGGCCTGAGCATCGGCAGTATCGTCATCATTGGCCTGGTGCTGTCATCCATCTTCGGCAAGAGGGGCCGCAAGACAGGCTGCGGCTGCGGCCCGCTCGGCTGGATATTCGGCGTGTTCGGTCTGTCAAAACTGTTTGGCCGGAGGCGATAGGCATGCGCCTGCTCATCATCAGCCTGGACGCCGCCTATGAAGCGGACGCTGAGACTTTGCTGTCCTTTCCCAATCTTGGCGCCCTGGCTGACCGGGGTGTCTTTTGCCGAAACGTGCAGACAATATATCCGAGCCTTACTTATCCCATCCATACCAGCATTATAACGGGCTGCTACCCCGACAAACACGGCATCCCTCACAATGAGAAATACGCCCCCGACACGCCGGCTGCCAAAAGAGCCTGGTACTGGGAGGCAGGAGATATCCGGGTGCCGACGCTTCACCAGGAAGCCATGCGCGCGGGAAGAGAGGTAGCCTCTATCTTGTGGCCTGTCAGCGGAAGAAACAAAGCGATCCGTTATAATTTTCCTGAAGTCCATGCGCTGGCCGGAGAGAACCAGACAGCTAAGGTATTGCGCTATGGCAGCTTTTGGTGGCTGTTGAAAAACGAGCTGAAGTATGGCAAGCAGCGCATCAGCACCAAACAGCCACATCTTGACAGCTTTGCTACCCTGATTGCGCAGAAATTAATCGAAAAGCAGTATAACCCTGAGACGACTGCCTTGATCGAATCCGGCTCCAGGAGGAGAAGCCGGTTTATGCCGGATTTATTATCCATTCATTTAGTGGATCTGGACGCGGCACGCCATCAATACGGTACTCACTCGAAGGAGGCTATGGAGGCCCTGCACAGATTGGACCAGAATGTGGGCATCCTGCTCAAAACCCTCAATGACGCGGGGGTGATGGATGACACCATCATTGCCGTGGTGAGTGACCACGGCCAGGCAGATGTTGAGCGGGAGTTTGCGCTGGACGCCTGGCTGAAGGCAAACGGCGTGCCTGCCCGCGCGCAGACGCTGGGCCTGGGCGCCTATATTCATTGCGGACGGGGCGATTATCACAGAGTTATGGAGATATTGCAGGAGAATCAAGCGCAGCTTCATATTAAAACGATCTATACACGCCAGCAGCTGCGAGCCATGCACGCCCCCCAGGGCATCGTGCTGGCTGTGGAGCCTGAAGACGGCATAGAGTATGTAGATGACTTCAAGGAGGAGCAGCACAGGGCTAATCATGGCTTCGGGCCGGAACACCCGGCGGCTCAATGTCTTTTGTGGCTGAGCGGGCCGCCTTTTTTACAGGGAGCCAGGCTGCGGGGCATCCGGATCGTTGATATCGCGCCCACCCTGGCCTACGCGATGCGCCTTGAACTGCCACAGGCGCAAGGGCGCGTTCTGTACGAAGCTTTCGTCGAGACGGAAAAGGAGTAATGAAATTGGCGAGACAGGCTGCTGTTACTTTTTTTTATCAATCCGGTTTTACGGTTGCGGTCGGGAAGACGCTTTTGATCTTCAGCTACTGGCAGGAGCATGTGCCGGAAGATCTCAGGCTGAGTGATCAGGACTTCCGGGGCTTTACCAACATCATTGTATTTATACCGCGTGCCTCGATCGAGCACAATGATCCGGCGATCTGGCGGTTTGGCCGCGGTTTTCCGATCAGCTATGTCGCGGCGGAAGAGGTCGAGGTCGGCGACTCAAAAAAAAGCTATCAGACTGTCCGCTTGATGCGCAAGGGTGAGAGCATCCGGATCGCGGGCACACAGATCACCGCTTATGGATCAACCGACACAGGCGTATCGTTCATGGTCAAGGTCGCCGGCGTACATGTATTCCATGCGGGCGATCTGAACCTGTGGCATTGGCGGGAGCACAGCACCCTGCGGGAAATCACAAGGTCAGAGGACGAGTACTATCAAGCAGTGGCCGATATCCGCGAAGAGAGGATCGACATCTGCATGTTTCCCCTTGATCCCAACTTAGGCGGGTTTTTCGACGCAGGGGCGAATCACTTTATCATGGCCAAAAAGCCCAGGCTCTTTTTTCCGATGCATTGGGGGGCGAGAAACGAGATCGCGCAGGACTATGCCCGACGCATGCATACGGGCTTCACAACGGTGTATGCTTTGACTCAGCCCCGGCAAACCGCCCTGATCGACTTTACTGTCAACCCGCCTGCTGTCCGTGACTCGCTCGGTGATCGCAAGCTGCTGGGAAGAAGCGCCAAAACACAGGAACCCGGGCATGTCAACCTAAGTGCATACATATCGGACGACCCCTTTTCAGAGACGGATCTTCCTGTCGATCTGCCTGAGCCCCCGGCCGGGTCACGGAGCTGAATGGTTTAAATTTCTGTGTTTTTATGCTATAATTAAGGCGGACATATAAGCGGGCAGATGAATGCTCTGCCCGATTTTGCCTTGTCTGTTGTGAAAATAAATAAAAGAGGAACACCAATGGATTTACACGAGCTTAACCCCATGCAACGGCAAGCGGCCCAGACAACTGAAGGACCGCTGCTGATTATAGCGGGCGCGGGCAGCGGTAAAACCCGTACCATGACCTACCGCATCGCATACCTTTTATCAAAAGGCGTGCCTGCGGCATCCATCATGGCTTTGACGTTTACTAATAAAGCCGCGAAAGAAATGCTCATGCGTGTGGATAAACTGACCGGCGGAAGCGCTGCTGATGCCTGGATCGGTACCTTCCATTCAATTTGCGTACGCATTCTGAGGCGTGATATTGAGAAAATAGGATATCAGCGATCCTTTGTGATCTATGATGATGACGATCAGACGCGCGTACTCAAGGATATATACAAGCGCATGGATATTGACGATAAACAGATGACGTATCGTGAGGTCAAATCCGTTATATCCGACGCAAAAAACCGCCTGCTGGGGGCAGACGAGTGGTTTGCCCAGAGTCATAAAGACTTCAGATCACAGAAAATACACGATATTTTCAGAGCCTACGATACGACGCTGAAAAATGCCAACGCGCTCGACTTCGACGACCTGATCTCAAAGACGCTGCAGCTATTGGTAGACCACCCTCCGGTGCTGAGCTATTATCAGCAGCGATTCACTTACGTGCATGTCGATGAGTATCAGGACACGAACTTTGCCCAGTATTCCCTGGTGCGCCTGCTGACTCAGGAGAGCCAGAATCTGTGCGTGGTCGGTGACGATGACCAGTCCATCTATGGGTGGCGGGGCGCTGATATCCGGAATATTCTGGAGTTTCAAAAGGACTTTCCAAACGCAAAAGTCATCAAGCTGGAGCAGAATTATCGATCGAATTCCACTATTCTGGACGCGGCCAATGCCGTCATCTCCAACAATGAAGGGCGTATGGAAAAGTCCCTGTGGACAGATCTCGGCAAGGGAGACAAGATCAAGCTTTGTCATGCGGGCGATGAGCATGAAGAAAGCGCCTGGGTATGTGAGCGCATTCGCGTGCTGCATCAAAAGGGGCTGCCCTACGCGCAGATCGCCGTGCTCTACCGTATGCACGCTCAAAGCCGCGTGCCCGAAGAAATGCTGATGCGCGCCGGGATCCCTTACCGCATCTATGGCGGCACACGTTTTTATGACAGGAAAGAGATTCGAGATATCGTCGCATATCTGCGGCTTTTGACAAACCCGCTGGATGAGGTATCTTTAAAGCGTATCATCAATGTGCCCAAGCGTTCTATCGGTGACGCGACGGTCGCGACGCTGGAGAGACACTCGGAACGCGCGAACATCCCCTTATTTACAACGCTGTCGGAGATGCCGGAGGAATTGTCCTCCCGTCCCCGCAAATGTGTGGGCGACTTTTTGAGCATGATCAACAAGCTCACCGAATTGAAGGATCAGCTGCCGCTGACAGAGTTTATACAGGTAGTACTGGATGAAACCGGCTTGCTCGGACAGTTTGAAAACACCAATGACGAAGAGCTGATTTCAAAACGGGAAAACGTGCTGGAGTTTTTGGGCGCCGTACAGGAGTTTGAAAATCTGTCCGAAGATCATACGCTTGAAGCCTTCCTTGAAAACGTTGCCCTGGTCACCGACCTTGATATGCAGAGCGATGCCCCGCAGTTTGTCACGCTGATGACGCTTCACTCCGCCAAGGGGCTTGAATATGACGCGGTCTTCCTCATCGGCATGGAGGAGGGAGTCTTTCCCTCTGCCCGCGCTTTGGCCGAGGACGGACGCCTGGAGGAAGAGAGACGGCTGTGCTATGTCGGCATTACCCGCGCCAGAAAACACCTCGCCCTTTCGCTTGCCAGGCGGCGCACGCTGTTCAATCAGATCAGCTTTAACCCCCCGAGTTCCTTTATCTCCGAAATTCCGCAGGAGCTGCTGGCCGATGACTGGGGCAAAACCATGCGCAAACACTTTGGCCCGGCAGACCACCAGGAGATGACCGTACGCAGGCCCGTACAGCGCCAGGCCAAGATGGGCTTTGGCATTCCCGGCATGGGGCAAAAACCTCTGCAGATCCCCGGTGTGCGCCGAGGCTTTATACCCTCCACCGCCCGGGAAGAGGCGGAAGCGACTGCGGCTGCCATGGTATTCAAGCCGGGCGACAAGGTGCTGCACAAGAAGTTTGGCGAAGGCAGGGTATTGGAGCTGAGCGGTACGGGAACGGATACCCGTATCAGCATACACTTTACCGCCTATGGCGATAAACAGTTTGCGCTGCATGTGGCGCCGATCGTTAAAATGGGGTAATAAGCATGGGCACAGAACAGAAGATGCGTGACCTGATCAAGCGTCTCAATGAAGCCTCAATCAAATATTATGTCGACGCGTCGCCGATTATGTCGGACGCGGAATGGGACAGGCTCTATGATCAGCTGGTCAATATAGAGAAGGAATCGGGCACTGTGATGCCCGATTCGCCTACAAGGCGTGTTGGCAGCGAGCCTTTGGCAGCTTTTAAGCAGCACCGCCATCTGAACCGTTTGTGGAGTCTGGACAAGGTGCAAAGCGAGGCGGCGCTGCGGCAGTGGCTTTCACGTGCCAGGCAGACCTGGGAAAAGCAGGCCGCAAACGGGCAAGCCCTCCGCTTTGCCCTGGAGTACAAGTATGACGGCCTGACACTCAATCTGACCTATCGGGACGGTTTGCTGGTCCATGCCGCTACAAGGGGCAATGGGCAGGTGGGGGAAGAGATACTGCCGCAGGCGATGACTGTGCGCGGTATTCCCTTATCCATCCCTTACCGGGGTTTAATGGAAATACACGGCGAGTGCATCATGCGGCTGAGTGATTTCAGGCGCTACAATGAAACGGCGGCAGAGCCGCTGAAAAGCGCGCGCAACGCCGCCGCAGGGGCTCTGCGCAACCTGGACCCGAAGGTAACGGCGACCCGCCGGCTGAGTGCCTTTTTCTACGAGATCGGCACCATTGACGACCCGCCATACACAAGCCAGGAAGACATGCTCGCCTTTATGCGTGACAACGGCTTTCCTGTTTCACCGTTGCTCTGTGTATCCGAAGATGATGAAGAGATCATCACAAAGCTCAAAGAAGTCGAGACACGGCGAGAATCGTTGGATTATCTGATCGACGGCGCGGTCATTAAAATCACCGATAAGCAGATCAGGTCTGCCTTTGGCACGACGGATAAATTTCCCCGATGGGCAGTCGCCTATAAGTTTGAAGCGGAGGAAGATACAACCACGCTGCTTTCCGTTACCTGGGAGCCGGGCAGAACAGGGAAGATCACCCCATTGGGGCATGTGGCTCCCGTAGATTTTTCCGGTGCCACGGTCAGGAAGGCAACGCTTAACAACTGGGGAGACATAGAGCGTAAAGGCTTGTTTATCGGCGCGACCGTATGGATCAGGCGCAGCAATGACGTCATTCCGGAAATCATGGGTACGGTGGACGACGGTGTAAAAGGCACTCCTATTGAAAAGCCCGAAGTATGCCCAGCCTGTGCAAGCGAGCTGCATGAAATCGGCGCGCATCTTTTCTGCCTTAATCGGGACGGATGCAAGCCGCAGGTCGTTGCGCGCCTTACGCACTATGCCGGGCGCGACGCGATGGATATCGCCGGATTCTCAGATAAGACGGCTTCGCTGTTCTTTGACGCTCTGCATGTCCGAGAACCCGACTCCCTGTATTCCCTGACGCGTGAGCAGCTGCTCAGTCTTCCCGGTTTTAAAGATAAAAAAGCGGATGGTCTCATCGATTCCATCCGTTCCAGCAAGGAGCGCAGGCTGGATGCCTTCCTGTTCGCGATCGGCATTCCCAATATCGGCAGAACGACCGCCAGGGAGATAGCGTCACACTTTGGCAGCCTCGCCGGGCTAAGAGAGGCGGGCCTTGAAGAGCTGTCCCGGGTTGACGGCGTGGGGGATGTACTGGCGCAGAGCATACAGGACTTCTTCCGCGATCCGCAGAATATCCGTCTGATCGACAGCCTTCTTGCCCTGGGCATCAGACCGCAGGAGGCTCAAGAGGATGGCGGGAGCGGCGACACATTCGAAGGCAGGACCCTGGTGGTGACCGGTACCCTGAGCGCCATGGGGCGCGAGGAAGCGGAGGAGTTGATCCGACGCCACGGCGGGATGGTGTCGTCCTCCGTCAGCCGCAAAACCTCTTTTTTAGTCTGCGGCGAGAGGGCCGGAAGCAAACTGACGAAGGCGAGACAGCTGGGCATCCCGGTGCTGGACGAGGCGGCCTTCTTTGAACTGATCGGACATCAAAAGGGTCAAAACAAATAGCTGAACAAAGATATAGTGCCATATGCACGGCAAAGCCCCGCCGAATGAACGGCGAGGCTTTGCTGATATTTTGTGAGTGTTGATTACTTGATTTCGACCTTGGCGCCGACGTCTTCAAACTGCTTCTTGATCTTCTCGGCATCGGCCTTGGGCAGGCCTTCCTTGATGGTCTTGGGGGTGGACTCAACAAAGTCCTTGGCTTCCTTCAGGCCCAGGCCGCTGACGACTTCGCGGACGACCTTGATGACCTTGATCTTCTCGGAGCCGGTCTCGGTCAGGATGACGTCAAACTCGGTCTGCTCTTCAGCGGGGGCAGCAGCAGCGGCAGCCACAGGAGCAGCAGCGGCGGCAACGGGGGCAGCGGCGGAAACGCCAAACTTCTCTTCCAGTTCTTTGACCAGCTCGGCCAGTTCCAGGACAGTCATGGATTCAATTGCGGACAGGATTTCTTCGCGATTCATGGTTTAATTCCTCCAAAATTTTAAATAATAAGGCAGATAC
Organism: uncultured Christensenella sp.; assembly: GCA_964630465.1. Classification (GTDB taxonomy): domain Bacteria; phylum Bacillota; class Clostridia; order Christensenellales; family Aristaeellaceae; genus UBA1038. Next base: position 19,662 of record CAZVUU010000033.1, read on the forward strand.
CGCAGGATTACTCAGCTTCTTTTTGTTTGCGTACAGCGTCAACGGCATAGACCAGGGAGCGCAGCGTTGCGCTGAGAACACCGACGAAATTGGTGATCGGGGCATTCAGGCTGCCCATGGCCTTGGCGATAAGCACATCCCTGCTCGGCAGCTTCGCTAGAGCCTCGACAGCGGCGGGGCTCATGTAGGTACCTTCGACCAGACCGGCCTTGATGGTGAACTTATTGTTCGCCTTTTGCTCGGCCATATAGTCGCAGATAATTTTCGCGGGCGCAACCGCGTCTTCTATGCCAAAGGCAAACGCGGAGGGGCCTTCCAGGATGCTGTCCAGGCTGCTGATTTCCAGCTCTTCCATCGCTCGCTGGACCAAGGTGTTTTTCAGCACTTTGTACTCAACGCCCGCTTCGCGGAACCGGTTGCGCAGCGCGGTAATCTCAGCGACTGTGACCCCTGAGGAGCTCAAGACGATAACAGACTGAGCGCTTCTGATCTTTTCAGCGATTTCAGCGACCATTTCACGCTTTGCCAGCGCGTTTCGGGACAGCTTGACTTCATTTACATTGCTCAAATGATTTCACCTGCTTTCAGGCTGATAATAAAGAAACCCTTGTGCATGGCACAAGGGCATAAAACATTATGCTTCTTGCGCCTCGGCAGGCTGACGATGTCATTACGCGCAATTGCGCACCGGCTGTCTGTGGCACAGGCTTCTTAAAGCCTTGAACAGGTTAGCACAGCATCACGGTTTTGTCAACGATTTTGCGAAAATTCAAGGCAAATGCCTTGACAGGAAGGCATTTGAATTGTATTATAGTCGTTGCATCAATAGGCCGCAGCCCCGGAACTATTGAACGCAGTAAGCAGGTAGGTGCGACCATCACAGACTTGCGTATGCACACAATGTTTAGGAGGAAATTCAACTTTGAATACCTACATGGCAAATGCGCAGACAGTTGAGCGCAAGTGGTATGTTGTTGATGCAGAAGGCATGGTGCTTGGTCGCTTAGCCAGCCAGGTTGCCAACATCCTGCGCGGCAAGCATAAACCCACCTATACCCCCCATGTTGACACCGGCGATCATGTGATCATCGTCAACGCGGACAAAGTTGTCCTGACCGGCAAAAAGCTGGATCAGAAAATTTACTACCGTCATTCCGG